>JAHRWB010000226.1 GCA_019090385.1 Pseudomonadales bacterium | reverse complement strand
GACAAAAAGCCTATGGGACGTTAGAACAGCTACGGCACTGGGCTCATCAGCGGGGTCAGCAATGGCTTCAGGCAGCCCCGCTGCCAGAATAAGTTAGTCCTGAACAAAATGACCAGCACAAATAGATAAGCCGAAAATACAGATAGTCTATAACTTTAGGGTGCCTCGGCAAGTCAGGCATCTATTTCTCATAATATTGGACAGTCGTTCTCCCTTCTATATTACGGCCATAAAATGGACACCAATCGTCGTATCTGTAGGGTGAGGAAAAATGTGTGTGTCTGATTGCAGGAAAATTCTCTATGCAGCGTCTAGTCTTAACAGTGGGATATGGACTAGAGAGTAGTTGTGCATCTTCATCAAAAGCTAATTGTGTTTTTGTCACTGGGTTTATTCAGCGAGATTGCACTAACAGATACGCCTGAATCAGTGGCATTGCAAGCATGTGGTCGAGCGGTGCCTGGGCAGGAGGTAGTATCAGCTGATGTATTGGAGCGGATAATATATTTCCAAAAAATAATGGAGCAAATTAGGGCGGAGATTGGTAGGCCTGTATATGAAGGATTTGACATTGGAGTTGAAAATACCAGTCAAAGAGAAGTCTATTATCTAACGCAGAGTATGTATCGTAAGGCGGATCGTCTTGCGTTCGAGTGGACTCATACCAAAATTCGCCAACCAGTCGCGGTGTCAGCAGTGCCGATTCTCCCTCAACATATATTTATGGTGGTTGATGCGTCTGTAAAACGTTTAATGCACATAAAACAGGTTCTGGGGATTTCTGAACAAGTCAGTGACTGTTTGGTGAGGGGTAGTATTCAGTCAACAGCTATTTTCGAGACAGTGCTGCATACGAACCGCGAGTTAAATATATTGCTGGAACAGCCTGTCCTACCTGAGAAAATTATTCGGCAGTTGGATATTTTAATCGCTTATACCCAGCAGCTTCTATCCATATTCCCGGAGCAGAGGAAAATACACTTTCCAATTATGGTTAGAAGAAAGTCGCCAAAAGATGTTTACTTACTTTTAGCCAATAATTTTCTGTTGATAGAAAAAATATTCCATTTATCCAGATTTCCCATTATGACGCTGCGGGCCAATGATATTAAACCTGTTTCGAGTGATATTTATGATCTAGTGATGATTTTGGATTCAGAATTGACTTTTCTATTAACGCATGGAAACTCCTTAACACCAATTACACCAACGACGCAAAAAAGGGGGAAGAAGAAATTTTCCAATGTTTTTCAATACGCCAAGTTTTTTGAGGCTCATCTAGAGGCGTTATTGGCCAAGGTAGAGAGCAAACCCGATTGGTTGGAACCTGGAAATAAGTATGATTAAGCCGCTGTTACTGATTACTGTAGTCGGTCTGCTGATTGCCTCTGGGGTGTGGTATATTTTGGATGATGAGCGAAATCGGGACACACACAAAAATGTGCGAGATACTGCGCTGGAAGTGTCCAATTTGATTCAAAAAGACCTTGCAAGGAGGTCCAATGTTATTCGTATCATGGCGGCACGTTGGAAAGACGATTATGAGGGAACACCGCGTGATGTATGGATACGGAATGTCCGTAGCTATCAAGAAGTTGATGATTCTTACGCCGTTGCTGCCTGGGCAGACAAGCAGGGTGTAGTGCGGTGGGTGGAGCCATTGAAAGGTAATGAAAAAATTGTCAACTTGAGCCTAAGGAGAGATGCGATCCGAAGGACTGCTTTTGATTTGGCCAGAGAAACTGGAGAGATGGTGTTTACTGAGCCAACTCGGCTCGCTAGTGAAAACAGTGGTTTTCTCGCTTTGCATCCACTCTATATTGGAGAAGTGTTTAGCGGGGTAATTGTCTTAGCTTTCCATGTTGAAAACTGGCTCAACGCCACACTGTCAGATCGATTTGGTGGTTATGTGTTGAATATTGAATTTGATGGAAACTCTATTTTCAATTTCGGTAAAGATACCAGGAAAACGAGTAGTTTTGCGCATACGGTACCCATTGGATTAAGCAATAAAACGCTTGATTTGGTGGTGACTCCTACAGAAATCGGACTCGCTAACATACAAACACTTGTGCCTGAGTACACCTTTGTGCTTATCGTGTTATTGGCACTAAGTGTAGGCATTTTGGTGCACGGCGAAACCAGCAAAACAGCCAACCGAATACTTCAACAGAATGCTAAAGTATTATTGATCGCCAAAGAAGAAGCTGAGGCTGCGAATATTGCAAAAAGTGAGTTTCTCGCCAATATGAGCCATGAAATTCGTACGCCATTGAATGGGGTTATTGGCATGGCTGAAATGCTAAAGACCGCAAATCTTAATCACGAAGAAATGAATGATTTGCTTACACTGCAATCTTCAAGTGAAAGCCTGCTGTCTGTTGTTAACAATATTCTTGATGTCTCAAAAATGGAAGCGGGTCAGATGACACTGGAGATCATTCCGTTTGATTTGCATGACATGGTCAACTCGACGGTGAGCATTGTGCGTTCAGAGGCTGATAAGAAGTCTCTGGAGCTGCGAGTCGTCCAGGATTCCAAAGGGCCTAAATTTGTTGTTGGCGACCCTCAAAGAATTCGGCAGGTACTCCTTAATCTGGTGAACAATGCGGTGAAATTTACTGAATCAGGCAGCATTACAATCAGCACAGAATTATGTTGCGATTCCGAGGGTAGTTGTCAGTGCAAATTTGATGTTGATGATACCGGAATGGGATTGCCGAGGAATAATATCGATAATTTGTTTGAGAAATTTACCCAGGCTGATTTATCGACAACCCGAAAATTTGGTGGGACCGGTTTGGGGCTATCCATTTGTGCGCAATTGGTAGACCTCATGGGAGGAACTATTGCTGCCTCTAATAACAAGGGGGCAGGTGCGCTTTTTACCTTCAGTTTGCCGCTAGAGATTGCTGATGCTGATGAAGTTGAACAGCTGGGTATATTGAAAAAAACATCACAGGAAAATGCGGGTACAAAATCTTTGGAGATACTGGTTGTGGAAGACAACTTGGTAAATCAAAAGGTAATAAAGAGTGTATTGCAAAAAATGGGACACACAGTATTTGTGTCCAATAACGGCGAAGAAGCGCTGGAGTTTTTTTCCCAAGATACTCCGGACCTGGTTTTCATGGATATACGTATGCCTGTTCTTGACGGTCTGGAGGCGACGCGACGTATTCGCGGAATAGGTAATGACTTAAAGTCACAAGTCCCCATCATTGCGCTGACTGCAAATGCTATGGCCAGCGACAAGGCCTTATGTATTGAAGCAGGCATGAATGATTACGCGACTAAACCCATCCGACCGAAAACTGTTCAGTTTCTAGTGGATAAATGGGCCACTGCTGGGAATCAGCAAGAGTCGCGCAGTTAGCGCAAACTTATATTTATCGGCAAAAGGATAGATACGCGAATCGAAAAGAACACTTGTTGTCAACCTTTCTGCTGCTCAGGCGTTGTTACCCTGGAGTAGTTAATAAAAGGAAGATGAAAGTGAATAGATTGATAAAAATTGTAATAGTAGCTGGCATAGGCTGCACGGTGGGCAGTTCGGTATTTGCAGCAACTCCTCTGCTAGATGAGCGTGAAGATAGGCAGCATCACCGAATCCTGCAGGGTGTGAATTCAGGCGAGTTAACCCGGAAAGAATCCATCAGGCTGGTTCAAGGGCAGCGTCAGCTTAGAAGAGCGGAGCATCGCGTGAAAGCGGATGGAGATGTGACTCGAAAGGAACGTGCAAGGTTACAGCACAAAGCGAATAAAGAATCCGCTCGAATCCGGCATAATAAGCACGATAAGCGTAAACAGCCCTGAGCGGGTAAACAGCCCTGCGCTCAAATCTAATCTGACAGTTAACCGCTTTTTGCGCGGTCATCCGATTAGATTTGAGCCAAATTTTTTTCCACTATGAGCTTGCACCGGCAAGTGCTGTTTGATGGGCGGCTTTGTAAGACTAGGCAAATCGTGAAATTGAAAACCGGGCAAGCGTTGTGAGCGCTTGTTTATACACGCTATCGGGTAAGGTGCTTAGATGATTGATAGCCTTTTTTGCGTAACTTTCGGCCTGCGCTTTTGTATATTCCAGCGCACCGGAGTTTTTCACCAATTGTAAAATATGCTGGATATTGTCATGTGAAGGTTTTTCAATAGCGTCCGCTATTAGCTGAACAACGCGTTCGCTTCCCTGTTTCACAGCGTGTATCAGTGGCAGGGTCATCTTGCCTTCAGCAAGGTCATCCCCAATATTTTTTCCCATCAATTCCTGGTCCCCGGCATAATCCAACCAATCATCTACCAGCTGGTAAGCCAGTCCCAGGGACATGCCATAGTTTTCCAGTGCTTTTATACAGGATGCATCGCTTGTGCTCAGAATCGCACCTGTGTGGGATGCTGCTTTAAACAACATGGCAGTTTTTGCCTGAATAACTTGAAAATAGTCCTGCTCAGAAAGATTGACGTCTCCTATGCGCGATAATTGCGCAACTTCGCCTTCAGCAATAATATTTGTTGCCTGAGAAAGAACGCTCATGATTTCCATGTTTTTCAGTTCAACCATCATTTGAAAGGCGCGTGAATACAGAAAATCGCCCACCAATATGCTTGACGAATCGCCCCACAATGAATTGGCGGTCGCTTTGCCTCTTCGTAAAAAAGATTTATCGACCACGTCATCATGTAAAAGAGTTGCGGTGTGCAGGAACTCGATAACGGTGGCCAGGATAATGTGGTCTTCTCCGGAGTAATTCAGGCTTTTGGCTGACAGTAATACCAGTAACGGCCTGAGCCGTTTGCCGCCACTTTCAGTAATGTACTGGCCAATTTCTTCGACAAGATTGATGTCGGAGGTTAACTGCTTGGGAATCATGCAGTTAACTGCATTAAAATCATTCTCTACTAGCTTATAAACATCTTCAATTGAGTCTATGCGTTTAGGGAGGGCCGCATGTTGATTTTCCAGGACTTGTTCCGACATTAAGTTATTTCACTGCTCTTATTAATAATGAGGTTTTTGTGTGGGTAAGTTATTGTAATCAATATCTTTTGCTCGTAGAATGGCGCGCCGTTTTGTGAGGTCTTTTATAGTCCTCTTGGGTCTTATATTACAGTTCGTGCTCTTAAAACTCTATCTTAATACGCTTTAGAGTATCGGCGCACATCAGGAGTTAGGTATGTTTGCGGTTTTTGAGAGTGGTGGCAAGCAACATCGAGTGATCGAAGGGGAAGTTATTCGCCTAGAAAAACTTGAAGGCAAGCCCGGTGATAGTGTGATTTTTGATAGAGTAATGCTGGTTGGCGAAGGGGATAAAATTTCTGTAGGCAAGCCTTATATCGATGGTGGTAAAGTGAATGCAGAAGTTCTTGCCCAGGCCAAACACAAAAAGATCAAGGTACTGAAGTTTCATAGGCGAAAAAATTACCTGCGTAAACAGGGCCATCGTCAGTTGTATACCGAAGTTCGGATAACTGGTATTAGTGCGGCTTAGTCCGATCGGAATCAAAGGAGCTAGATAATGGCACATAAAAAAGCAGGTGGTAGTACTCGTAATGGTCGCGATTCGGAATCCAAACGATTAGGTGTAAAAATCTATGGTGGTGAGGTTGTTGTGCCCGGTAATATTATCGTGCGTCAGCGTGGTACTAAATTCCACCCCGGGCGTAATGTAGGTTTGGGAAGAGATCACACCTTGTATGCAAAATCCCATGGTGCGGTAAAATTTGAGATAAAAGGCCCACATGGTAGAAAATACGTCAACGTAGATTCGGCTGCCGAAGCCATTTCCTAGGCGTTGACCAGCCCCGCGCCAGCGGGGTTTTTTTTGAGCCCCTGTGCTGTTGATGGCTAAAGGGAGATCCCCATATGCAATTTCTAGATGAGGCCCGTATCCGGGTAGAAGCAGGAAAAGGTGGCAATGGCTGCCTCAGTTTCCGGCGCGAGAAATATATAGAAAAGGGCGGTCCTGATGGTGGGGATGGTGGCGACGGTGGCAGCGTATATTTGGTGGTTGATGAAGCCCTGAATACACTGGTCGATTTTCGATTTCAGCCATTGTATCGTGCCAAAAATGGTCAGGGTGGTAGTGGCCGAAACAAAACTGGTGGCAAAGGCGAAGACAGAATAGTACGCGTTCCTTTGGGTACGACGGTTATAGAAGAAGAAACCCTTGAAACACTTGGTGATCTGGCTGCCCCGGGTGATGAACTAAGGGTTGCCCAGGGTGGTTGGCACGGTTTGGGAAATACTCGGTTTAAGTCCAGCACAAACCGTGCGCCACGTAAAACTTCACCTGGCACAGCTGGTGAAGTGCGGCATTTGCTCCTTCAGCTGAAATTAATGGCTGATGTGGGTTTATTGGGAATGCCAAATGCAGGCAAGTCAACATTGCTTTCCGCGGTGTCGGCTTCGCGTCCTAAAATCGCAGATTATCCCTTTACCACACTAGAACCAAAGCTCGGGGTAGTTCGAGTAGGTGATGATCGCAGCTTAGTCATGGCTGATATTCCGGGTTTGATTGAAGGCGCTGCCCAGGGTGCGGGTTTGGGCAGTCAATTTTTGCGACATCTGGCACGTAACCGCATACTTTTGCACATGGTAGAGGTACAGCCCATGGATGAAACCGATGCCTTCGATAACCTCTGTAAAGTGCAAGCAGAATTAAATAGCTATAGTGCCTCTCTTGCCAAGCGTCCTTGTTGGTTAGTGCTGACTAAAATGGATTTGATCCCAGCAGACCAGCGCGATATGTGGGTGAATGATTTTAGAAATCGCTTGCAAGCGACCGCGTTGGCGGAGTCACCATTATATGCAATATCCGCGGTTGAAAGATCGGGCCTGCAAACTCTGATGGGTGATTTAATGAGTAGCCTTGAGGAGGCACAACGTAATGTTGCTGGTGATCCGGAGGCTGAATTAAAAGAGACTGAAATCCAGGCGGCTATTAGCGCAGATGTGCTTGAGCATTCTCAGCGCTTGAGCGCGGAAAGGAAAGGCCGCCGGGCGAAGCGGGCCGGAGAGCAAGAAGGCCCCGAGATTATATATCGCGATGAATAGGTGGGTTATCAAAATTGGCAGCTCGTCGTTAACACCGGGTTGCGAAGGTGGCGGGCTGGATACATCTGCGATAGATGTCTGGGCAGAGCAGGTAGCGATGCTGGTTGATAGTGGTGCAGAAGTAGTGCTGGTGTCGTCAGGCGCGATTGCGGAGGGTTGTCATCGTCTGGGTTTTGATAATAACCGTTCAAGAAATATGCATGAACTCCAGGCGGCAGCGGCTGTTGGGCAAGTAGGCTTGATAGAAGCGTATGAGCGAGCTTTTCAATGTCACGGTATGCGAACTGCACTGGTCTTGTTAACCCATGAAGATTTATCGGATCGAACGCGTTATCTGAATGCCCGCTCCACGCTTAGAACCTTACTTAAGCTGGGTGTCATACCGGTGATTAATGAAAATGATACGGTGGTAACTGACGAAATTAAATTCGGAGATAATGACACACTGGCGGCTTTGGTTTCCAATCTGGTGGAGGCTGATATGTTGGTGTTGCTTACAGATCAGTCGGGCTTGCATGATAAAAACCCAACGCGTTTTCCTGATGCCAAGCTGGTTGAAGCAGCCCTCGCTTCAGATCCGTCACTGGATGCTATGGCAGGTCGTGAGACCGGTGCATTCGGAAGTGGTGGCATGTTCACTAAACTGAGAGCGGCACGCACCGCTGCACGATCAGGTGCGATTACCGTGATTTGTGATGCGCATCATCCCAATGTTCTTCTGTCTCTGGCAAATGGCGAGCAGATTGGCACGCGCCTTAGTGCTGATTTGAAAGTAATGGATGCGCGTAAACGCTGGATAGCTGGACAGTTGAAGGTCAGTGGTACGTTAACTCTTGATAGTGGGGCAGTTAACGCCTTGCAGCAAAAAGGGCGAAGTTTGCTGGCTGTTGGCGTGCAGACATCCCGGGGAAACTATGTACGTGGTGACATGGTGCTGTGCACTGATACAAACGGCGTGCACGTTGCAAAAGGCCTGGTTAACTACGCTTATTTTGAGGCACAAAAAATGCTGGGATTAACCAGTGGGCAAATCGAGCGTAGCCTGGACGTAATAGGAGAGCCAGAATTGATACACCGCGACAATCTGGTTGTTATATAAGATTGACTGCGGGCTCGTACTAGGCGAGTGCTTTTACCTTGGCATTCAGACGTGACTTCAATCGAGACGCCTTGTTTTTATGCAAAATACCTTTGCTGACCATGCGGTCAATAATGGGTGTAGCCGTTTGAAAGGCTTTCAAACTGTTTTCATGGCTGCCTTCTTCCAGAGCAGAATAAATTCGCTTGATATACGTTCTGACCATGGATCGTTGGCTTGAGTTGCGCTTGCCGGTTTTATCCTGTTGACGTGCTCTTTTTTTGGCTTGAGGGCTATTTGCCACTTTGTATTCCTCTGGAATTTATCAAATGGGTTGTCGTGTACTCTCGGTGCGCAGGTGCCGTATCCGACACCTAAAATCCCGGCACCTAAATCAAGGACGCAACAATATGCCGTCGAGCTTCGCGTATGTCAATAGTTTAGCTCGTTAATATCCAGGAAAAAGGCATCTATTACAGTTTTAATGTACAGCTTGATCCGAAGCTACCAAGACCACTAAAATGGCCCTCCATACTACTCGGTCAGGCATAAGAGTTATATAGACATGAGTGCTGAGCCGGTATCGCAAAAACAATCCGATTCGCCCAAACACAGTTTGTCCAATCAAGGCACTGTGGTTGCGTTGATGACTTTGTTGTCTCGTATTTCGGGGTTTGTCCGAGATATTGTATTGTCGCATTTTTTTGGTGCCTCTGGTCTTGCTGATGCATTTTTTGTTGCCTTTCGCATTCCCAACTTATTTCGGCGTTTGTTTGCAGAAGGTGCGTTTGCCCAGTCTTTTGTGCCGGTGCTGTCGGATTATAAAAGCCGAAAATCTCGTGCTGAATTATTATTTTTTATACAGGCTATCAGTGCTGAACTGGCACTGGCCCTGTTTACCGTTTGTATAGTGGGAATGTTTATCGCGCCGACGTTGATTCTGGTTTTTGCACCGGGGTTTAGGGGCAGTGAGGAGCAATTGAGTATTGCATCAGACATGCTCAGAGTGTGTTTCCCCTATCTGGGGTTTATTTCGCTGACAGCTTTGTCGGGTGCAATTCTGAATAGTTTTGATAAATTCGCGGTTCCTGCTTTTACTCCGGTGCTGCTTAATGTTTGCCTGATAGCTGCGGCGTTAATCATAGCACCTCAATTTGAAACGCCAGTAATGGCACTGGCCTGGGGCGTACTTGCGGCTGGCATTTTACAATTTTTGTTCCAGTTTCCCGCATTAAAGCGTTTAAATATGCTGGTTCTGCCTAAAATTAGGCGCAAACACCCGGGTGTGGCGCGGGTTAGAAAACTCATTGTGCCAGCAGCATTTGCAGCCTCGGTTGGGCAAATAAATGCATTGGTTGATACTATGCTGGCATCTACCTTGAGTGTTGGCAGTATTTCGTGGTTGTACTACTCTGATCGCTTGATGGAACTTCCTTTAGGCCTGGTTGCAGTAACACTGGGTACTGTCTTGTTACCTAACCTTTCACGCTTGTTTACATCGGGAGATATGGCTGGGTTTCGCCAGGCCTTGAGTTGGGGAATGCGTATGGGTTTATTGTGGGCCTTTCCCGCGGCAATTGCACTGTTTGTGCTTGCTGTACCACTCATTACCACTATATTCTTCCACGGGGCGCTAAGTCAGTTTGATGCAGAAATGGCTGCGCTCAGCTTAAGGGCTTATGCCGTTGGATTATTTGGTCTGTGTATGGTGAAAATTATGGTGCCGGCTTATTTTGCTCGTATGGACGTGCGCACACCCTTTAGAATAGGTGCGATAGCCGTTGCGGTTAATATAGTAGGTAATCTTGCCATGTTTACCTGGATGGGACATGTTGGCTTAGCATTTGCCACTAGCATGGCGGCTTTGGTCAATAGCTATTTGTTGTTGAGGGGGCTAATCCTGCTTAGATTGTACACACCAGATTTTTCGTTTTGTGTATTTGCGCTAAAAGTGATTATTGCCAGTGTGCTGATGGTTGCGGTTTTATTTTTACTGATGCCGGAAACAATTGATTGGTACGCAATGAGTATGATGGAGCGGGTATTTAATCTGGCCTTGCTCTGTTTTGCTGGCGGTATTACATATTTTTGTATCTTATTATTGATGGGAATACGAATGCATGATTTACGTTATAACGGGTGAGTGCGCATGGAGGTAATTCGAGGTATCTACAATGTGAAGAAGCGGCATAGTGGTTGTGTTGTCACCGTGGGGAATTTCGATGGTGTGCACCATGGTCATCAAATGTTGCTGGCGCATTTAATTGCTAAATCAGAAGAGTTATCGGTACCGAGTGTATTGATAACCTTTGAGCCACAACCACGTGAATTTTTCCGCGGTGGTGCGGTGCCTGCGCGACTCACTCGTTTTCGTGAGAAAATCACTTTGTTGAAAAATTCCGGATTGGATCGAGTTTTGTGTTTGGCCTTCAATAAAGCAATGTCTAAAGTGGCTGCGCATACGGTCATCGAAGATTTTTTGGTCAGACGTCTGGATGTAAAATACCTGGTTGTTGGCGATGATTTTCGCTTTGGACAGGGTGCCGAAGGCGACTACAGCATGCTAAAAGAAGCTGGTGACAAATATGGTTTTGGCGTAAGTCACTTAGGCACACTTACTTTTGAACACGGGCGTGTAAGTAGCTCTCGCATTCGCGAAGAATTGAGCAAAGGGAATTTACATACCGCTGAGAGTCTTTTGGGTCATCCGTATTTTATCATGGGTCGGGTAGTATATGGTCGGCAACTGGGTCGGCAACTGGGTGCACCTACTGCAAATTTAAGAGTACGTCGCTATCAATCAGCATTAAGTGGTGTTTTTGCTGTAGAAGTTGGTGGGCTGGACAAAATTTACCAGGGTGTTGCGAACATAGGTATGCGCCCGACCGTAGACGGCAGCGAGCCTCTCCTGGAAGTCCATATATTTGATTGGAGTGGAGATTTGTACGGGGAATTATTGACTGTAACCTTTAGACACAAAATTAGGGAAGAAAAGAAATTCGATTCTTTAGAGGCGCTCAAAGAACAGATTCAACGGGATATGCAGTCTGCAAGGGCGGCATTTGCGTGAGTCGCTGGTACGGACTGTCTGCCGCTGTTTTATTTTTGGATAGATTGTCCAAGCATTATATTAGCGACAATCTTTCGCTGGGTGATGAACTAGTGATCTGGCCGATGTTTAGTATTGTTCGGTGGCACAATAATGGTGCTGCGTTTAGTTTCCTTAGTGATGCCGGTGGCTGGCAGACCTGGGTATTTATTCTCCTGGGTTGGGGGTTCTCCGCATACATTGTTTGGGAAATTTACCGGGTTAAGTCCCATGAGAGGTTATTGGGTTTTACCTATGCCATGATTCTGGGCGGAGCCCTTGGGAATCTTTGGGGACGTATGACCGAGGGCTACGTTGTTGATTTTATTCTGGTGCATTACCTTGAGCACAATTTTCCCGCTTTTAATCTAGCCGATTCTGCTATATTTTTGGGTGCTTGTGGCTGGCTTTATCTGATTGCCGCGGATTTAAAAGATAAACCCGGTGCTTTGCATGAATAAGCAATATTTCATAAAAAGCAGATTTGGTTAAAAACAGAGTCTCGTCAAAATATAGCACCGCAAATTTCCGAACAACTATTTGATGTAGAAAAAACCTGATGCAGAAAAAACAAGATTTCCAAAAAGGCCCTCCACAGAAAGCCAAGTTACCAAACGGGGCACAAACAATTGGTCCAAATAGCCGGGTAAAATTACATTTTGCTTTGAGCCTTATGAATGGTGAACCCATTGATTCAACAGCAAGCTCTGGCCCCGCGCAATTGCGAGTCGGTGACGGTAATCTTTTACCTGGCTTTGAGCGTTGTATTTTGGGCTTGTCCACCGGGGATTCACGTCGTTTTGAGTTATCGGAGGAACAAGCCTTCGGAAAAGTGAACCCGAACAACATAAATTACATTCATCGTGATAAATTCGCCGATGATATTCAGCTTGAACCGGGTTTAATGGTGTCATTTGCCGGAGTGGGTGGAGAGTTGCCAGGAATAGTGAAGTCCGTCCATGAGCAGCAGATCCTTGTGGATTTTAATCACCCGCTGGCGGGGCGCGCGCTGGTTTTTGAAGTGACTATTCTGGACGTTCAGGAAGGTTTATTGTCCTCAGTGCAAGAGTTCTAACAGGTGGTTGAATTGAATAGTTGAATAGCGTGGTTGAAAGCTACCTGTTCAAAACGAAAGCGGACCAGAAATAAATTGTGGGTGAGCGATATGGAAACTGTAATGAGCGGGCGTAAGCGACATCGAAATTCGGGTTTTACTCTCACAGAATTATTGATTGCGGTAACAATTATTGGCCTAATTTCCGCCATAGCTATGCCCCTGTATACTCAGTACAGCATTAGAACTTATCGAACGGAAGGGCAGTCAGATTTGTTGTTGTGTGCTCAGGGTATGGAGCGCCTTGCCGCGGCGGCTTTCAGTTATGCAACGCTGGTTGATACTGACGCGGATGGTACGGGAGATGCCAGTAATGGCGCTGTGAGCGCGAATATTTGCACTCCAAGGTCTACACGTTATAACTACGCTGTACAAAATGTTCCGGGAAATGGATCAACATTTGAAATACTGGCAACTGCTATTGTAGGGTCACCGGTTGCGACAAACGGTGCTTTACGTATTGACAGCGACGGCAGTCAGTTGTGGGATAAAAATAACGATTCAGATTTTGCTGATGCGGGCGAAGACAATTGGAAGGACCATTAATTCGAGATTTTTTGCCAGACATACTTCTGTCACTAGACAAGCTTTCCTAATTAGAAAATCTCCACTTTAGCAGCAGCCAGCATTTGGTCCTGTACTGGCCCTGTCTAGATAGTTTTCAAACTGGCAGAGCACCTTCGCCTTGCCGCATGGTTGATCCTACGGGGCTGTTTACTACTTCATAGCTTCTTCAGGATACGCTGAGAGTATTCCTGCTATATCCACCTTGAATGCTTGAATAGTGCCAAACGGTACATAACGGTTAAATTGTGGTCAAAATTTGTGCTTTATTGCCAAATATTTACCATTTATCCGGAAAAATGACCGCACATCGGTCCTCGCTCTCATATCCTCTCCGAACTTTGTAAACTGCTTTTCGTGAAGTAAGTTATTAATGGAATTTAGCTGACGACAAGACAGCTGACACAGATAGCCAACATAGATTGGCTGAATATTTTTAACTTAATTGTTTATTAGATAAAGATGCATGCCTTCAGGGAGGGTGCGAACGAATGACTTATCAGCGAGGTCTGACATTGGTCGAAATTTTGGTAACACTAGCGATTGCAGCGGTGTTGCTGGGAATGGCTGCACCAGCTTTCTCCGGCTTTGTAGCCCAGCGTTCGTTGACGACAAATGCCAATGATTTTGTATTAGCCGCAATGCTGGCACGCAGTGAAGCGGTCAATCGTGGAACTGCGGTGAGTTTGCAAGCAGTAAATTCAGGCGATAGCACTAACGAATGGGGTCCAGGCTGGTGTGTGGTTGTGGGGAACGGTGGTAATTGTAATAACGCCCTTAGGAGTTTTCCCGCTATCAGCAACGGCACCTTTGATGCCGGCGGTAATCTTAATAATGTTGCCACGTTAACCTTTAATTCCAGAGGTATGTTGTTGGGCGGTCTTGGCGGCGACCCCAATGTTGATAGATTGCTTTTGTGTGATGATGTTCCCCGGGGCCGGCAAGCCAGTGTTAGTGCGATTGGCCGCGTAGATATTGGAGATTTTCTAACATGTCCATAATAAATAAACAGGGCTTTGATGCTCGCCTGATGCAAAATGCTGGCAGAGCCAAAAACTCGGGTCAAGCTAAAAACACCGGCTTTTCGATGATCGAGCTATTAGTTGCTGTGCTCATTATGGGTGTGGGGGTGCTTGGCATAACAGGTTTGCAGGTGGTCAGTTTGCAAAACAATGGGTCTGCTTTGTTACGTGGTCAGGCTGTTCAGCTTTCCTACGAAATTTTGGACCGTATTCGGGCAAATCCACTTGTCGCAGTAGGTGCTGTGCCGGGAGTTGCATACGGTGGTATCGCTCTTACTGATGTGCCAGCAGCACCTACAAATTGTCAGGCTGTTAATTGTTCAGAGGCACAAATGGTTGTATTTGATATAGCGGTCTGGAAGTGTTCTCTGGGAAATTTTAATACCAACGGAGTATGTACAAATTTGAGAGCTGCTGGTGTTCTCCCATCTATCGCTAACTTACCTGGGTTACCCCAGGGCGATGGTTCCATCGCGGTGAGTGTTGCCGGGGTAATCACCGTTACGGTGCAATGGCAGGAAGCTAATCAGCCAAACGTGAGTGTTGTCAGCATAGACAGCCAGGTATAGCCAATATGAATAGTGCTAAATTAACAAAACAAAAGGGCTTTTCTCTCATAGAGCTGATGCTGGCATTGGCCCTGGGAGTGGTGGTCACATCAGGCATTGTGCAGTTGTTTGTTGGCAATAGCCAAACTTACAATTTGCTGAATGGCCAGGCTCGAATGCAGGAAAATGCAAGGTTTGCGCTTGATTTTATTTCGCATTCTGCACGGCTTGGAGGATATATGGGCTGTGACCCTGATGCAGACAAGATTATTAACACACTGGGCCCGATTCCCAATAACAATTGGAATACATTATTCGAGTTTAATATTACTCAATCCATAGAGGTATTTGATGGTCAGGGTGGTGGCAATTTCAATCCCGCAGCAGTTTCTTTACCTCAAAATTTAGCGGCAGGGGGTTCCGTCAATACGCATATTAACGGAAACGGAATAGACATGGCGGAGGTGGACTCAAATGCGGATATTCTGGTATTGCGGCACGTCGAAGCCCCCGGAGGCCGTATTAGTCAGGTGATATCTCCGAGCGCTAATCCAACTGTATTAGATGCAGGGGCAGGACTTAATTTTCAGGTCGATGAAATTGTGGCGATTAACAATTGTGAGCAAGCGGCTGTTTTCAAGATCACAGCAGTCGCTAATGCTGCGGGAGTCACTACGTTATCACATGGTGCTGGCGGTGCTGGCAATTTCTCAAATGTAGCAGGTTCAACTTTATCTGCGATGAACTTTCCCTATGGAAACGCAGCAGATGCTCAGGGAACAACAGTTGGGCATATACAAACGGAGATTTATTATCTGGCTACTGATGCAAATCGCGTGAATAACCTGGGTAATCCTATCAAATCCCTTTGGCGTAAAACGGGTGCTGCGGCTCCGGTGGAATTGATACAGGGAATCGAAGATTTTCAGGTGCTATTGGGTGTAGACACAACACCTACCAATGACCTCTCCTCAGTTAACCGGTATGTCTTGGCCAGTGCGGTTCCTGTAAATTCCGTTGTTCGCACGATACGAATAATGGTGGTTGCTAGCAGCGTAGATGCAGTGACTGCGGACAATCAATTACTTCAACGCACTTTTACCCAAACCATCAACCTCAGGAATGGATAAATGAATTTACGTGCTCAAAAAGGTGTAGTGTTATTTATCAGCTTGGTCCTCCTGCTGATATTGACGATTATTGGTGTGTCATCGGTTCAAACAACCAGCCTTGAGCAACGCATGGCACGAAATAGTCACGATAGTGTGTTGGCATTTCAGGCTGCAGAGGTGGCCTTGAAAGATGCCGAAACATTTTTACTCGGGGTCGCAGACCCCACTGTTACCTTTCCCGCTGCGGGTACTGCTGGATTAACAATATCCGCACCCTATGCCACGGGGGAATATTGGGATGCTGCAGGTTTGTGGAGTGGGGGTACGAGTGTAGTGGCGCCCACAGCCATTGCCGGCGTGGATGAAGCACCCAGGTATATTATTGAATGGGTAGCGACAGTAGATCTAAATAAAAACCCGCATTTGGTGTCGTCCTCTTATACAGCGGTTATGGAAAATGTAGATATTTTCAGGATAACCGCGCGTGGTGTTGGCGGTAGCGCGAATGCGCGGGTAATTCTTCAAAGTACATTTGGTGTTAAATTTTAGCATGAGATTAATTTGGCTGGGTTTGTATCGAAATTTATTTAGTTTGACCACATAAGTAGTGGGAGTAGTAAGTTATGGGAGTAGTAAGTATGTATCAACTAACAAATAGTTTAATGTGCAGAGCAACAAGGCTTGCTCTTATGCTGCTTTTTTCTGTATTGGGTTTTGCAGTTTATGCATTACCACCTACAGTGGTCAGTCCGATTCCTGCAGTAGCGGTAAATGAAGACAATACAGATTATGTGATCGATCTGAATACGGTATTCCTTGATCCCGAAGCCGGTGCTCTTACTTTTGGTGTATCTAGTAATAGTAACCCTGCACTAATTGGCATTAGCATCGGTGCAAATGCCCCAGGTGAGATGATACTGAGTTTTGCACCCGGAGATAGCGGCTCTGCTAACATAGTTCTTAAGGCCGTGGATCCGGAACTTCTGGAGGTGACACATAGTTTTAATGTTGTGGTTAGTGCGGTGGATGATATACCTGTGGCCGTTGATGATGTGATGGAGGTTGAAGAGGATGCAAGCATCGTTTTAAACGTGTTTGATAATGACACCATGGGCGATGCGCCCAATGTGGTTACGGTTTATGGTGTAACGCACATTATAGACGCTATTAGTTTTCCGAACAGCTCGGAATCTATACCTACAACGCAGCTAAATATTTTGGGATTACCTGAAACATTGCCGAATGGTACTTTGTCTATTTCCGGTTCAGATATCACCTATACACCCAAGCCTAATTATCACGGGGCGGATTTTTTTTCCTATACATTTACTGATAACAACGGTGATATCGCCACGGCGGTGGTAAATGTTACCGTTAACGCGGTGAATGATGCCCCCGCCATTTTTTCAGTACCGACTTATACTATTCCCCAGGCTACATTTTTGAATATAAGCAGTGGCAGTGGCTTGTTGCAGGCTGCCCTGGACCCGGATGGAGACTCTCTAACAGTTATACCGTTGGGGGCCGCACTTTCCTCGACGATTCTTGAAGATGGAGCGCTAAAGTACCCAGGTACACAATTGACAGTTAATGCCGACGGATCATTTACTTATACGCCGGATGTAACCTTTGTGGGGTCTGATTCGTTTGATGTGCAGTTTTTTGATGGCAATGCTGTTTCTAATACCATGACAGTTTTAGTTACTGTCGTTGCGGCATCTCCTCCAGCAACGCCAGCACCGCCTGGTGAGGTCCAGAATATTCTGGATTTGGCCGATGTGCCTCTTGAAGATGCGATCAGTGCTGAAACCAACGTGCTGGTTGTGATGGATGATTCTGGCAGCATGGACTGGAGCATTATGAGCGACCAGACATCTGGGCTTTTTTACTATAATAATTCAGCACAAAAAGATGCAAATGTTGCAGCGTATAATTTATACGCGACCAATTTATTTGATTTGTCTACCAATACCTATAAATGGTGGGATGGCTCGCAGTACAGATCATTTGTTGCGGCCTACGAAGATGAGTTGGGCGAAGATAGTGTATTTAATGGTAACCAGTATGGTGCGTGGCGGGCACGGAGCCCTCAGTACAGCACTATTTATTATAATAGAGAAGTGCGTTACGAACCCTGGATTGGGCTGGATAGAAATGGTACAGAGTTTGCTGATGCACCGCCAGCCGCAGCACCCATGGATGCCTTTGACCCGGTTATTCAAACCTTTGATTTGACTGTTCAGCATGACTTTTATTCCTATGCCATCCCGGTTATTAACACAGTGACAGCCGGCTATAGGTTTGTGTGGCATGACAATGTAAATATGGCTATGTATAACTGGACTAATGTTGCTGGAAGGCCGGTATGGAATGATACCTATACCAAAGTAGAAATTTTGCCAGCGAATGCTCCCTTTGTTGGTGGAGCGAATAGGCTGGATTGTGCTAATCCCATGTCTTGTACCTATGCAGAGGAAATACAAAACTTTGCCAACTGGTTTACCTATTATCGATTGCGAGAATATGCTGCGAAGGCGGCATTGGGTAGATCAATCTCAGATGTAAGTAGATTACGTTTGGGTTATACGGTACTTAATGATGCTGCCAATGATAGTCTCAATATTGATCTGATGAATGCTTCTTTTCGGTCAGGTAATAAACTGGCCATGATGGACCAGATATATTCCGTGAACTCAGGTGGTGGCACGCCATTACGTACTGCTTTGGAAAGAGCGGGTAAGCATTTTGAATGCAAGGAAGACGATTCCTTTGGCAGTGGTGCTGATTCCAATCCGGGTGATGCGGGGTGCCCTGTTCTTGCAGCTCCTCAAGGTCAGTGTCAGGTAAACTATACCCTGCTATTTTCTGATGGAGAGTGGAATGGCAGTGACCCTGATGAAGACGGTAATCATGACAATGATGATTCTGACAGTACCTCAGCCTTCGATGAAGGGATGTATGAGGATGCTTTTGAAACTTCTCTAGCAGATGTTGCTATGTACTATTATGAGCGTGATTTACATTCCACCCTGGATAATGATGTACCGACATCGGTTTATGATACCCGAGCGGCACCTGCATCAGCTTTTGGCGCTGACGATAAGACCATGCATCAACATATGAAAACCTATACTGTAGGATTTGGCTTGAATACCGGTACTACACCGCCAGACCCTTCAGATTATACAACGGCTTTTGTATGGCCTGATCCGACCACGACAATTTCAGCAAAAGCTGATGATCTGATGCACGCCGCAATCAATGGTCGAGGCCAGTATCTTGAAGCAAACGATCCAGTGGCTTTGGCATCAGCATTGCAGACCGCCTTTAATGTTTTTACCGACGGTTCGATTTCGGTGAGTGCAGTGGCTTTCAGTACTACCGTCTTGCGTAATGATACCGTTGAATATCGGGGTTTCTTTAATCCCAAATTTAACAGTGGTGATCTAGTCGCTTTTGATGTGAATGCGGCAACCGGCGTCGTCGATGTAGATAACCCGGTTTGGCGTGCTGCTGAGGAAATGAATAGTGTAAATTTCTCTACTCGCTTAGTGGCAACTCTGGATGGTATTACTGACACAGCTATACCGTTTAAATTTGCATCATTAAATGTAAATCAGCTGGCGGGTATTCAGGAAAACGAAGTGAACTTCCTTCGCGGCGAGCGGGTCAATGAAGAGCCCGCCGGTCTGCTTAGGCAGCGTCAGCCTATTGATGGATTAATTGGCGATATTGTTCATTCTGCACCGATTTACGTAGGTGCACCAAGAGCCCGTCATAGAGACCAGGAGCCCTTTCCTCAAGGTACGGATCTTTACTCAGACTATTTTAATTCTAAAAGCTCTCGGGCTGGCATGGTTTATGTAGGGGCAAATGACGGTATGCTGCATGCTTTTTCAGCTGATACAGGTGATGAAGCATTCGCTTATATACCGAACAAATTTCTGGATACTACGCAGAATTATGCCAATGCGCTTGATGAGTTGAGCTCTGTCACCTATTCGCACAAATTTTTTACGGACTTAACGCCAAGTATTGAAGATGTGTTTATGCCAGAATCCAAGCTCTCCGCGACGCGGTCATGGAATACTGTCCTGGTGAGTGGATTGGGTGCTGGTGGTAAGGGTCTATATGCGCTGAATGTGAATAGTCCATCTACATCCTACTCCAGTGAGGTTAATGCCCTGAAAACGGTACTGTGGGAATTCACTGACGCCGACGATACTTATCCTGTGGATGATCTGGGTGTGCCACTCGGAGGTGGTGCATGGGTGGACGGATTTGGTTTACCCGTAAAAGATCTTGGCTATACGTTTAGCCAACCTCAGCTGGTAATGAGTAATGCCATAATTGGGGGCGATAATGCATGGGTTGCTCTATTCGGTAATGGCTATAACAGTACCGCCGGTATTGCAAAGTTGTTTGTTCTTTCATTGGAAGAGGGCCTGGATGGTTGGAGTGCTGCAGATTTCCTAAAATTGGACACAGGTGAAGGTGTAAAAGCCTCACCGGATACGCTAGCGGGACTTCCGAACGGTTTGGGAACACCGGCAGTTATTGATGAAGATTTAAATGGAACAGTAGACCTGGCGTATGCCGGAGATTTGTTTGGTAACCTTTATCGATTTGATTTACGCGATGAGGACCCTGATAATTGGGTTACTACCAAGCTGTTTCAGGCAACTTATACCTCTGGAGGTACGACAACGCGGCAGCCAATTACAGCACAGCCCTTTGTGCGAAAGCATCCGTATCAAGAAGGTTTTATCGTAATATTTGGTACCGGCAGCTATGTAACGGAGGATGATGCAACCTCGACCGCAATCCAGTCTGTATACGGGATTTGGGACCGGGGAGGGGAGTTGAACCCACCCACTGCCCAGAGCAATACTAAAGCTGACCGATTGGTCGAACAGGTGTTGACTAACAGCTATGATGAAACGGTAACGCCATTTAGCCGTCTACGATATATAACCGACAATGCTGTAGACTATGTAGCTGACGATGCCAGTGGTACGGCAGGTACCTATGGTTGGTACATAGATTTTGATCTGGTGCGGCCAGTGTTGACCAGACAGGGGAATGCCAATCCCGATATAACAGGTAATACACCGCCAGCAATACAGTATCCTGGTGAGCGTGCGGTTCGTCGTATAGTTTCCAGAGGTGATGAAATACTCATAACTACCCTTGTGCCTCGAGATGCTAACAGTTGTCTCATCGCGCCCCCAGGGTCGATTTTTCCAGTTAGCTCTGTAACGGGTGGTGATCCTGGCCGCGCTATTTTTGACTTTAACAATGATGGCGTGGTTGACGATGACGATTTGGTAGATGGACATTCTGCAGGCATTGTGCTGGATGCGGATATGTTAAACGGTACGCTGGTGGATCCTTCTTTATTATTAGGTGAAGGTGATACTGACTTCTTGTTCTTAAGTGGTGGTAATGAACAAATATCCGTTCGTGTAGCGAAAAATGTGGCCAATAAAACCGGCAGATTATCCTGGCGCGAACTAGATAATGCGAACTAGAGGAGTAAATACAATGGAAAATACTGGAAATGGCATAGTGAAAATGTTCCGGGTGTGCAAAATGGCCGGGTTTGTATTTGGTTTTTCCTGTGCTGTATCGCTATCTGCACAACAACATCCGGATATACATTTTCCCGGGTTAGGTAATATCGATACGAACAGCCATGCTCGTTCAGGTGGCGCGAAGGCTGCAGGAAATAAACTGCTAATGCATTCCCAAGGCGTGGTAAGACGGTTGGATTTGGCAACAAATGTCGTGATTATCAGCGGTACCAAGTATACTGTAGCGACGGATGCTAAGGTGGAAATTCGGGGAACTTTTGGTGCTTTTTCAATGTTGAAAGTAGGCATGAAGGTATCCTTCGAGTACCAGCCGATCAACGACAAGCACAGAGAGATTGTGAGTCTTAAGCAGTTGTCTGATAATAGTGCTTTGGTAGATTCCTAGCAAACACAGTAGTTCAGCGCTCGGGGCAGCTAATTGGTCTGCCCCGAGCGTCTTCCACAACACCATCTCTGTTTGTATCTCTTGCGAGCCTTACACGGGCAGCAACATTAATAATAATCTGTCGGGCATATTGTGGGTCGTCGCCCGGGGGACAGTAAAGAATGTTACCGTTTTGCCAATTGGTCAAACCACGTGCGTTGATTTGTAGAAATGAGCGGTTTCTAAAGGATCGCCAATAGGTTGCCGAGCCGACCTGTAGAGCCGGAAATCGCTTAATAACGGTTTCATTGTTATCCACACTACCGCTGTTGTTAGTATCCAAAAAAGCGAGCGCACCATATTGCCAATGATTTCTCCTGCCGCAGACAAAGCGATTGCTGTTAGAAGCCGGGCATAGAGTAACGGTATTATGCAGAGTTATCGCGGCATGTCGGGTAAAGTGAACTGAGCCGATAAGCTGATTTACTGCGGCTGTTGAGGCTTGATTTTGTAGGAAGTTATTAAAGCTGGGTGCTGCCATTCCAGTCAATATACCTAATATGCAAAGCGTGATGGTTAGTTCTACCAGGGTGATTCCTTTTACTTTGCAGGTTCTAAAAGCCCTGCAAGCCCCAAAAGCCCTAAAAGATGGTAAAGGTGCGGATAAGCTACCTGTATTATTTTTGGCATAGGTTGAACAGCGCATCTACCCAGTATTGTGAATTTCACAATGTGTGTATGTGGGAAATGCCTGTGGGTTTTTGTGGGAAGCTCTCCAATTTCTGGAATGCTATTCCAGATGCAGTTTTTTCAGACGATAGCGAAGCGCACGAAAAGTAATACCCAGCGATTTTGCAGCGGCAGTTTTATTCCACCGGGATTTTTCCAGAGCACTTGTGATAATTTGTTTCTCTATATTATCAAGGTGATCCTCCAGCGATTCGCCGGGCTCAAGGGAATACTCCGTGCCAATTTTTTCATTTGTATCAGGTTCCACTTTGGCGACAGGGTCGGGTTCAATTGACTGGGTTTTTGCGGGAGCTGGACCAAACTTCCCACGACTTAGGTTTAAATCTGCCGGGACAATGACACTGCCATCACAAAGAGTAAATGCACGTTCGAGAATATTTTCCAGCTCTCTGACATTGCCTGGGAAGTCGTATGAGATTAGTTCTTCGCTTGCTTCCTCGCTGATGCTTGGCGCGCGTTGACCATATTCGTTTGCCAGCTTGTTCAAAATCTGTTCGATAAACATGGGGATATCATCGCTTCTCTCCCGCAGGCTTGGAACGGGTAGCTCAATAACATTCAGGCGGTAGTATAGATCTTGGCGAAAAGTGCCCGTGTCAACTTGTTCACCCAGGTTTTTGTGTGTGGCCGACAATACCCTGACGTCAATGGAGATTTCTTCGGCGCCACCAATTGGTCGTACTGCTTTCTCCTGGATTGCACGTAATAATTTAACCTGCATGGGTAAGGGTAGGTCGGCGACTTCATCGAGGAACAAAGTGCCACCGTTGGCAGTTTGGAATAATCCCAGCTTATCACTGGTTGCGCCAGTAAAACTGCCTTTTACATGGCCAAAAAACTCACTCTCCATTAGTTCTGACGGAATGGCGCCACAGTTAACCGGGACAAATAAATTTTCTGCTCTGGGTCCACCTTTGTGTATCAGGCGGGCAACGACTTCCTTTCCGCTACCGGATTCCCCACTGATATAGATGGGGGCCTGGCTGCGGGCTAGTCGGTTGATCTGGGATCTCAATAGCTGCATTGCACTGGAACTTCCAGTCAAGCTGTCACTGATTTCAGTTGGTTGATTGCCTGCTTTGAGTGCAGTTTCTATAAGCGATCGCAGTTGTTCCAGGTCCAGCGGTTTTTGAACAAAATCGAAGGCGCCGGATTTTAACGCATCGATTGCGACGTCCATGCTGCCAAATGCAGTGATAACAGCAACCGGCAATGTGGGATAGTTAGCACCGATAAGTTTCACCAGCTCCAGTCCATTCCCGTCAGGAAGGTGCATATCGGTCAGGCACAGATCAAATGCTGCTTCTCGCTCCAGCATGGCAAACGCTTCAGCAAGATCTGAAGCCGTCTCAGTATGAATATTCATTCTGCCCAGGGTTATTTCGAGGAGTTCTCGAATATCAGGTTCATCATCAACGATTAGTGCGCGCTTTTTTTCAGTCATATTTTTTAACCATGGCTTTTGTCATGCGGTAATTCGGTCGGGATGTGCAAAGGTAACACGGAAACAGCTTCCATCGGCACTGTCTTTTGAATAGGTCAGGCGTGCCTGATTAGCTTCACTCAGTTCACGGGCCAGATATAAACCCAGTCCGGTGCCGGATGCTTCTGTGGTAAAAAAGGGTTCGAACAAATTGGGAATCAGGGATTCCTCTATACCCGGACCAAAATCGATAACGCTGAGATAAGGGCGGTCAGTAGTTTCATCAATACCACCCTCCAGCCTGATTTTGCTTTGGCCTTCGACAATTCTGCTGTACCGGAGGCCATTTGTCACAAGGTTGGTAATTACCTGGGATAACTGAGAGGGATCAATCCGGATTTCTGTATTGGCTGGATGTACTTCAATCTGTATATCTGATGTTTGGTCATTGGTCTCATTGAATTGCTCGGTGAAATCTATGACCCATTCCAGTAAATTAATTCTGACCGGGTTGGGCTGACCGCGGCGGGAAAGGTTGAGAATGTTTTCTACAACGTCGTTCATTCGTTTGCAGTGGTTGTATATGATTTCGGTCAGACGTGTGTCTGCTGCGTCTAGGTTGCTTGATTCTCCAAGTAGTTGTGCTGCATGGCTGATAGCACCTAAGGGGTTTCTTATTTCATGGGCTATATTAGCTGATAGGCGTCCTAGTTCTGCTAGCTTGAGTTGCTGGGCCTGTTGTTGCATTTCCGCGGTATCTTCCAGAAAAATCACCACATCTGTTTTTTCTTCGTTAGCGCGAACAGCACTAAAGTTTATAAGGATTTCAGGCGTAGTGGGCTGCACCTGAAAGGGTAGTGTTCTACTTGTCGTTATTTTACGCCAGGCATCTAATCGATGTAGCAAGGGAGTAGGCAGCTCTGAGATGTCGGTGGATTGTGCATAACCCAGTAAAGATTTGGCGGACTGGTTGATCATACGAATAGAGTTGTTGTGGTTTACCAGAATGAGTCCGGTACGCATTCGTTGAATGATGGAGCGGTTAATACGCTCCAGATCCTCAACTTCCACCGCGCGAGTTAACGACAATACTTCGGTTTTTCTCAGTCGGTTGGATAAATATTGAATGGTGATAGAAATGCTAAAGTACAAGATGCCCATGACACCGGCAATAAAGTAATCGTCATGAAGGTCCGGGGCAGACAAAGAAAGGTAAAATTCTTCGTACAAGACAATGATGCTGGCACTCGCTGCCAGCAAAGTGCTGCTCCTGCCCGTGACCAGTATGGCACCGGCCGCAACCGAGACCATTATAAAGATTGCCAGGCCGCTGCTGACACCACCGCTGTAATACATCAGCAAGCCTAGCGCGAAGGTATCAGCTAACACAATCAGAAAGGGAATACCCTGATACCTCAGCAGACGTATAGGCATACTCGGTATCATTATAGAAATGACCAGATTGACTCCGATGTAAGACAAACAGGTGGTTAGAAAATAGGCCGAATTGAGGCTGCCCAAGGGACTATCAGCCAGGTTTTGTATGAACACAAGCAACAACAGGCTACCGATAAAAACCCGGTAGTAATTATAAATTCGTAGTAACGTTAAGTTCAGTTGATAACGTCGGGATTCGACTTCTTCAATGATCTCAGTGTTGTGGGGATTCATTGTATGGGTTGTCCATCCAGCTTTGGTTCAGCCTTGTTATTCAACGGTGATGGGTGGTGGGATTTCCGGGCGATCCAGTAGACCGAGGGTAATAATATTAGTCCAGGAGCGGTTTCGATTCTGAATACTCTGCTCAAATATAAATCTGCCGGAAGCGTCAAAGGCATTATAATCCGGGTAATTGATCGCCAGAACTTTCAAGCTGTCACGGGCCGCATCATTTAGCCCCAGACGCCAGTTAATTTCTACCAGGAGTGCCAATGCTTCTGCTATGACATCACTTTGTGCATAGTTTTCTACCACATATCTGGCTCGGGTACTGGCAGCTACCAAAGCGCCGCGTCGAATATAGTAGGATGCAATTTGTAGTTCGGATTCTGCCAGCAGGTTGCGCAGAAAAATCATGCGTTGGCGGGCATCGGGAGCGTAGGTACTTTCGGGGAAGCGGGTGAGAAGTTGATTGAAGTCTGCAAAGGATTGCCGGGCATGGCTCATATCTCGCCTGGCACTGTTTGAAAATATTAGACGGTCAAATATTCCCTTGCCCTCATCAAATGCAGCAAGACCCCGCATGTAAAAAGCATAATCGACGTTGGGGTGTTGGGGATGGAGTCGAATAAAACGCTCGGAAGTGGATCGTGCTTCATCCAGATGGAATGCGCTATAATGTGCGAAAATTAGTTCCAGCTGGGCTTGTTCTGCATATCTGCCAAAAGGAAAGCGGGATTCCAGCTGCTGCAGTTTTGCAACGGCATTGATGAAATTGGATGTCCGCAGGCTACGCTGGGCATCTTTGTATAAAATTTGTTCAGAGGTTTCAGCGGGTACGTTTTCTTCATCATCATCTTTACCAAAGAAGGGTATGCTGGAGCACCCAGATAAACAGACAACGAGAAGCAAAAACAGGGTATTTAGCTGCAAAAATTTCTTCATAGTACCTTTGTTGCGCCTTATAAGATTATTGTAAGTGCTTAAAATATTTTAAACTATTCATATTCTTCGCGCAGGAGCATGGGTCCATGGCGCTTCATGCGTTTAAAGCGCTCCAAAAAGGCCGCAATTTAATCACAATGAGTAGTTGGCTGTCCAAGTAGTTGGTCGTCCAGATAGTAGCTTGTCAAAATAGAGGCCCTGGGTAAGCCCTGGGTAAGTAAATGATACATGACTCAGACTCAGACGCATCAGACATTCAATTAGTTTCACTAGCCTGTGAAATTGCCGTTGAATATACAGGCAAGCGCTTGGACAAAGTGGCCGTTCACATATGGCCAGATTTTTCGAGGACTCAGATTTCTGGCTGGATTAAATCGGGTGAACTAACAGTAGACGAATCCAGCGTTGTACCCTCCTACAAGGTGATGGGGGGGCAGCGAATACAGATCAAAGCGACGCTTGGCGCGGAACAGGACTGGCATCAACCCCAGGTGGTTCCTTTTGGTATCGTTTTTGAGGATGAACATTTACTGGTGATAGACAAACCTGCCGGAGTGGTAGTGCATCCAGGGGCGGGAAACCATGACAAGACATTGGTGAATGGGTTGTTGAAATTTGATGATCAACTGGCCGGGTTGCCGCGTGCTGGCCTGATTCACCGCCTGGATAAAGATACCAGTGGTTTATTACTGGTGGCACGCACGAATAAATGTTTTAAATTACTGACCATTGCGTTGAAGAAGCGAGAGATTCAACGCCGATACCATGCCCTGGTTGAAGGTGTTCTTACCGGAGGTATGACCATTGATGTCCCATTGGCACGTGACCCCCATAACAGAACACGCCAGAAAGTACGTGAGTCAGGCCGGATTGCTATAACCCATGTAAAGGTACTGGAGCGTTTTCGCGCGCATACCCTGGTGGAGGCCAAACTGGAAACCGGGCGTACCCATCAGATTCGAGTGCATATGAGTCACATTGGTTTTCCGTTGCTGGGTGATACTCGATACGGCGCGAGGTTAAGATTGCCCAAGCAACCTCATCCAGATCTTGTAAATGGGATTAAGAGCTTTAAGCGCCAGGCGCTACACGCAAAAAGCTTGCGCTTTTCCCACCCGGTAACAGATGAGTGGATCGAGTGTGATTCCTGTCGACCAGTTGATCTAAAGCTGCTGCTGGATTTGCTGCATCAGGACATGAATAGTCATGTCGGGTGACGCAGGGCAGGAGGGCCTGGAACCTGAGTACATAACCAGTGTAAAAACGAACAGCGCGCCGTTGATAGTTGCCGGTGAAGATTTTTTTGCACCGAACTTGTCGAGTATAGTCGGTGCAGTAACGACAACACGCCGGGGAGGTGTAAGTTCAGGTATTTATGCCAGTTTTAATCTTGGAGACCATGTTGGCGACGTGACCAGGACTGTTATAGAGAACAGGGCTATATTGGCAGATTTGTTGGGTTTGGATGACTTGCGATGGGTGCAGCAGGTTCATGGTGTACAACTGCATAGAGTTAATGCCGCGTCAGCACGTGTTGAAAATGCAGCTTCTGTTGCAAGTGATGCTCCTGTGGTTGCAGATGCCCTTTGGACGGATCAAAAACGCATAGGTCTGTGCATTATGACGGCTGATTGTTTACCCATTTTTGTTTCGGATCGGCTGGGGCGGGTGGTGGCCATGGTGCATGGTGGATGGCGGAGTTTGATTGGCGGTATTTTGCAGAATTTGGCACAAACGCTGAGTGTCGAGCTGGGGAATTCCCGATTGGCCCTCAAAGCCTGGATTGGTCCCAGTATTTCATTTTCCAATTACCCGGTTGGTGAGGAAATTTTAACGCAGATTGCAGCGGCTTACGGTTCTGACCTGGCCAAGCATGTTTGTAGAAAGCACGCCAAGGGATTACATGCTGATTTACTCGCGCTGGCCGCTTGGTGTCTACAGGATGCCAATATTGACTATATTGGCAACTCTGGTTTATGCAATTACGCTGATCAACAATTCTATTCCTATCGGCGATCCAGGCGTGAAAATTCTGAACTGGAAACGGGGCGAATGGCCTCTGTTATTTGGCTAAAGTAATCTTATTCTCTAACCTGCACAGTTTGTAGCGATACCTTTTTGGGCTTCTGATATACGTTGTTGACGCTCATCTTCGGGCAGCGCTCGCTCCTCTCCATCGGCAGCTTTAACGCGTATTCTTCCTTGTGCTGAAAGCCGTTCCAGTACTTTTTGAGCGCGTTCGCAATTGGAGGTCTTTATTCGGTTGATCTCAGCAAGCCGGGCAGCTTCCTTCTCTTTTAGCGAATCGAGCATTTTTTGCTGTTCCGCGGTAAGTTTGGGTTTTTCCGGCGCTTTTTTGACAGCCAGGTTTTTTTCGGCCAATCTCTGGGCGCTGCGAGGTGTCAAAGGCGTTGTGACAAGGTTTGAGTCGATATCTGATGGTCTTTGTTGGGTATAGTTAACAACGCCACCGCTGTCGACCCAGCGGTAAATTTCTGCACTCCCATTGACGCTCAAGCCAGAAGCGGCAATTGTGCTGGCGAGCAGGAGTAAATTCGTTTTACGCAACATGAGAATAAATTCCACAAAATCCATTCGCTAAATGATAACACAGCAGGACGCGGGACTAACCGGTGGTTTGTTCACGTATTCGCATATTTATTGCAGCAAAATTGTCGTTAGGAGCCTGGAAAAACGCTGCAAGCAAAAAATAGTATTATAAGCACTTGATTACTGGGCAGCTTATCGTGCTAAATGCCCGGTTCTACGGGTATTTTTAACAGCTTTTCCGTAAATACTGTAAGCCGATGTGGTTGCCGGCTGGATTGGATAGTAAGTTAAACTCGAATTTTGAAAAAGACGTAACTGATTTAAAGGTGGGGTATGTCCAAGGACAGTGCTGAACTAATGGCGCAGAAAGCAAATCAAGAGGTACAGAACGAAAGCCCTGTAAAGGCTCTTGTACCGGAACGCTTGTCGGGTGGAGACATGCTGTTGCGCGCGTTAGATGATGAGGGTGTCGAGTTTCTGTTTGGATATCCCGGTGGCCAGGCCTTGCACATATATGATGCAATTTTCAGACAGCAGCGCATAGAGCATATTCTGGTACGGCATGAGCAGGCTGCGACCCACATGGCGGATGGATATGCCAGAGCTACGGGTCGTACCGGCGTCGTCATCGTTACCTCTGGGCCGGGTGTGACCAATACGATAACAGGTATTGCAACGGCCTATATGGACTCCATACCCATGGTGATTATTTCTGGTCAGGTTCCCAATAACCAGATAGGGACAGATGCCTTTCAAGAGACTGATATGGTGGGTGTTTCGCGGCCCATAGTTAAACACAGCTTTCTCATTAAAAGTGCTGCAGAAATACCGGTCGCGGTCAAAAAAGCGTTTTATATAGCAACCACCGGGCGCCCGGGCCCGGTGGTTATTGATATCCCAAAAGATATGACGGACCCGAATATCTTATTTGATTATGCGTACCCAAAATCTGTCAAGTTGCGTGCGTACAACCCTTCTTTAAAGGGACATCCCCGACAAATTAAGAAGGCGGTTGAGCTGTTATTGCAGTCAAAACGGCCCGTACTATACGCGGGTGGTGGTGTAGTGCAGGGAAATGCCAGTGATTTGTTAATACAACTTGCTAAGCGGCTTAATTTACCTGTTACCAATACTTTGATGGGGCTTGGAAGTTTTCCTGCAACAGATCAGCAGTTTCTCGGCATGCTGGGGATGCATGGCACCTATGAGGCTAATATGACGATGCATCACTGCGATTTGGTCTTTGCAGTGGGAGCACGCTTTGATGACCGGGTTACCAATGCTGTTGATAAATTTTGCCCGGATGCACAAATAGTGCATATTGATATTGACCCTACTTCCATCTCAAAGATTATTCGAGCTGATGTACCTATTGTAGGGTTGGTGGATATTGTCCTCAAGAGCATTGTCCAGCAAGTGGAGAAGGCCCTGTCTGGTGCGCTAGAGCTGCCAGACTACAAGGAATGGTGGGCTCAAATTAATAGCTGGCGAAATGCCCATGGCCTGGATACCGATGCTCGCCTTGCTAATTTGAAGAACCCCAAAATATTGCCACAACAGGTTATTCTTTCCTTGTATCGAGCGACTCAGGGGAAAGCATTTGTTAGCAGTGATGTGGGTCAGCACCAGATGTTTGCTGCACAATACTACAAATTCGATGAGCCGCGTAAATGGATTAATTCTGGCGGTCTTGGCACTATGGGATTTGGTTTGCCAGCGGCAATGGGTGTTAAAATAGCCTTTCCTAATGAGACCGTGGTTTGTGTTACGGGTGAGGGCAGTTTTATGATGAATATGCAGGAGCTTAGTACCTGCATGCAATATGGCTTGGCAGTCAAAGTTATTTGTCTTAATAATCAGGCCCTGGGCATGGTAAAGCAGTGGCAGGATATGCAATATGGTGGCAGGCACTCGGCCAGTACCTATGCAGATTCACTACCAGATTTGGTTAAAGTGGCAGAAACCTTTGGTCATGTTGGAATGCGTGTTGAGGCTCTTGCAGAACTCGATGCTGCAATGGATGAGCTATTCAGTGAAAAGAATGTCAACAAACTGGTGATACTTGATGTAAAGGTTGACCCTGAAGAGCACGTATATCCAATGGCGATTAAAGGTGGTTCGATGCAGGATATGATTTTGACGCGTGGAGAAAGTATCTAGTGCGGCGCATGATTGCAGTTTTGTTGGAGAATGAAGCCGGCGCATTGTCCCGTATCGTAGGGTTATTTGCTCAGAGAAATTATAATATTGAGACATTGTCTGTTGCACCGACGGAAGACGTTAATCTGTCAAGGTTAACTATAACTTTAAGGGGTGATGACGCTAAGTTGGAGCAGATTATCAAACATCTGAATCGCTTAATTGAAGTGTTGAAGGTGGCAGACTTGACTGATGGTGAGCATGTAGAACGGGGTATTATGCTTATAAAAGTCCGGGCGGAAGGCGCGAGTCGAGCGGAGGTCAAGCGTTCGGTGGAGATCTTTAAAGGGCGAATCATTGATGTAACGCCACGTATGTACACCATCGAGCTGGTAGGTAGTGCTGATAAATTTTCTGCGTTCATGGCAACATTGGAAAAACGCAGCATTGTTGAGGTCGTTCGCTCCGGTTTGGCTGGTATTTCTCGTGGCGAGAAAGCTTTAATTGTTTAAAAAAATCAACGAATAACTATTTTCAGGAGACAAAATGCAGGTTTATTACGACAAAGATGCAGACCTTTCGCTAATTCAGAATATGAATGTTGTTATCGTGGGGTACGGCTCTCAGGGGCATGCACACGCTAATAATTTGCGCGATTCTGGTGTAAAAAATATCAAGGTAGCTCTCCGGGAAGGTTCTGCTTCATGGAAAAAAGCTGAAGATGCAGGCTTTACCGTTGCAACCGTGGCTTCGGTCGTGGGAGATGCTGACTTGCTTATGATCCTGGTGCCTGATGAACAGCAGCAGACACTCTATGATCAGCAGTTGAAAGAACAGTTAAAGGAAGGGGCCACTATGGCCTTTGCCCATGGTTTTAATATCCACTTCGAACTCATTGAGCCGCGAGCAGATTTGAATGTCATTATGATCGCTCCGAAAGGTCCTGGCCACACGGTTAGATCTACCTATGTGGAGGGTGGTGGTGTTCCCAGTTTGATAGCAATTGGACAAGATGCGACAGGACAAGCCAAGAATATTGCGCTGTCTTATGCATCTGCGAATGGTGGTGGTCGTGCAGGCATTATCGAAACCAGTTTTAGAGAAGAGACTGAGACCGATCTGTTTGGTGAGCAAGCTGTACTTTGCGGTGGTGCTGCTGCACTGGTTCAGGCGGGATTTGAAACTCTGGTTGAAGCTGGCTATGCACCGGAGATGGCCTACTTTGAGTGTTTGCACGAGTTAAAGCTGATCGTAGACTTTTTTTACGAGGGTGGCATTTCGAACATGTGGTATACCGTATCCAATACTGCAGAATATGGCGGTTTGACGCGGGGTTCTCGGCTTATCACTGAGGAAACCAAGGCTGAAATGCGTAAAATATTGGAGGAGATACAGTCTGGAAAATTTGCTCGGGAATTTGTTACTGAGTATCAGGCCGGGGCACCCACCATGAAAGCCATGCGTCGAATAAGTCAAGGACATGCAATAGAGGAAACAGGTGCGAATCTACGTAGCATGATGCCCTGGATCCAGAAAAATCAGCTTGTGGATAAAACTAAAAACTAGGCCCAAATCAGGCTCGGAAACTGAGCATTGTGTCTGGCTGCATCCACAATAATTGAGGTGGTGGAATGGAAGAATCTGATTCAGATACTCAGGGTAAGCGGGATGTAAATATTCACTCGTTGAATCCTGATGCACAAGCTGAAGAAGACGACAGGCGAGACGATGCTGTAGATGATGCCAGAGGTGCTGGAAATCGTCGGCATCGTCGTCCCCGCAGAGGAATTTTCTTAATTCCCAATCTGATTACTACCGGGGCCTTGTTTGCCGGATTCTATGCCATCGTCGCCGCGATGAATGGTAAATTCGAGCCTGCCGCACTGGCAATCTTTGCCGCGATTCTTCTCGATACAGCCGATGGCCGGGTAGCCAGAATAACCCATACTGAAAGTGCGTTTGGCGCAGAATATGACAGTTTGTCAGATATGGTTGCATTTGGTGTGGCACCTGCGCTGATAGCATTTACCTGGACCTTGTCATCCTTGGGGAAAATTGGTTGGGTTGTTACTTTTATCTATATGGCCTGTGCTGCACTTCGCCTGGCGCGTTACAATACACAAGGTGACAATGATTCATTTACCGGCTTGCCGAGTCCCTCTGCTGCTGCGTTAGTGGTATGTGCAGTGTGGTCTATGGACGATATGCTTGTTGATGGTGAACTTGTTGTTACCTGGATGTCTTGGCTGACGGCGGTGCTAATTGCTACGGCTGGTATTCTGATGGTCGCAAATGTGACCTACATGTCCCCCAAAAGGTATAACTTTCAAGGTCGTGTACCCTTTATATCACTGGTAGTCGCAGTGATAGTATTCGCCATCGTATTGGCTAAACCACCAGAGGTCCTGCTCACACTGGCATTACTTTATGCCTTGTCCGGACCGGCACAATTATTATGGGAACAATATATAAAACGTAAGGTCTGACTGACCATGCTAATAATCAAAAATTCTAAAGTTGATGATGTAAAAAATTCTGAAATCACATCGGAAGCTGAATATCTAAACCGGCGTAAGTTTTTGGGTAAATCCGCAGTGTTTGCAGCCAGTACACTCGTGGGTGGTTCTCTGGTACTTAAAGAACAGGTATTAAATGCCCAGACATTAAGTACGCAATCTGCCAGGGTCCCGGCCTGGTTAGGCAGTAAAGTAGCAGGTTCCCGTACTGAGTTAAGCGCTGGGCTGGCCGATGCGACGCCAAGAAATGATGCAGAGCAACTGACACCCGAAGAATATGCAACAGCATACAATAATTTCTACGAATTTGGTACAGACAAGGAAGATCCAGCGCGGTTGGCAGGAAAGTTAACCACGGACCCCTGGTCGGTCAAGATTTCCGGTGAGGTGGCAAAGCCTGGGGAATATACGCTGGAGGACATTCTTAAGCCCCATGACTTTGAAGAGCGTATATACCGTTTACGTTGTGTAGAGGCCTGGTCCATGGTTATTCCATGGGTGGGCTTTTCTCTTGAGAAACTGCTCAAGAGATTTGGACCAACGGGAAACGCAAAATATGTACAGTTTATAACCCTGGTGCGGCCAAATGAAATGCCGGGCCAAAATTCCCTATTCAGTACTATTAAATGGCCGTATCGTGAAGCTCTGCGCCTGGATGAAGCCTATCATCCGCTGGCGATGTTGGCTGTGGGTATGTATGGAAAGCCATTGCCTGGCCAAAATGGTGCGCCCCTGCGATTGATTGTTCCCTGGAAATATGGATTTAAAAGTATCAAATCTATCGTCGAAATACGATTCACTGAAAAACAGCCCAAAACCTCGTGGCAGTCTATCGCTGCTGGGGAATACGGGTTTTATGCAAACGTAAATCCGTATGTTGACCACCCACGGTGGAGTCAGGCTACTGAGCGTCGTTTACCTGGATCGCTGTTTTCCAGCAATCGAATGGACACGCGAATGTTCAATGGTTACGGTGAGCAAGTAGCCTCCTTGTACTCTGGTATGGATCTTAAGCGCTACTACTGAGAGCTGGGTAGTTGGGCTTTATACAAGCGGGCAAGTGCACGATATGATTAAAGGTCTGTATCAATTTAAACCATCAAAAATAATCGAAGTGTCAAAAATTGGTTTATTCCTTGTGTGTTTGTTGCCACTGGGCCTGTTGGGTAGAGACGTTTGGTTAGAGTTTCAGCAACCAGGCAGTGCCTTGGGCACAGACCCAGCTGTTCAGGTTGTACATATACTGGGTAACTGGGCTATTCGATTTCTATTGATCACGCTCTGCTGTGCATCCTTGTCACGCCGAGTCAGGGTTGTTCGCCTGGTTCGCTATCGGCGTATGTTGGGCTTGTTTGCTTTCGCCTATGCGCTATTACATTTTACCGCTTATTATCTTTTACTTGCTGAAGCGCAGTGGGCTTTAGTCAGCGCTGATTTTGTGAAACGGCCCTATATAACAATGGGTATGAGCGCCTTGTTTCTTTTAATTCCACTCAGTATTACATCTACCGCAGGGTGGCAAAGAAGATTAAGAAAAAAGTGGAAGAAACTGCATAGGTTGGTATATGCCATTGGTATATTGGCAGTTGTGCATGTTGCCTGGTTGGCCAAGAGCAGTTATCTTGATGCAAGTCTTTACGCTTTCTGCTTGCTGATACTATTGTCAGAGCGAATTATTATGAAAGACAAAGGAAGGGCAAAGCGCCCTGGCTTTGCTAGGATGTCAGAAAAATAAAAGTTGCTGGAGCAGCGGGTAATCGGGGGAGTAGCAGTGAAGGGTGCAGAAAATAGAAACGAATATTGGCATGATACATTGCGTCTGGTTGGTGGTTGTTTGATAGTTTGGTTTTTATGCTCCTTTGTGTTCGGTATTCTACTTGTAGAGCAACTCAACGAAATACGGCTGGGTGGATTTAAGCTGGGATTCTGGTTTGCACAACAAGGCAGTATCTACTTTTTTTTGCTTATTATTGTCTACTACGTTCGGCG
>JAHRWB010000225.1 GCA_019090385.1 Pseudomonadales bacterium | reverse complement strand
TTTAGTCATTTGAAAATGGAAAGGGCCTTGTGTGGTCTAATTTATTGGGGTCCTTAATGCTGCTGATTTCCTGAGAAGAAATACTGGAATAAAAGCTCTGCCCCAAAAATTTAGGGTATCAACGCATACCGGCGTACTAACAAATAATTGAAAAGGAGTGGATTTGTCTTCACTATATTCACTTACTTTTTGTTCTCTTCGATAGCTGCTCTAATTTCCGCCAGCCCATTTGGACTAAAATTTGCCTTCACATATTCAAGATCTGCTTTATTTGGCTGTGCATTCATCTTTAATAGGTGGAAAATAATTTCAAGAATCCCGCCATTTCGAATTGCTTCACCAATTACGGTGCGATCTTTAGCGTCTTTGAGGTTTATGTCAGCACCCGCTCGAATTAGTGCATCAATGAGTTCTATGCATTGGTTTTTTGCAGCGAGTGTCATTGCTGTATATCCGTCCTGGTTATACGAGCTTGTATTGATTCCGGCCTGGACCAGGGATGTCACAACTGCAGTGTAATCTTTTCGCTGAAATGCCATCATATGCAATGCTGATTCACCAGTGAACGCAATTGCGTTTGGCTTTGCACCGGCCTGTAATAGCGTATCAACGAGTACCACACTACCTGACATGGCAGCTGCCAATAGAATTGGAATTGAGGCGTTGTCTCTTTTCTTCAAACCTCGAGCTTCGCGCAGTCGTTGCACTGTATAACGTTGTATTCCAGATTTTAGGGGGCTGCCATTACGCACCAAACTCTCTGGATCTGCGCCACTTTGCAGTAGCTGTACGTAAATTTCAGGTCGGCTTTTTCTCATAGCCGCTTCCAACGGTGTTACCCCGACCTTGTTCAAACCGTTAACAGACGCACCGTCTTTTAACAGCTGTATCACTTGTGTTAACGATCCAAATCGAACTGCATAAATAAGCTGATCTAATGTGGGTAACGGTGGGACGTTGTCGAAATTTAGCAGGGTAAATATCTCACTACTGGCATGCGCTTTTTGCGCCAGTATGCCTGCACTATTACCCTGTATATTGGTCGCGTTAAGATCAGCACCACTTTGTATTGCAAACTGAACTGATTGAACATCATCTGCGCGTGCTGCACGCATCAAAAAACTATTGTCATTTTGATTGCGCTTTTCAAGATTGGCACCAGCAGCTACTAAAACTTTCACGAATGCCAGTCTATCAGGTTGTTTGATTTTAAAAGCCGCGTGCAGTGTGCCATAACGTATTCCGGACTGCTTTACATCAGCTCCAAGTTTGATCAGAGTTTTAAGTAACGGCAGGTTTTTCTTCGATAGCGCAAGGGCGATGGGTGATTTTCCCCCGGAGTCTTCAATATTGGGGTTCGCCCCTGCCGCTATGAGTTTGACTACTAAGCCTGGATGCGCAGCACTTTTGTTGATTGCCAGAGAGATCATGTCGGACTGCTGAGGCTGGGCACCAAGGCCCAGCAACAATATAGCTGCATCTGGTTTGCCGGCTGCAATAGCTTCCCTAAGAGCGGTATCATAGGTAGCCTGGTAGTCATTTCTGGGTAACAATGCGATAAGTGCTTGGAGCAGTTCTGAAGCGTCACTTGATGCAGCCCAACGAAATCTTTCTGTGATTTTTGTCAGTTCAGTTTGATCATCCGTAGTACCACCATGTTTTAGCAGTAATTTTAAATTTGCAGCATCGCCTCTAAGTGCAGTTTGATAGATAACCGACCCCGGAAACTGACCCTTACACAGCTGTTTTGCGTTCGCACCTGCTATAAGTAAGTTATTGATGAGAGACGGTGAATGAAAGTCGGAATCGACTTTGCTATTCGATTGCAATTCAACACATAGGATGGTGCTGCGTTTATCACGGCGTACCAGGATGCGCTCCAGTGGCCCGTCTATTCGATATTTGAAATTTTTGTGTGATGTGCCAGATCGTGAGTTCCGGTCCGGTTGTGCTCCACTATCAAGCAGTAACTTCATCAGAGCCTTGTTTTCAGTGCCGTTAGCTTTCCAGATAGCCCAAGTGCCGCGCCAGGAATCTGCATTGCCTCCCCCGTCTAATAATTTACGGACCTCTGAAAGATTAATAGTCTTTTGCTCAAGCGCTCTATGTAACAATGAATCTTCAGGATGAAGTACATCTTGAACACTGACGTAGAGTTTTTCATTCCAACCGTTGTAATCGAACAGCAAAGTCAGATGAATAAAAAACGATCCAATAAAATAGACGAAAACAAATGAGTAGCGAGCATGCTGATCTGATTTCCATACCCGAGATATGGCAATGCTGCCAAGCACGAGGTGTAAGAGCATCAACATAAGCCAAAGAATTACTGGAAATAATCCCTGAAAATCCGGATAGCTATTTCGGCCCTTGAATAATACCCAAAACCCGATACTCGCGACAATGCAGACTAGCATTTGTCTCCATATCGAGTGGTTTTGTTTAATCACAATGCTCCTTGATTATTCTTTAATTTGCCTATCTACTTTGTCCTCCGAGACTTATTTAATATATCGGGAATGTCAAAACGAGTTAATACCAATTAGTCACTCGTTTTGACCGGGATTCTCCGTCCATACCTGAGAATCTGAATAAATATCGCTGGACAGCAGTGCCACGGGCATCAACAAGATGTTCCAAGCGATAGCCAAGCCCTAAAACTGGCTTTGAAAATGGCTGATATTGGAGATAGCATTTGAACTGATCTGTATCCCGACCATGGGAAAGACCCTGAGCTATTGGTCAAAAATTGCAGACTATGCGATGGACTATGCGAAGCTTCACGGAAAAAATAATTGCAAATTTTCAGGTTGTTCGGATTTTCAGGATTGGTGGTCTTTTTTTGCTGCGTAACTAACTTATTCATTCAGTTTGCGCATCCGCTGGGCGAGATCGCAGAGTCTAAAATAGAGGAGTTAGCTGTGGTAAACAAGGACAAACGTCAACATATACGAACCAAGTTACGATCGGAGGTAGAACTAAGCCACCCGGAGGTAGGCAATCTCAAACTGCATACTGGTGATATTTCAAATGGTGGTGCCTATATTTTAACGGAAGGCAATGCATTGCCCAGTGTTGGCGAAATGGTCTTGGTGCAGGTCCAGGGATTGGGTGGCGCTGATGCCTCGGTCATTAAAATGAAAATCGTTCGTTCGGATAGTGAGGGAATTGGACTTGAGTTCGTAAGTGATGACGCCGCTCCTGATAGATAATTTTTAGTAGGTAGCAAGGGGCGCGTGGCTGAAACCCGCAAATGGGCTGTAAATTGCACATCCTACTTGATGACTTATCTTGAAATGTAGTCAAAGAGAGAATAGAAAGTTTCGGAATTATGGCTTTAAACCATTGAAATTACAGTTATTTCCATGATTGCTAACTGGCAGCCTGGTAAAGCTGCAGGCTGGATGGCGGAGCGGACAGGACTCGAAGACGCACGATGGCTAAATTTGGCTAGTTATGTCCTCTACAGAGCACATTCCCCTGTCCAAACCGAGTCAGAGCTGGACAGTACGACCTGCACACAAAAAGTGCACACAACACCAGAATCAAAACGAGTGAATGCCCAATAGTCGCTCAATAGCGGACGTTTTCTGAATTACATTACAGGAGCACTCAAAAGTGCTCATAGCTGACCTTTAAGTTATCGTTCATCTCCCTTGTTTTGAGGGGTGAAATCCGTGAATTGGGATGCAATTGGAGTAGTCGTCTTTGGCCCAAATCAACACTTCAGCAACGCTTTTTTTGGTCGATTCTGCTGTGCCTGGTGCCAAACTGAGTAATTCGTCTGCTATTACAGCAAATTGTGAAGAATATTATTTATGGGATTTCCGTAACACTCAACACTCGAAATAATTCACAAAATATTGGATTAAACGACTATTGTCACGCTTGGACGCCACATAAATCGAATATAGCGAATAAATGAGAAATAATATTGATATAATCAACTATTGTTACATTGTGGCGTTATAACAAGCGAATATAGCGATATAATTCAACAATGTGTTTGGAATTGATAGGGTGCCGTGAAACTTATAAAGAATGTTGTGCACATAGCTAAGAAGGTGTTTTTTAGAAGCTGCAATGATCAACCAATACTGAAGGACATTTCAGTAGATCATGCCCAGGAAGAATCTGTCCAGGAAGAACCTGCTAGTACTCCCCTTCAGGACTCATCAACTAATGATGCAGAGAAAATTGGTCGAATGTCGTTTCCGATTTGGTCGCGGCAGATCAACCTTGCTAACGATCAGGTGGTCGAGGCAATTACAGCATTGTCCGAACAATTTTCGAATCTGGCGCTAGAACTTGGCAATGCCCAGGCAGCTTCACGCGAAACCTCCGAGGAGTTGGTCATCGGCCAGGATACTGGAATTTCAATTCATATTCGCAATAACGAAGCGCAGTCTGCCCACCTGATTGCGTTGCTGGAGCGTACCCAGTCATCCAAAAAAGAGTTATTGCAAGAGATTCGTAAGTGCCGGAGTTTTCTGGAAGATCTGCATAAACTTGGATTAGAGGTTAGTTACGTGGCCAAACAAACCAATTTGCTTTCTTTTAATGCATATATAGAGGCAGCATCGGCCGGCGATGCCGGTAAAGGGTTTGGGGCAATTGCCAATGAAGTACAAAACCTGTCTGCCCTGTCTGCCAATTCTGGTAAACATATTTTGAGTACGATTGAGAACATTAGTCATACTATGTCTGAACTGATCCAGATCGCAGAACAGGCAGAAGAAGAGGATGAACAATCGATCACAGAATCCAAACTTGCCATCGAAGAAGCCATGACCAGCTTTGAGGCCGTTACCGGTTCTCTGGAAAATTCAGCGAGCGATATGCGGGCAACAAGCAAGAATATACAGGACGAAATTAACAATGTACTGGTTGTGCTTCAGTTTCAGGACCGAGTGTCACAGATATTAGAGCATGTAAAAGAGGAAATGAACTTGTATCACGAGCAGTTTTTTGGGTTACAGAATGGTTCGGCGGAGCAAGTTGATGTAGCTGGCTGGGAGGAACGCATGTTTAAGGGATATTCCATGCAGGAACAAGTCGAAGCTCATAAGAGCAATGATATTGATATTCCCTCTCGACAAGAAACTACTTTTTTTTAGAGCTAATTCAACATCTAAATACAGAAACCCCGGTATGAAAATCGATTGACGTTTTGATCTTAGCGTAAACAGGAATTAGCAGTGCTTCGTCGTAAAACCAAACTCGAACTTATTAGTGAAAATGAGAGCCTTCAGCGTCGCCTAAAAGATCTCGAAGAAAGTGAGCCTTATCGGCTCAAGATTCTGGATGTTGCGCTAGAGGCTATAGCATCCATAGACAGCAAGCATCGGATTGTACTATTTAACGGGGGTGCTGAAAATATTTTCGGATTCACTGCAAGAGAGGTTCTGGATCAGCATTTAGATTTACTGCTGCCGAGCACAGTCAAAGCGCTGCATG
>JAHRWB010000224.1 GCA_019090385.1 Pseudomonadales bacterium | reverse complement strand
TGCGCAACTGGGGCATCCTGGATTTGATGTTGCTACCGGGGTTTCGGGAGCGCACTTTTCCAGGCAATGACGGGCGTTTAAATTTTGGCCTTGAGGTGGATACGGGTGAGGCAAGTTATGCTTCAGGGGCGGGCCAATACCGTCTTGATGCTGCCGTTCGCTGGTCCCATTATCTGGGCCCCGTGGCTTTTGGAGTGTACCATTTTTCAGGCACAAACCGGGACCCACAACTTATTGCCTATGAAAAAACCCCGGGAAGTTTTGCATTTCGACCACACTATACAGTTATTGATCAGACCGGCATTGACGCTCAGCTTATCGTTGGAGACTGGGTTTATAAAGTAGAGGCCATCCGGCGCTCAGGTGATGGTGAGGCTTACCAGGCAAGTACCTTTGGTTTCGAAAAGTCCCTGGTTGGTGTGGCTGGCACACGGGCAGACCTCGGTTTGGTTGCAGAGTATATGTACGATGACCGAGGGGATAGTGCGGCCACTCTGTACGAGCACGATTTAGCGCTGGGGACGCGTTGGCAGCTCAATGACCCATCAGATACACAGGCATTGCTGGGATTGATCTGGGATACGCAAACCCAGGAAACGGTTATTATTCTGGAATCCAGTCGCCGTCTGGGTGAACATTGGAAACTGATGCTGGAAGGGCGTGTCTTTAGTGGCGCAACAAAATTGCCGGAGGGAGCCGGTATAGAGGTATTGGATATTTTGATGGACTTTCAGAACAAATCGGCATCTTTACAACGGGATGATTATATTCAAATTGAGTTTAGTCGTTACCTTTAACACGTAATTTTTAGACAGGCCCCCTAGATATGCAAGAACAGTGGACTAACCTTTTAAATCTATTTTCAGAGAGCGCTTGGCTTGTAAATACCTTCGTGGTGGTATTTGTAAGTCTGGTTGCCAGGTATATATCCAAGCGGGTATTTGATCGACTGTCTAAGCAGCTAAAAAAGACCAAAAATCTGTATGACGATGCCTTATTGAATGCAGCGCGCCGACCAGTTGGATGGCTGGTTCTGGTAGTGGGCATTAGCTGGGCAGCGGATATTGTTGGCAGCCACTCTGAAGTGGAGATATTTCAACATGTCGGCAGAGCGCGGGAACTTTCCATTGTCTTTTTAGTGGCGTGGTTTGCCGTTGGGTTCATCAAACATCTGGAAGACAATTTTCAGGTTTCCAGCGACAAAGATAGCCGGATGGATATCGCAACGGCCTCTGCAATCGGTAAGCTATTGCGTGCATCTATAGCTATTACTGCATTTCTCACTGTAATGCAGACACTGGGTTTTAGTGTCTCTGGCGTGCTCGCGTTTGGCGGAATAGGGGGCATTGCTATTGGTTTTGCTGCAAGAGATATGCTGGCCAATTTTTTTGGTGCTTTGATGATTTTTATGGACCGCCCCTTTACTGTAGGTGACTGGATTAAATCTCCCGATAAAAAAATTGAGGGAACGGTCGAAGAGATTGGCTGGCGCTTAACACGGATCAGAACATTTGATCAGCGACCATTATATGTGCCCAATGCGCTTTTTACTGAAATAGTTGTAGAAAACCCCTCCAATATGCTGAACCGGCGGATTCGAGAGACCATTGGCGTCAGGTATGATGATGTTGCGGTATTGCCAAAAATTCTGGTTGACATACGGACTATGTTACAAGCGCATGAGGCAATAGATCAGAACAAAACCATGATGGTTAATTTTAATATTTTTGGCCCCAGCTCTTTGGATTTTTTTATTTATACCTTTACGAAAACCGTAGTATGGACCGAATTCCATTCTATTAAGGAAGATATATTATTTAGAATTTCAGACATCATTTCAGGTCACGGTGCAGAAATAGCCTTTCCTACTCAAACCCTGCATGTCGAGGGGGCAGAAGAGCAGTTATTGGGCCAGAGTACCGGACCTGTGCATGAGTGAGTACTTAAACCAGGAGGGTGCTCAAGTGCTGCTGGATAGTTCTGATCTCCTGTTTAGCAGAAACGAAATTGATTTTGCATTTGACCAACTGGCCATAGAGCTCACGGTGGAGTTTGCCAAATCAGACCCGGTGCTTATTTGTGTGATGAGTGGTGGATTGACCTTCACTTCGGATTTGATGCAGCGCTTAAGGTTTCCGCTCACCCTGGATTTTTTACAGGCTACGCCTTACCAGAAAAAATTGTCTGGAGATAAGTTGAGTTTACTCGTGTCACCACGCGCTCATTTAAAAGACAAGACGGTTATTATTCTTGATGATGTTCTTGATTACGGTAATACCCTTGCACATTTAGTTGAGCAACCCATTTTTAAAGAGGCTGCGCAGGTAATTACGGCGGTTATGTTGGATAAGAAACTCGGTCGGGATAAGCTAATTGAGGCGGATTACGCCGCGTTATCCTGTGGTGATCGTTATGTTTTTGGTCGGGGTATGGATTGTCAGGGCTATTGGCGAAACTTGCCGGAAATCTATGCCGCACCCGGATTATAGTGCTGCCACCCTGGCTATAGCATGGCGATGTGGCAATGCTT
>JAHRWB010000015.1 GCA_019090385.1 Pseudomonadales bacterium | reverse complement strand
TGCTTGCCCTTGGGGACATAATCGTGCGAACTCTTCATACAGGGATAAGGTAAAATGGCTATTGCTGGCATGAACAATTTGTAGGGGACAGTTAATCGATTTGGCCCGTTCAAAAATGTCAATGCCACCGGTGTGATCGAAAATCGCAGCTTCTACCTCGGGAGGGCAGGACAGTTCGACTGTGCCGTCAGGCCGGTCAGTAAAGCCCGCCTGCAGGTAATGTTGAAATGCTTCCGGGTTCCAACGGGCAAACATGGGTTTGTTTTGCCATTTCTCCTTTGCAATTGCTCTGGAGGGCCATATCGCTCGCCTTTTTCTGGCCATATCCCCCAGATTTGGACCTTGTGGCTTGCCGCTTATGTTTAATGCCAGGCCCAATCGTTCTACGGTTGCAGCACTGGGTACAATAGGTGGGTCGAGCATAACCACACGTTTAAATAAAGATGATTTTTCTGACGCGACTGCCGCAGAAATTACTCCGCCTAATGAATTACCCGCGGTTAAGGCTATTTGTTGCTCTTGCTTTTCGGCCAGTAGCTGTTCTATAAGGCTCAGCATATCATCCATTAGATGGCGCCACTGATATGCCTGGGGACCATTGGGGGTGGATGATTTTCCATGACCGCGAAAATCAAAGGCAACGACATGGTAGTGCGGTGCAAGGTATCGTGCTACAGGAATCCATGTATCAGCACAAAACCCATTGGCATGTGCCAGAAGGGCAATGGGTTTGTCATTTTGCCACTCCAGACCAGAGATTTTAATGTCTTTTGAAACTTGCCAATATTTTCTAACAGCTTGATTGATGGAATCCACACCTTATCAAATTACAACCCAGAGCATGTATCCTACCCGACATATAGGACCTTAAGAAAGTCGTTTTTACAGAATGAGAGTCAGGTAGGGTTTACTCTGTTAACTCGGGTTTTGGAACCTGTAAGCATATTTACATTATTGTCGGTACATTGCACAATTGAGTGCAATAAAAATCGCTATTAGGGGAAACACATGAATGAAGAAGAGAGGCTTAAACTGGCCCGGGCCATTACCGATTCGCTTCCGGCACCAGAGGAGATCCGCGATGACTGGGGCAAGTTAATCATCGATACGGTTCTGCCAGAAGGTGTATGGTCACGAGAAGGTCTTTCTCAGCGAGATCGAAGTCTGATTACGGTTGCCGCTCTTACAGCACTCTATAGGCCCAATGAACTGCGGCTTCATATTGGCAAAGCGCTGGATAATGGTCTGAGTAAAAGCGAAATCAGTGAGCTCATAATGCATATGGCTATATACGGTGGTTTTCCAATAGCTGTGGAAGGCATGCATATCGCAACCGAAGTATTTGCCGAGCGAGCAGAAAAAGAATAATCCGCTCGCCCGTATGCAATATCAAATTGATGTGAAAATGATACATATTTTAAGTAGTAGGAACGCATTATATGGGTAAGAAAAAACCACTTGCAGGCCTTAAAGTTCTCGATTTTTCCACGGTTTATGCGGGCCCTGTATGTACCAGGATGCTGGCCGACTGCGGTGCCGAGGTATTAAAAGTGGAATCGCCAGGTATCGGGGATATTACGCGGGGGGCTAAGGGTGTTACACGTATATTCGCTTATTTTAATGCTGGAAAATCAAGCATTGCCATTGATCTTAAAACGCCTGCTGGCAAGGATCTCGCGCGTAAGTTGTTAACCAAAGTAGACGTTGCAGTGGAAAATTTCAGACCTGGCGTAATGAAAAAGCTCGGGCTTGACTATGATTCTATAAAAGCAGATTGTCCCAGGCTGGTTTATTGTTCGATGTCCGGCTTTGGGCAGTCGGGACCTTATGTCAACCGTGCTGCCTATGCGCCTATTGCGCAGGCAGCCAGTGGTTTTGATTTCGTGCATATGGAATGTCAGGACAATGCCACCGAGCGACCGCACAACAGTGGCATAATGGTGGCAGACATTCTAACCGGAGCATACGCTTATGGTGCTATCCAGACAGCCTTGCTGGGCAGGGCGCAAAGTGGGTTAGGAGAAAATATCGATGTCACTATGCTGGAATCCATGCTCACGCTGATTCCGCCACAACTTCAGAATGCCCAACTTCCAACACCTGCGGCGGCAAGAAGTTATCGGGCTGTCAAAGTTAAAGACGGTTACGTTATGGTGTGTATTATTTCAGGTAAAAATCTGGAAGGACTTAGTCAGGCTATGAAGCGCCCGGATTTACTGACAGATGAGCGGTTTTCGCCAATAAACAGAGCACGCGATCCGCAAACGCTGGTCGAGGAAATTGAAACCTGGTCGAGCAACTTTAGTGGCTTGGATTTTGAGGAATTGCTGAATAGTCATGGTGTACCCTGCAGTATTTATAACGCTCCAGAAGAGCTATTTGAGCATCCTCAGGTTGCTTCGAGGGAGTCATTTACAGAATTTCAAGATGAGTGGGGTGAATATAAAATTCAGAATTTACCCTTTCAGTTTGAAACAACCAACCTTGCACCTGAAGATAACGTGGCCATGCTAGGTGAGCATACTACGAACATTCTAACAGAGCAGTTAGGGTTGTCGGCGGATGAAATTACCCAATTGAGAGACCAGAGAGTCATAGCATAAAAGGCGTGATTAATTTAATGCCTAATTAATGCGTTTATAGGGTAGGTTTTATACAAAGAAGAGTTTAGTATTTTTGTAAAGGGAGAAAGCAAATGAGTGAATTTAAAGACAAGGTAGTTGCAATCACTGGTGCCGGCGGTGGACTGGGCAGAGCGCACGCTCTGGAGTTTGCCAGACGCGGGGCCAAAGTAGTCGTCAATGACTTGGGCGGCAACATGGACGGCACCGGTGAGAGTGATGCGGCGGATGCGGTAGTTGCTGAAATCAAGGCTGAAGGTGGTGAAGCCATAGCAAATAAAGCTTCAGTCTCGGACCGGGCTGGTGCAAAAAGCATCATCACTGATGCAGTGAATGCGTTCGGCAGAATTGATATTTTGGTAAACAATGCTGGAATTCTCAGAGACAAGTCATTTAAAAAAATGACTTTGGACGAATGGGATGTTGTGATGAATGTCCACATGAACGGTACTGCATATGTTACCCATGCTGCTTGGCCGCTTATGTATGAACAAAACTATGGTCGGATAATCTTTACCTCTTCGGGCTCAGGTCTTTGGGGTAATTTCGGCCAGGCAAACTACGCTTGTGCGAAAATGGCGATGGTCGGGCTTATGAATGCATTGTCTTTGGAAGGTGCGAGTCACAATATAAAGATAAACTGCCTCGGCCCTGCTGCTGCTACCAGAATGACAGCAAATTTGCCCGGTCGGAAACCGATGGATGTAGATAATCCTCCACCTTTGAGTAAGCCTTCAATTGTGACTCCGGCAGTCTTGTATATGGCCAGTGAAAATGCGCCGAGTGGTAAAGTCATTGAAGCCGTTGGTGGGAGATATTCCGTCGCGGCCATGTACGGTAACCAAGGTGCTAATATTGGTGCAGATGCTGATTATGAGAGTTTTGTTGATAACCTCGATACCATTATGGACATGACGGAAGCTGAAGACGGTGTGGCCAGGCGTAAGCGAGCACGTGCCAAGCCGAAGAAATAACGTTTATTGATCCGCCCGCCATATTGGCGTGATGCCATGAGAATGGAACTGCTCACTGAGCGCCCTGAAAAGGGCGCCTTAGGCGGCGACAAGCGCGGTAGACTGACATGAGGCAAACCAAGAGATGGTGGCAAGTTATCTAACTGATCAGGAGCAAGCTGCTGGCAAAGGCATGATTGTTGCCTATCATTCGCACAGTAACCCGGAGCGAATGGCCATTCAAAGTGAGCAGGGCTCTAGAACCTACAAACAACTGAACAATCGCATCAATCAGATTTCCCGCGCGCTAACAAACTTTGGTATCCGGCAGGGCGATGCAGTGTCATTGCTCTGTAGTAATCGACCAGAGTTTGCTGAAGTCCTTATGGCGTGCTTTCGAACCGGAATTCGCATATCGCCAATTAACTGGCATCTCACTGCAAACGAAGTCAGTTATATAGTGAATGATTCTGAATCTGTGGCGCTATTCGGGGACGCAAGATTTGCTACTAATGTGGAAATTATTTTACAGGAATGTCCTAAGCTGAAGCTTCCCATTTCTATTGGAGGAGAGATACCTGGATGCCAGAATCTGGATGACCTGATATCTGGAGAATCCACTGAAAATATTGATAATCCCCGCTTAGGGCAGCAAATGTTGTATACCTCTGGCACTACAGGCTCTCCCAAAGGTGTTTATCGGGAGCCTACTAGCAGCACCGCTGGCTTAAGCCCCTTGTTTGCCGCGGCGGGGTACGACGCTGGGAGTGATACCAGTTTGTGCACCGGGCCACTTTACCATGCTGCACCTCTGGGGCTGGATTTGCTGGCTGCGCTAGGCGCGGGTACCGGAATTTATTTAATGGATAAATGGGATCCGGAAAAGACGCTACGGTTAATTCACGACTACAAGATAACGCAAAGTCATATGGTTCCAACGATGTTTCATCGTTTGTTGGCCTTACCCGAAGAGATTAAAAGAAAATATGATGTTTCATCTCTGAAGTTTCTTATTCACGGTGCGGCTCCCTGCCCAGTCCATGTAAAAGAAGCAATGTTCAGTTGGTTCGGTCCAATCATCTATGAGTACTACGGTGCAACAGAAGGTACCGGCACATTCGTAGGTCCAGATATTTGGAGTAAAAGGCCAGGTACGGTAGGAATAGCCACTGAAGGTTTAATCATTGTTGATGAAGACAGCGACGAAGAAATGCCGATCGGGGAAGTGGGTATAATCTGGTTACCTGTTCCTACTGAAGGTAAATTTCAGTATTTTAAGGCCGAGGAAAAAACCGCTGGCGCGTACCGTAATGGTACGCATTTTTCCATGCATGATATGGGCTACGTTGATGAAGATGGATTTTTGTTTTTGTCTGACCGGCGAGCTGATCTGATCTTAAGTGGTGGCGTTAATGTGTATCCCGCTGAAGTTGATGCTTGCCTGTTGCAACACCCGGATGTAAGTGACGTTTGTACTATTGGTATACCGAGTGAAAGCTGGGGGCAATCTGTTATGTCGGTTGTGGAGTTGAAGCAAAACATTATCGCCAGTGATGAACTTAAAGCATCGCTGATTGAGCATTGCGTCTCACGCATTGCTAAATTCAAATGTCCGCGCAGCATTGAATTTGGGCAAAATTTGCCGCGCACCGAAGCAGGTAAAATTCAGCGTTACAAAGTACGCCAGACCTACGTGCCAGAGTCAGCGTGATAGACATATGTGAGCGTATTACACGTAGTATGCAGCTTAAAAAAAACTAGCAGGTCGTCACTCGGATGCCTGCATTTGAATAGATTGATATTGATTTAAATAGATTGAACATACCCGTAACAGAAATGATTCGTAACAAAATAGAGGACACATTATGAAAGCAGCAGTATTCCACGGGCCGAATCAGGCTATGACAGTAGAAAAGGTCGATCTGGATTCACCTAAATCAAGAGAGATAATTGTTCGTACAGAGTTTGCAGGTATTTGTCACAGTGATCTGCACTTTGTAGAAGGCATATTCCCCTTTCGCGCACCGGCAGTGCTTGGTCATGAGTCAGCCGGTATAGTGGAAGAAGTGGGTTCAGAAGTTGAATACGTTAAGCCAGGTGATCATGTGATTACCTGCTTGTCTGTATTCTGCGGGCATTGCAATCATTGTTTGTCCGGGTTTCCTAATCGCTGTGGGGGCAAGGCCACCGCACGCAAATCTGGAGAGAAATCGCGTTTATCCATGAATGGTGAGCCAGTTGCACAGTTTGCTCACTTATCGTCTTATGCTGAAGCCATGCTGGTACATGAAAATGCCGTGGTAAAAATACGTGAAGATATGCCTTTGGACCGTGCTGCATTGATTGGTTGTGGCGTAACCACCGGTGCTGGTGCGGCATTACGTACTGCAAATGTTGAAGCAGGTTCAACAGTTGCAGTAATTGGTTGTGGTGGTGTAGGTCTGAGTGCGATTAATGGGGCAGCCATTGCAGGAGCCGGGCGTGTTATTGCGGTTGACCGTCTGGACTCCAAACTGGAGCTTGCCAGAGAGTTTGGTGCCACCGATACCGTAAATGCCAGTGCAGGAGATTCAGTAGAACAGGTACGCGAGCTGACTAAGGGTGGGGTTGATTATTCCTTTGAAGCCATTGGTTTGAAACAAACCTGTGATGATGCCTGGAAGATGTTAACAGTGGGTGGTACGGCAACCATTATTGGTATGGTACCGGCAGGGCAGTCTATTGAGGTACCCGGTATGGATCTTTTGCAGGAGAAAAAGCTACAGGGATCTATGATGGGTTCTAATCGTTTTCGTATTGATATGCCGCGATTTGTTGATTTTTATATGAGTGGCAAGCTGAAGCTGGATCCACTTATTTCCAGCCGTATTCCTTTATCTGAAATCAATGAAGGTATGGAAGCCTTGAAAACAGGCGAAGTGGCACGACAAGTCATTACCTTTTAGAAGTGCCTGTTTTGAGGTGTGGAATATAGGTAGGTCGCTCTCCATGAACCAATCTGACATATGACTAATACGGACTACACAGTATGACAAAGCGTAAAACACTTGAAGACGGCTATATGGTGATTCCTGAAAACCCGGACGAACCCTGCAGATTACTTGGCTCATACAGCAAGGCTGCTGATCGCACTTTCTTCCCCATTCGTAAACGTTGCCCGATTACGGAAAAGCCAGTAGAAACTGTGGAACTTTCAAATGAAGGTATTTTGTATTCCTGGTCGTTTATTCATATGCCAAAGATGGGCAGTCAAAAACTAGATGCATTTGGTGGTTATGGTGTGGGGCAGATCGACTTGCCTGAAGGTGTTCGTATACAGTCGGTTATCGATGGGAAACAGGACGATTTTAAAATCGGTATGAAGATGCGCCTGGAAGCCAACCCAATGCTGACAGATGACGATGGCACAGAATACTGCGGGTTTAAGTTTGTTGCAGCAGGGGAGAAATAGGCCATGAATAGAGATGTATACGTTATCGGTGTGGGGATGCACAGGTTCACAAAAGATTATATCCCGCTAAGGGATATGTACTTCACAGCCGGAATCGAAGCATTAAAAGATGCCGGGCTGGACTTTCGTGATATAGGTTCTTTATACAATGGTTACATTGGTGGTGCCATGATGGAGGGCACGGGTTATGCCAAGGATCTTGGACTAACAGGAGTACCCGTGGTACACGTGGAGAATGCATCGGCAACGGGTTCTTCTGCATTTAGAGAAGCAGTCTGGTCTGTATCGGGTGGCGCCGCAGATGTCTCAATGGCCCTCGGCTTTGACGATATGGCACGGATGGGCATGGCTCGACGTAAATCTGCCCCTGGCGTGCCCAAGGGTATGCCCTCATACGAAAATTTGATGCTGCCTGCTGGATTTTTCGCTATGTGGGCTACCCGGCGCATGCATGATAACGGTACTACGGTTGAGACTTTCGCAAAAATAGCGGCAAAAAACTGGAATCATGCACGTAACAACCCCATGGCACAGCGTCGTGCGGATCATGAAGTGACTGTGGAGGAAGTGCTGGCGGCACCTATGGTTGCTTATCCGCATACTGCGATGATGGCCTGCGCCAGTGGGGCAGGGGCAGCTTGCGCAATTGTCGCCACTGAGGAGTGGGCTAAGAAGCATGCCAATGGAAGGCCAATGGTCAAAGTTCTTGCCTCGCAGCTTCAGTCTGAAGTTTATTCCGAAGGCCACATTTTTATGGGTGCGGTAGTAGGCCCTTCCTACTCTACGGAACGCACTGCCAAACTGGCTTATGAAGAAGCCGGCATCGGGCCTGAAGATCTAAGCCTGGTTCAGATACATGATGCTTTTCCCATAGAGGAGCTAATGTATTACGAATTACTCGGTATTTGTGGAGAAGGGGAAGGGGATAAGTTACTGCACGATGGTGAAACTACCATAGGGGGTCGAATCCCCTTTTCGACAGATGGTGGATTGATCGCACGCGGTCATCCCGGCGGTCCCACCGGTCTTGCTCAGGTTTGGGACGCTACGCGGCAGCTTCGTAATGAACAGGGTAAAAACCAGGTTGAAAATGCCACCAATGCATTGGTACACATGATGGGCGCAGGTTCTGTTTGCGCAGTACATATATTGCAGAAATCCTAGTAAGTAATAGTACTTAGTGCATGTTGTGCCACGTTTAAAAAGTGGACCTAAGTCTCGGTTTTTACTGAAATTTAAAGAAGGTTTTCAATCTGTTTTTATTTCCTTGACAAAGTGTAAAAAGGGTGAAGAATTACCTTCTGGTTTGCTATAGTTCTATATAACTAAGTTGCACTAATTATTTGGAGAAAGCGCAATGTCTGCAGTGATGGATACAATCAATACAATGTTGGATAAAGATCCTAAAACTATCCCGCTAGATGAGATCGACGTGGCTCAGCCGGCGCTGTTTGAAGCTGATGCATATTGGCCATTTTTTGACCGCTTGCGTAAAGAGGACCCGGTTCATTATTGTAAGGACTCGCAATTCGGCCCTTATTGGTCGGTATGCAAATTCAACGATATTATGGAAGTTGAAGGCAACCCGGAAGTATACTCATCTGCCGAGGGAATCAGCATTTCTCCTTTTGATTCCGAGCAGATGCCTATAAAAATGTTTATAGCCATGGATGAACCCGACCACAGTGCACAGCGCAAAACCGTGCAGGGTGTAGTTGCTCCGAAAAATCTGGCAGAAATGGAACCGCTTATTAAGCAGCGAGTGGCTACCATTTTGGATTCACTGCCAATAGGTGAAACTTTCAACTGGGTTGACAAAGTTTCAATTGAATTAACCACGCAAATGTTGGCAACTTTATTTGATTTTCCTTTTGAAGAACGTCGCAAGCTAACCTACTGGTCTGATGTGGCAACAAATTTGCCTTGCCCTGGTGGTTTGGTCGAAACCCTTGAAGAACGACGTGAAGCTTTGATGGGCTGTCTAGAAGCTTTCACCGTACTTTGGAATGAGCGTGTAAATGAGCCTCCTCGTGGTGATCTGATTTCTATGCTTGCCCATGGCGAAGCAACTAGAAATATGCAACCTTTTGAGTTCCTGGGTAATTTAATGCTGCTGATTATTGGTGGCAACGATACGACACGTAATTCTATTACTGGAGGTGTGTTGGCCTTAAATCAGAATCCTGAGCAATACCAGAAGCTTCGGGAAGACCACAGCTTGATTACTAACATGGTGCCTGAAATTATACGTTGGCAAACGCCTTTGACTTCCATGCGTCGCACAGCGACTCAAGATACGATTCTTGGTGGAAAGAAAATCAAAAAAGGCGACAAAGTGATCATGTGGTACGTGTCTGGAAATCGGGATGAAGAAGTGATCGAACGTCCCTATGAGTTTATTATCGATAGAAAACGGCCACGTCATCATGTTTCTTTTGGTTTTGGCATACATCGCTGCATGGGTAATCGCCTGGCAGAAATGCAATTGCGCCTGGTATGGGAAGGAATTATGGAGCGTTTCGAGATGGTTGAAGTAGTGGGAGAGCCTGTACGTAGCTACTCTACTTTAATCAAAGGCTATTCTGAACTTCCCGTTCGCTTACATCCCTTAAAGAAGTGAATGGTTTAATATCATAAATACGTAGTTCCGTTCTGTGTTTAAAAAGAGGAGTTAGCTAAGAAGCTGGCTCCTTTTTTTTTGTTTGCAGTAATTAATATCAAGTGCTTTACATATTATGGTTTCTTGAATTCTGGCATTTATTATAGATTTATCCTTGTTGGTTATGGCAAGCAGATAGCCATATTTAGACTGTATACATGATTACTAAATTGCGATAGTCTCAGTAAACTGGGTGTTATCTGAGGATCGAATAATTCTGCCCTCAAGCTCGTAATAAACTAGTTCATAATCAGCAATTAGCTGTTAATTTAGGGGAGAAATACATTGAATTTTGAATTCTCAGAAGAGCAGAATATGCTCCGGGAACAGGCGCTTGGGTTTCTACAAGACAATTGTTCGTTGGCCGTTGTTCGTGAGTCCCTCGAGAGTGGGGGGACATTTAATGCCGAGCTCTGGAAAAAAGTTGCTGAGATGGGCTGGACCTCCACGGTTATTCCTGAAGCCTATGGTGGTTTGGGTCTGAGTTATTTCGAGCTGTCGGTCATAGCAGAAGAACTTGGCCGGGCTCTGTCACCCCTGCCTTTTTCATCCTCGGTTTATCTTGCCACCGAAACGATTTTGAATTATGGCTCATCGAGTCAAAAAGAGACGTGGTTACCCAAACTTGCTACCGGTGAGCTTATCGGTACCTTTGCTTTAACGGAATCGCGCGGACGCAGTTCAGCTGCTAGTCTCGAAACCCGTGTTGGAGATTCAGTCAGTGGTACAAAAATCGCTGTTCCAGATGGTGATATTGCTGACTTTGCCATCGTGGTAGGCAAGTCTGAGGTTGGAGACGGAGCTAGCATGTCAATTGTTGATTTGCATAGCGACAATGTACAGAAGGAAAAAATTACCACTCTCGACCCCAGTCGTTCTCATGCGAATATTACTTTTTCTGACGCGCCGGGTGAACTCATCGGTGCCGAAGGTACTGGTTGGACTGCTATGCAAAATATTTTTAATCGTGCTGCAGTTCTTTATGCCTGGGAGCAATCAGGCGGCTCAGAGGCTGCACTGGAAATGGCGAAAAATTATGCCATGGAGCGTTTTGCGTTTGGGCGGGTAATTGCCAGTTACCAGGCAATTAAACACAAATTGGCCAATGTTTATGTTAAAAATACTCTGGCACGATCCAATTGCTATTATGGCGCATGGGCCCTGGATTCCAATGCACCCGATTTGCCCGTAGCTGCGGCAGCCTCCCGGGTTGCAGGTATCCAAGCTTATTACTTTTCTTCAAAAGAGAACATACAAACCCATGGTGGTATGGGGTTTACCTGGGAATTTGACTGTCATCTTTACTATCGAAGATCCAACTATTTAGCGTTATCCATAGGGGGCTTATCCGTTTGGGAAGAAAAGCTTG
>JAHRWB010000223.1 GCA_019090385.1 Pseudomonadales bacterium | reverse complement strand
TTGATACTAAATACCATTTTTATATGCCGGGATGATTTGATATGCGGGAATCCAAGACAGTGCAGAAAGCGAATTTGCTAATCGTACCGGCTCTGGACCTTAGGCAGCACAAAGAACTTACGCATTTAATGGGTAAACTGCTGGTAGCCAGCTCCCAAACCACACTATTATCCCAGGCGGGAGAAGACTTGCATCTGAGTGCAAGAATAGAAAGTTTGGATGAGATGATAAAAAATTTGGTGGCGTGCTGGAGCGAGTTTCGACTACCAGACGTATCTTATAAAAAATGAGTAGTGCATATTTCATATTCTCATTACAAGAAAATTTGCTCGGATTGCTTAGTTCGGAATACTGTTAATTAGATAGGTTTTTAGAAAACATCTGGATTAATCTGTCTCACGGGGCTTGAAAATTGAGCGAAGCCAGCCATAAAGTGTATTCGAATCGAGTAGCTCGTGCCTTATGGCTTCTAGTTCTTTGACTGGCTGATGAAATTCAGCCTTGAAGTAGCTCTAGACAAGTAGGATTTTTACTTCCTTAAAAACGCTGTCTCGTATCGAAAGAATTCTCCTGTATTCATCACAGGTAAACGCCTTTATAGCCTTGTCTTGTGATGGGTATTCGACAACCAGAATAAAATCTGGTTTTTCCCCCTGGCCTAAATTTTCGCTAATCAGGTAATTTTTGACGACGACTCCGCCATGAGCTTCTCCATTTGCAGTAGAGCGTTGTGAGTACTCTTCAAAAGCGGATGATGTTTTACCACCCTTACGAAAGGTGCCTTCCAGAATCACAGTACAGTTCACAGTCATTTCATTCCCCTGTTTTTTAGCTGGGCGGGAAGATAGATAAAGTGCTCAAGATGTGCTTGGTTAAAGCTGCCGATTTTATTCATTAAGTCAGGGTTACTTTTACGAAATTGTTCCCCTTGACCTATTTTCGAGTAATACAGGAAGGTTAAATTATCGGGCTGTATTACACCTACCGCTGATCTCGGCTGTAGAATAGCGTCATCGATCCATGCGTTTTCTGCTTTTTTGGCATGAGATTCAATTTTAGACAGGCCTTTTTGTCGCGCTTTCGAATTGAGGTTGTTGAAGTAACTTATCTTAATAAGGTACTCGGAATTTGGAGGTGGCCTTTTATCTGACAGGATCTCCAAGTTGCCCTCGGTTAGATTGAGTTCATCCGTTATGGCAGATAGCGAATTGATAAAGCCCCTATCTACGAGATCTGAAAGTACGGGTGTTTGGCATTTCATCAAGGAGAAATGATCCGAAGCTCCCCATTGTAATGTGCCTTTTCCTCCGGCCAGTTTACCGGAACGGAGCGGCACGCAATTATGGGCCTTGAAAGTGGGTCTGGATGCATCATGCCACTGTTGATAGGATTTTGCGTCATTGAGCTTAAGGGAAATAAATAGCCCCATCACGTCTTCAGCGAGTACTGTATGTGGAAGAAAAATAAGTGCGGTTGCACCAGCTAATAACAATACTGTTCTTTTCATATAATAGCCTTCTTTTGGTTGTGCCTATGAGGAGGTCGCTATAGTACTCATCCCGTAATGAGGTATAAATACCAAAATAGGTATAATATTATTCCATATAATGTTGTAATTGATCGAGGTGATATGAGTCTGGATAATCTTCAGGACATCCGTTTTTTCAATCAGGTGGTACGCTCACAAGGTTTTACTGCGGCAGCTAATATTCTACAGTTGCCTGTGAACAAAGTTAGCCGTCGCGTTTCTCAGTTGGAAAACCGCATGGGTGTACGATTACTTAATCGTACAACAAGAAAGCTATCGCTTACTGCAGAAGGGAGCGTTCTGTTTGAGCGCTCCCAAAGGTTGCTTATAGAATTTGACACCTTAGAAGAGAAGCTGACAAATGGTGCCAAGCTGCTAACGGGGACAGTGAGAATAGCAGTTAGAACACCTACGGTAGAATTTGGATTTGTTGAAGAGCTGAGCAAAGAACTAAGAACCTTAGATAATCTTATCGTTCAGCTAATAGTTCGAGATGAACCTATTGATTTTATTGCTGAAGGAATCGATTTGGCCTTAATGATTAATGATTTACCTGATTCTTCACTGGTACAGAAGAAATTGGGAGATGTTATTTTTGCATTGTGTGCGGCTCCAGATTATTTCCGGGGTCAAAATATTTTACAAAATCCGGATGAATTGGAAATTCATCACTTCATATCACCATTAAAAAAGTACCCACAAAACTCTTTAACGTTGAGGCATATAAAGAAGAAAGCAAATCGCGTCTATAAAATAAAGCCACAGTTTCAATCGAATGATATCAGAGCAAGGGCTCGAGCAATCTATGCAGGACTGGGTGTTGGAAATTTACCTATTGCTGAGGTTCTAAACGGGGTAAAGGACAGGTCATTGGTGCATGTACTTCCTGATTATACCTTGAAGCCCATTTCAGTATGGTCGCTTAAAACAGCCGATAGAAAAAATGACCGGCGATTACAATTAATAGAGAAACTGCTAATTGGCGTGGGAAAACGCATGTGTGCGAAAGCCTAAATAATTATTGAATCGCCTTTTCGAAGAATCACGCACTCAGTATTCATTTTATTAATTTCTTCTTTAAATATTTCATCATCAGCAGGATTAAGGCCATAGGTCCTTATTTTCGGTTTTTTGGAGAGTACGATACGAGTACAGCAGGCCAAGCTGGCTGGTTTTTGAGCTTAGGCTCTTTTCTGACAAATTTAATCGGTGCTGCGGGGCTTGAAAATTGAGCGAAGCCAGCTAAAAAGTGTATTCGAATCGAGTAGCTCGTGCCTTATGTCTTCTAGTTCTTTGTCTAGCTGGTGAAATTCCGCCAGCAACTCAGCCCTGACTCTGAGAGTTTCAGAGGGATCTAGTTCGCGAACAAGCTGCGCTGGGTTACCGGCTACAATGACATTGGCCGGTACATTTTTGGTAACGACTGCACTGGCTCCAACAATACTGTTTTTACCGATGGTAACGCCTTTACAGATGGTGGCTTGATCGCCTATCCATACGTTTTCTTCCAGGTGAATTTTGGCTGACTTGCCAATTATCTGTGTTCGGTCATAGATACCGTGCCAATCGGCATCTGTCAGGTAGGCGCCGCTTGCAATCATACTGTTTGCGCCAATTTCAATATGTTGGGCTGAGTCTATGCGTACACCAGGACAAATCAGGCAATAGTCACCTATATCTATTTGTCCGGACTGGTTTTCAAAAGTCCACACTGATAAGCGAACATTTCGATCAGGGGCGGCGACAATATGTACTTGTTCGCCAAGTCGTATATTGGGTCCAAAAATATGAAGATGCCAGGGCTTCATGAACTTGGGGTGACTGCCTAATTTATCGAGCTGGGGTTGTATAAAGCGCTTGATATACCAGAGTTCAAAGTTGTGGAACAACTTCATTATGTAGTAGGGGCGGTGATCGAGACGCACTTGGATAGGAACCTGATAGCTGGGGCGCTTAACCCTATGTCATTTGGTGGGTAAAATTCAAGAAATCAGCGTTGTCTTATGCAGAAATATTCTGTGCAGATGTTGCATCAAGTGTATCAGTTTCCGGACTTGGCTCGTCTGCGCTAGATTCTGCGGTTTCGGAGGTTTCAGCAGCTTCTGGGATTTCAGTGACATTTGGGGATTCAGAGGATTCAGTAGCTTCCGGGGTTTCAGTGACATCTGGGGCATCGGAGGTTTCGGCATCCTGGGCATTTCTGAGTTTCTTGTTTTCTGCCTCCAGGGTTTGTATGCAATACAATAATTCTCGGTTATTGGTTGTAAACTTGTGTACCAGCTCTTTGAGTTCGACAATGGTGGAGGGATCGCTGTCCCCTTGCTCGTCTTCAAGCTGCTTAATACGTGCTTCATGCGTTTCAATTTGCTCTTGTAATTGTAGCTTCTCGTTTTCAAGTTCAGTGATTGAATCTGAATCTTCCTGAGGCAACATAGTCTCCAGAGACTTGCAGAAATCGGGAAAGCTCACTTTATCTTTGTTATCGCCGGGCTCCTCTGCTGTAGTAAGGGGTTCGAGTTCATAATTGAGCACGGCGCTATGGATTGTAGATAGGGCATCGGGTTTGGCTTTCAGTTCCGTGACCCTGCTTTGAAGCTGTTGTTGCCAATTTTCATGCTCGATGAAGTTCTCTACCAGCTCACTAGCGCGTTCGAGGGCGCTTTGAGCTTCAGAACAGCGAGTCTCCAATTCAAGCGTGTTGCGTTTGAGTTTTTGGGATTTAGTCCACATGATAATCAGGAGTACTAGCTGTCCCAATATTACCTGACTAAAAATGATAAACATCCATGTATCTGAAATCATTGGAATACTGTTCTGTGTTATTTGTTTGTTTTTACAGACCTATAGTTCAGGTATTACGTTTACCGGAGCACAAGATGATTTTTGTCATAATCGTTGTGTAAGTATGGTTCAAATCCGAAAGAGTGCCAGGAGGCATTTAATCAAAATCTGGATGGTAAAAAAGCTTGATGCCGGGTTAGATTTGTTTTTTGTAAGCAATTGAATATAAAGAGTAAATATCTTTTTTATTCTCTGAAGTTGCGTGCAAATATCCTATTGACTATCATCTGATATACTAGACATTTTGTTAGGCACTGTAGTGCCTGTTTTTTTGTTGGAGAGTAGAGCTAATGCCTAAAGTTACATTCATTGAGTTTAATGGTACTGAGCATGAGATTGATGCTGAGATGGACCGGTCTGTTATGCAGGCTGCAACAGATAATCTTGTACCGGGAATTGATGGCGATTGTGGCGGGGAATGCTCTTGTGCTACGTGCCATGTTTTTGTCTCTGAAGAGTGGGCCGAAAGAGTGGGCGGTCCTCACGAAACAGAAATATCTCTGCTTGAGCTAGCACCAGATCGCGGAGAGCGATCACGTTTATGCTGCCAGATAAAAATGTCCGACGAGCTGGATGGTTTAGTGGTTCATTTACCTGAATACCAGATGTAAGGGTTTGCAATAAGCCCACATTGCAGTACCCCCTTCAAATCCCCACAAGCCCTTGAACGTGAGCGTATGCGTACGCATGATATTTTGCGAGTTAAAGGGCTGAAAATAGCCAAGCGCGTTGACCCGGCTTATGGTGTCTGGCGCGAGAGCTATTTGTTTTCCTATTACTTAGTGTAAAAACTAAACCTTTTCCTCTTTGCCTGCATCCAAGCATAATGCTAGGGACGTTAATGGCTTTGGCAAGCTCCATCATAATTGGACCATTATTCGTGTTAGGGTTTCTTGATATTGGAGAAGCCAATGAAGAGCAAACGATTTACAGAAGAGCAGATAATTCGGATATTACAGGAGGCAGAAAGCGCAGGGTGTTAGGTCAATCACTGGGTGCATCGCGCTTGCTACCCCAATCATGTCTGGAGCTATGATATTGTATTTGACCAAACGGAAGATAGGCGTACGCTCAAATACCTGACTGTGGTTGATGAGTTCACTCGTCAGGGCTCGGTCGTAGCATCACGGGCGGAGATGTTACTCGTATATTGGAGCAACTGTTCCAGGAATATGGACGACCTGCTTGTATACGTAGCGATAACGGTACCGAACTGGTCAGTCAAGTAGTTCAAAAATGGCTAGCGGAGTACAATACAATCAGACCTCATGGGTCGTTGGGTGGCTTGAGCCCGGAACAGTTTTTACAGGGCTGGGCTCAAAACAAATGAATCAGAAACCGAAAACCCTAACAGGGAGAGTGGACCAAAGATCTCGGGCTTGCCAGTGACGCTAATCGTAAAGTGCGTGTTGATACCTTAAATGGCAACGTGAATATTTGTGTATAATAAAATATAGGTTGTACTAGGTCATAAACGAAAACGGGTATTATTTCTTTTGCCAATTACCCGCTTTTGTTTTGATCATGTGGCCGGACCTGGTTAGCTGAAAAGTCTTTTTAGCCGCCAGGCGCTCGACATCAGAGAGTTTGAGATTATTCTTTTTGGCAATACTCGAGTACTTTGCCCGGCGTTTGGTATTTATATTTGAAACCAGGCTTTGTATCCCGGGATTGGCATTTGCTTGCACTGTGCCCAGGTAGCCATTCCATTGTTCTCCGATTAACAAACGGCTTTTCGCATCATCTAGCTCGTCAGCATGAACGGCGATGGGTAGGTTAACCAGGCATAAAGCTATCAGTGTGAAAAGTATCACGAAGCTTTTGTTTCGTAAGGTGGTTTGTCTCATAGGGTTTATCATGCAATGGCTCCGGGAATTCTGTTAAAAAAGGGCGCTGTCTTCATCGAACAGCCCATCCAGTTCTTTATCGACTCTTACAAGAATCTCATGTTCGATTTTCACATTCAGATTGATGGTAATAGGCTCTTCTGTTGCCACTTTTACTGTGGGTGTGCAGGCACTAAGCAGGATAAGCAGAGGCATGCCTATGCTATATAAAAAAAATCGCATGGCGCTCTTGTCGGGGCTCAAGGCTGTTTTCGGGCTCAAGGCTGTTGTTCGGCTCAAGGCTGTTTTCGGGCTCAAGGCTGTATTCCTTTGAGTTAAAGAATGT
>JAHRWB010000222.1 GCA_019090385.1 Pseudomonadales bacterium | reverse complement strand
GGTTTTCTGGCGTTCACGCTGATATTGGTGGCGGGTATAGACTTTCAGAATTGGGTAGAATCCCACTTTCCTACATGCTCACCAAACTAAGCAAGGTTTTTGTCGACGATCCCATCGCTTTTAATCCAGACTCCATTAGCAGCATCAGCCATTACGATCTGGAGGACGACTTTTATCTTCACTATCACGGTGACGGTACTGCAAAAGACAGACGCATGGTCGCAGTCCAGGACAAAGATGAACCTTCTGCCAGATATCGACCAAAACTTCATCATTCGGTTCTGCATTTTATGGCATCAACTACACTCCAGCTGAGCACTCCGCTAAACAGCTTTAGCAAACTTGAGCCCATACAGTATTCTCCTAAAGGCGTGTATGGTCTGTTAGGAAAATACCAAAAAGTAAACTAAACGACGCTACTCACATTGCCTGGAAAAGTCAGTAGCAAATGCTGTTGACAGTTACGCGCGTGCCTAATACCTTCATAGGATACTAATAAATAAAGCGTCCTTTCATGGAGTATCTTACTGTAGAGCAAGCAAAAAAACGCCAGGGTTTAAGACTAATTCTGACACGCGGAATACCCAACCCATGGTGTGAGGCAGCCAAAGCAGTATTTTCGCTACGCAATGTAGATTATGTTGCGGTAGAGCAAAAACCTGCCCAAGACAATCTGGATCTTGTCGAGTGGACCCGACATCGTAACGCACCAGTAGCGCTGTTTGACACAGAAGCACCGCGTGTTCGTTATATGGAAATAGTTGATCTTGCAGAAAGGCTCGGTACGGGGCCATCACTCGTACCGCAAGACCGTGATGCCAGGATTTTTATGATCGGCCTGATCAATGAAATAGCCGGTGAATGCGGTATGTTGTGGAACGCAAGACTTTTAATGCTGGATGCGGGCATCAAGGCCCGAGGCCCCAAGATCGCAGAAAAAGATCCCATGTATGCAGACTACGGTTACGACTCAGAAAAGGTAAAAAAGGTTAAGCACTGGTTAGATGGTTTTCTAAGCTATCTGGCCAAACATCTCAGTCAGCAGAAAAAGAATGGCAGTCCGTATCTGATAGGTAGTGAATTTACCGCGGCTGATGTTTATTGGGCATACTTTTCGAATGTGTTAGAAACACTTCCTCCAGAACAAAACCCCATGCCAAACGGAGTACGCAAAGCCTGGGCAACTCTGGCAACATCGGTTTCAGCGTACGATCCAATACTCATTGAACATCGAGACAAAATGTTCAAAAACCACCTGATACTGCCACTAAGCTTTTAAAATAACGCTTTTAAAATAACGCTTTTAAAATAACGCAGGTAACATTCGCATTTGTTACAGTCTCAAACAATAAACGGCTTGCCGTCAAAGCGCTCATGCATGGCAAATTCATCAACCCGATTGCGTTTAAGTTTTGTTAATTGCTTAACCGGTTTACCCAGAGGGACAATGGCACTCAATGCATAATGGGAGGGGATATTTAATAACTCCTGCACTTCGGCTTCACAGGCAGCACTTAAGGTAGTAATTGTGCCACCATAGCCCGCCTGGCGCGCCGCCAAAAGTACATTCCAGACAAACGGATATATTGACGCACCACTAATTACACCAACCCTGTCCAAGTCCTTATCCATAGACGCCACTACTGTCAAATCCACTAGAAATACCAATGCCACCGAAGCGTTTTTTATTGTATCAAGCAAATGTGATGGCGCCGGCGTCGCTGCGATTTCATCATCCCTTAGTTGAGTAGGAATCACAGAATTCCAGGGATTTTCTCCGGCCTTGATCTGGGCCGCATATTGCTTGGCAGCAGTCTCTCCCAGTTTGGATAATGCTTCGCGCATCTTTGCATTGCGAACCACAATAACGCGATTTCCCTGTCGGTTACCTCCACTGGGCGCAAAACGTGCGTTGTCCAATATATCAAAAAGCACGGCGTCACTGATTTCTTCACCAGTATATTTTCGCGCAGCAAAAGTAGTGCGCATCACCTCAAACAATTCCATTTCTGTCCTACCCTGCTTCACTGACAAATGCGGCAGCGCGCTCAATGGCATTATTGCGGATATTCATATAAAACAAGGCATAATCATATATATGATAATTGCCCTCGCCAAACACCATTTCATCGTAGTTGCCTTCCGGTATGCTGATCATTAAGTTACCGTCAACACATACAGCACCGGTGACATTATGATCAATACTCGGGGTATCATTATCTATAAGAAACCTTACTCCGCCCATGTTATCCTGATGACTGGCTGGGGTACCATCCGCTGTCCAGTTTAAGGGATTCACGCAATAATTTTGCACCTCACTAAAATCGGCAGCGGCATCGCTAACAGTATTCCAGCTCATCTGACAGCCTGTCATTGTCGCTGTACTACAGAGAGGAATATCCAGTGTTTTAGCCATATGTTCCTCGATCATGGGCCCACCAACAAGATAAGCAGCAACCAGCTGATCCAGCAAAAGCGTACCTGTAAAATATTCTTCTAACAACCTGACTGCATGCATAGAGCCTTGACTATGAGAAGCTAGGATAAATGGTCTGCCCTCATTATAATTAGCAAGAAAGTACTCAAATGCAGTTTTTACATCGATATAGGCAAGCGCCATGGCTTTAGGCCCGTCGCTGGTATCAAAAAAGGAAGGTAAGGATGCCTGCCGATACTTCGGCACATAAATTTTGCAACAACCGTTAAAAACACTGGTCTGGCCCTGTAAAACACCGAGATTAAGCCGTTGATTTGATATTTCGTTTTCCAGCGGCTGGTTCCAGCCATTACCCACTTCCCAGTAGGTTGTCGGATGAATATAGAATACGTCTACTTCTGCACCCGACTGCCCGTCAACCACCCCTTCCGGCGTGACATCCGCATCATCTATCTGCCCGGGCAAGGCTGCCCACCAGCTATTATCCGCATAGTCTGGCGCTGGTGGCACAAGCGATTCATCAAAGCTCTTTTCAGGTTTCAACTGATAAAAACTATAAAACGTACTAATAAAATCTCGTTTTACAATTGCGACAAGCACAATAGCACCAACAATTAGAGTCGCAATAATCAGAACGATTTTTTTCATCGTTTCCCTGTCCCATGTATTTGCTATGTAACCAAAGTACCAAATCCCAGCCTCGCTTCAGCGGGATCAAGAACTCAAGTTCACACCTTTTAACACATGGATGTCAAATAGATATTTATTGCACGGCAACTAACAGAGGTGGGAAACCAGCCGGCAGAGGTGGGAAACCGGCCGAACCAAGGGCCCGGTCCGCGGCTAATTGTGGCGGAACAGCTGTGTAGACCACGGCTGAAATCTCTTTCACTTAAAAATTAAACTTGAAGCCAAGCGATACCACTGGATAGACTTTCAGCTTATCAACTTTATCTTCCAGCTCTTCTCTTTCTATCTCCAAGGCCGTCAGAAAAAGTGCATTGTCAGAAAGTGAACCAGTAGATATCAAGGTAACTTTTGGCTCGCCATGCAGTAAAACACCAAAATCTAAACTCACGCCAACTTTATTAAATAAATCAAAATCAAACCCGGCGCCAACATAGGGTGCCATGCCCCCCCATTTGGTTTTGCTGCTCAGCACACCAACTTCTTCTGCGGAATAGGTAATACCACCAATATCAAAATCAGGGGCATCTTCGCTAGTCAAATTCAACTCGTTACCATTGGAGTATGCCCCAACAGAGAAGTGAAGAGGCATAAGAGGTATATGGAAATTGACCGTGGCATAAAATGTTTCCAAATTTAGAGAGCCATCGTAAGCGATGCCCGCACGGGATTTTGTATCATCGTGATCGTATTTATTGCCACCCAGCCTAAAATCAAACATGGGGATTGGACGCCAAATACCTTCAAGGCCGAGCCCCAGAGACCCCGCTTTAACACCTACACCAAAGTTGTTATCAGCTAAAATGTTGGTGGGCAGAGCGCAGACAAATAAGAAAACCAATGCTGATTTACGTATCGTGTGCATAACACCCTCCAAACAGACAAGAAAAATCCAGCAGCCAATAATATGCCAATACATCAAAAGTGCCGTTAACTACATCACATCAAGCCAACCGACCAATAGACCACCGTGAGGAGATCCATATCAATCATATTGCAGTTTCTATATCCTGCTCTGCCTCACACCAGCAAGAGTATTTTTAATGGATATAGCAAGAATTTCAGCCTTTTCATTTAACAATACAGGCGGCAATCCAGCTGGTGTAGCCATATGTGAAGATATGCCAGATGCTCAGGAAATGCTGCGCATCGCTAAAAAAGTAGGGTATTCAGAAACGGTGTTTTTGCACAAACAGGATAATGGATGGCGGGCGCGATATTTTGCACCAGAAATAGAAGTACCCTTTTGCGGCCATGCCACGATAGCCGCAGGCTATGTGCTGGGTGAGCAATTTGGCGAAGGAAATTATAAGTTTTACTTAAACGATGGTGACATTAAAGTACAGGTAACTTATACCGAAAATGATTCTAAAACAATTTCTCTGGTCTCTCCTCCAACATCCTCTGAACCGACGCCATCGGCATATATTAAGAAGGTTCTAACCATCTTTGGCTTAAGCCAAAATGACCTTGATAACAAGTTCCCTGTACACTTTGCCTCGGCGGGAGCCAAACATCTAATTATTGTCGTGGCCAAACACGACACGCTACGTAATATGGGCTATGACTTTGAGCCGCTAAAAGAGCTGATGCAACAGCAGAATGTCACGACTGTCAGCTTACTGTGGCAAGAATCGGCAATACTGTTCCATGCAAGAAACCCCTTTCCACCCGGTGGTGTGTATGAAGACCCCGCCACCGGTGCCGCTGCAGCAGCCTTCGCAGGTTATTTACGTGAGCTGCCCTGGACAGGCGAACCGTCATTTGAAATATTGCAGGGTGAGGACATGGGATCACCATCACGCCTGATTGTTGAATATTCTCAACAACCCGGCTCGGGCATAAAAATCACGGGAGAAGCTCGGCATATCGTGGATATAAAATAGAGATGAACAAGC
>JAHRWB010000221.1 GCA_019090385.1 Pseudomonadales bacterium | reverse complement strand
TGCATTGCTCCTTATCAATTAATGCCGCAAATTTTTGATTGATTAGCACTTAATGTACACGATTAATTATGCGCTGGCTTTTGCTATTCCCAGAATGTTTTGAGTGCTACTGCAGCCTGTTTATTACTTCCCGGTTTCCCCAAAAAGGTGCGTAGATAATTTTGGAGTGCACTGAGTTGCCCTGTTACGGGGCGCTGATAATTCGGTTGGATAAGGTAAAAAAACTAACATATTGTTTTTTATGGAAATAATTTTAGTTGGCATAAACAGTGCATCGCATCTCAGGGAGTAGAGCGCTCGTACAATGCCATAGAAGTGTTGAGAGCCATACCTAGGGAGAAATTTCAGGTGAGCTCGTTTACTAATCAGGCGTATTACCGCGATAAATAAATTGTTAGGTAGATGTTGGGATGGTGACGAGAATGGTGCGCACACGATTCGTACGCAAAATATTGATCTCACCGTGAAATGTATTCTCTTTGAATCAATCAACCAGAAAAATTAAACGATAGAGGATTAAGGATGTTAAAACACAAAAAACAGTGTGTTAATTATCAGGGGGCTATGACGGCCAGAGCGTTGCGGGTTGGGCTCTTGGCTTTGGTGTTCGCAATGATGCCTGCTCATGCGGGTTATAAACTGGAGAAAGACGATACGCATTGGCTGAGTGTTGGGGCTGGAATACGTGCTGCTTTTACTTCAACTGAAGATGCTGCTCCGGACGGTAGCCGCAATAGCGATTTCGATATCCAAAGCATGCGTTTGTATTTCAGTGGTCAGGTTCACGAAAAAGTTAAATTCACCTTTAATACTGAAGAGATATTTGGTGACGGTCCAGTTGATGTGCTGGATGCGTTTGTTCAGTTTGAGCTCAATCCACAATTTAATGTGTGGATGGGCAAGATGTTGACACCGGCTGACCGCATTGAAATGAATGGTCCTTATTATGGATTGAACTGGAACCAGTATACCCAACCACTTTACCCGTCTGACCAGGGTGGTGATGCCGGTACTTATGGACGAGATGATGGTGTGACCGTTTGGGGTGCAGCGGGCAAATTTCAATATGCTATAGGTGTATTTGACGGGCTGCAGGGCAGAGGTAATCACAAAGATGATTTGTTGGTTGCGGGACGTTTTGCTTTTAACTTTTTGAATATGGAAGATAACCCCGGTTATTACACCAGTAGCACTTACTACGGTGGTTTAGGAAATATTCTGACGCTGGGCGTTTCCTTCCAAACTCAAAATGGTGGTACCGGCAGTGCGCTAACCTCGGGTGACTTCACTGGATTTACGGTTGATTTGCTGTCAGAAACAGTTCTAGAGGGTGGTGGTGTACTGAATATAGAAGCAGAATTCAAAAGCTTTGATGCTGACTACACCGTAGCCACATCGACTGGTGATGCTTCGGAATTTGTTCTGTTCGATGGTGATTCCTATTTTATTACCGCTGCGTACCTGTTTCCTGGAGATGGGTTTGGTCGTTTTCAGCCCTATGTTCGCTTTGTTGAAAATGATCCCAACGATGGCAGCAGTTCTGATCTGACCGAGGCAGGACTGAATTATATTATTTCCGGCCATAACGCTCGCGTAAATCTTAACGTGACCAGTGGGGATGCCAATATAAGCGGTTATAGAGGTGCTGATGTCGATAGCATTTCACTTGGGGTCCAATTGCAGTTTTAAAATAGTTACAAAATAGATCAGCTGCCGGTTCATCGAACCGGCAGCTGAACACAAACAAAATCAATAAAGGTAAGGACAATGAAAGTAACAAGTGCCATATCAAGAACGGTATCCAAAGTAGGGTTAGTGCTCGGTTTTTGTATGTTGAGTACAGCGCTTATGGCTGCAGATACTATTAAAGTCGGGGTGCTGCATTCACTATCAGGTACGATGGCTATCAGTGAAACTACGTTAAAAGATACTGTTTTAATGATGGTGGAAGAACAAAATAAAAAGGGCGGCTTGCTGGGAAAGAAACTGGAAGCCGTAGTGGTTGACCCTGCATCAAACTGGCCTTTGTTTGCAGAAAAAACTCGAGAATTGCTGTCCCAGAAAAAAGTGGATGTTATTTTTGGTTGCTGGACTTCAGTCTCACGTAAGTCTGTCTTGCCGGTAATTGAAGAGCTAAACGGTCTGCTATTCTATCCTGTTCAATATGAAGGTGAAGAGTCTTCGAAAAACGTTTTCTACACAGGTGCAGCACCCAATCAGCAGGCTATTCCTGCAGTTGATTATCTGATGGAAGAACTCGAAGTAGAACGCTGGGTATTGGCTGGTACAGACTATGTGTATCCGCGTACAACTAACAAAATTCTCGAGGCTTATCTACTGCACAAAGGCGTGGCCAAGAAGGACATATTGGTTAACTACACACCTTTCGGGCATTCGGATTGGCAGAGTATCGTATCAAACATTAAGAAATTCGGCTCTGAAGGTAAGAAAACAGCAGTTGTCTCAACTATTAATGGCGATGCCAACGTTCCCTTCTACAAAGAATTGGGTAACCAGGGAGTTTCTGCGGAAGATATTCCGGTTGTGGCATTTTCAGTAGGGGAAGAGGAGCTGTCTGGACTCGACACTAAACCGCTGGTAGGCCACTTGGCTGCATGGAATTATTTCCAAAGTGTGGAAAGTGATGAAAATGAAGAGTTTATTGCGCAGTGGAAAAAATTCATCAAGGATGACAAACGAGTTACTAATGACCCCATGGAAGCAACTTATATTGGTTTTAACATGTGGGCCAGCGCTGTTGAAAAAGCCGGCACTACTGATGTAGATACCGTGGAGCAAGCGCTAATCGGGATAACTACGCCAAACCTGACAGGTGGTACTGCTGTAATGAACCGTAACCATCATTTATCCAAACCTGTTCTTATTGGCGAAATTCAGGAAGACGGGCAGTTTGAAGTCGTTTCTGAAACAGATGGTGTTGTGCCGGGAGATGCCTGGTCAGATTTTCTGGAAGGATCCAAAGATCTGGTCGCGGACTGGGTAAAGCCGATTCGTTGTGGTAATTTTAACGCTAAAACTGCAAAATGTTCTGGTCAAAATTTCTAACAGGAATTTTATTTTTACGATTTGCTTTATTGAGGCCTCAGGGGATTACCCAGGGGCCTCTTTTTTTTCTACCGAGTATATTGTGCTAAAAATTTTCCAACACTCGATGCCAGTAAAGAGCCCTGTAAAATATGCCATCATGCTGGTGTTGGTATTTTTATCGGCTACTAATATTGTTGAGTCCGTTTATGCGCAGCATGATGAGACTGGTGTAATTCAAGCAGGTCCCGGTCAAATAGTGCAGCTGGGGGATAAGTTAGCGCGGGCCAAACTGAAGAATGTACAAACAGTTCTGGTTAAAATGGAAGCGGCAGGTGGTGATGCTGTGTTGGCGCTGTATCAAGCCATGCTCAGTGGCGACTTATTCTATGTAAAGGATGCTTCGTCGGTATCAGGCAATGCAGCATTGCGTCGCTTGGTGATCGCCAGTAAAACTGAGAACCGCACTTATCTATTACAAGATGCTATCACTCTCGATAGCTTGGGTGAGCGCACAAAGAAACAGATAAAGAAGGTGAGATCCAATAACAAGCTCAGAGGTTACTTACGTTCTGCAATAGCCCGTTTAACCCTCAACAGTGAACAGCCAGAGATACGCAAGTCTGCAGTTGAAAATATGCTGGATTCACTGGATTCCAAATCAATTCCATATTTGGAGAAAGCACGAGAGCAGGAATCTGAAAGCGATATCATAGAGCTTATAGATGTTGCTATCGCACTGAATGTGTTGCGAACCAGCGAAGATGTAGACTTGCGTTTACAGGCGATTGAAACCGTTCAGCAGAGCCTCAGGCCTGTGGTTAGAAATTCATTGACGCAACTGCTGGAACAGGATGAGCAGAGTGCATTTATAGAGCCCAATGCGCCAATTCGTGCCAAGGCCCGTGAGGCTCTGGATGATTTTCAGAATAAACTGGATTTTTACGGTTTATTGGAAACGATATTTTTTGGCTTGAGCCTCGGCTCTGTATTGTTGCTGGTGGCAACCGGGCTGGCCATTACATTTGGTGTAATGGGTGTAATCAACATGGCCCATGGCGAACTTATTATGCTGGGCGCCTATACAACCTACGTGGTGCAGTTGTGGATGCCGAACAATATAGAGTATTCCGTATTGGTCGCGATACCGGTGGCATTTATTGTGTCGGGCATGGTCGGCATTGCCATTGAACGCGGTGTCATACGCCATTTACAGGGTCGGCCATTGGAAACGTTACTCGCGACATTCGGTATAAGTCTAATTTTGCAGCAAGCTGTCCGTTCAATGTTTTCACCTCTCAACCGACAAGTTGCAACGCCGGACTGGATGGGCGGTTCATTGGAGTTTAACGCCGTATTCTCGATTACCTACAATCGATTGTATATTCTAATTTTTGCCTTGCTGGTATTTTTTGCTTTGCAGTTGATTATGAAAAAAACCTCTCTGGGTCTGTATGTACGGGCGGTTTCCCAAAATAGAGATATGGCCAAGGCCATCGGTATTCGCACTGAATGGGTTGATGCCATGACTTTTGGGTTGGGTTCTGGCATTGCCGGTATTGCCGGAGTTGCTTTAAGTCAATTGACCAATGTAGGCCCTAATCTTGGACAGGCATATATTATTGACTCCTTTATGGTTGTTGTATTTGGGGGTGTGGGTAATTTGTGGGGAACCCTGGTGGGTGGAATGTCCCTGGGCTTGGTAAATAAATTCCTGGAGCCAGCGACAGGTGCAGTGTTGGCTAACATTTTGGTATTGGTGTTTATCATATTGTTTATACAGAAGAGACCAAGGGGATTATTTCCTCAAAAAGGACGGGCTGCTGAATCATGAAAGATGCAAGCTTGTTTGCCCAGCAATTCACGGCCCTACACACAGTTAGGACAAAGGCGCCCTTGTTCTTGGGTATTTTGTTTACGGCAACAATTTATGCCGCAGTGTGCAATTTGTATGTTGCCGAGGATTCGGTGCTATATGTAAGCACCTACACGATAACTTTGTTGGGCAAGTATCTTTGTTATGCCTTACTCGCTTTATCGGTGGATATAGTGTGGGGTTATTGTGGGATTTTGAGTTTGGGCCATGGTGCTTTTTTTGCGCTGGGTGGATATGCCATGGGCATGTATCTCATGCGTCAGATCGGGGACCGGGGGGTATATGGTAATCCCGATTTGCCGGATTTTATGGTATTCCTGAATTGGCAGGAACTACCCTGGTACTGGAGTGGGTTCGATCAATTCTGGTTTGCTGCACTAATGGTTGTGTTGGTGCCGGCGGTGTTGGCTTTTGTATTTGGCTGGTTAGCGTTTCGTTCGCGGGTGGCCGGGGTTTATCTGGCGATTATGACTCAGGCATTAACCTACGCATTAATGCTGGCCTTTTTTCGAAATGAAATGGGCTTCGGTGGCAATAATGGTCTTACGGATTTCAAAGACCTGCTGGGATATAACCTGCTGTCAGACAATACGCGGGTTTCTCTGTTTGTTATTTCGGCCATTGTTCTGGCTTTGGCATATGTATGTAGCCAGCTGATTATGGGTTCAAAATTTGGTCGTGTCATTGTGGGTATCCGAGACGCGGAAGATCGATTGCGGTTTTTAGGATATCGGACAGATTACTATAAGGTAGCATTGTTTGTATATTCGGCCTTGTTAGCCGGTATCGCGGGTGCACTTTATGTACCTCAGGTGGGTATTATCAATCCAGGTGAATATTCACCCCTTAACTCTATTGAGATTGTGATTTGGGTGGCTATAGGAGGGCGGGGAACTTTATATGGGGCTGTTATTGGAGCCTTGCTGGTGAATTATGCTAAAACAAAATTTACCGCCATTTTGCCGGAAGTCTGGCTCTTTGCATTGGGTGCGCTTTTTGTAGCGGTCACAATATTTTTACCAAATGGTATTGTCGGTTTGTTCAAACGCACGTCGCTCAATGATGGACATGATTTGGGGGAACAGCCTTGAGCGCATTAACAGCCTTGAGCGCATTAACAGCCTTGAGCTCAATAACAGCCATAGCGTTGAGTGGTTTCTGTAAAGTACTATGAAAAATTCTAAGATCAAAGTAGCCACGACTCGGCAATCCCGATTAAGGGAGATGTTTCGTAGAGACGGGGCCTGGCCCTGGCTGGTAAATCGCACGGAACCGGCAGTAGACGTTTCACATCAGGTGCTTTTGTATATAGAAAGCCTGTCCGTTAGTTTTGATGGTTTTAAAGCACTGAATGACCTTAGCCTGTATATAAACGATGGAGAGCTGCGGTGTTTGATCGGTGCAAATGGCGCCGGTAAAACTACGCTGATGGATGTCATTACCGGTAAGACCAGTCCCGACAGTGGGCTGGTTTATTTTGGCCAGACTTTAGATTTGCTGGGTAGGTCAGAAGCAGAAATTGCGCAACTGGGTATTGGCAGGAAATTTCAAAAACCCAGTGTATTTGAAGCACAAACTGTTTACGCAAATCTTGAGTTAGCTATTCAATCTGAAAAAAATATTTTACCGACTCTGGTGGCTAGATTCAGTCCTGAGCAAATTGATCGAATCGACCAGGTACTGGAAGTAATTAATCTTAAAGATCGTGGTTTTATGATGGCGGGAGCCTTGTCTCACGGCCAAAAACAATGGTTAGAGATAGGTATGTTGTTAGTGGCTAACCCTCGTTTACTGCTGATTGATGAACCCGTTGCAGGGATGACTGCCCAGGAAGCAGAACAAACTGCGGAGCTGCTGGTATCCTTGGCGGGCGAGCATACCGTTATTGTGGTAGAACATGATATGGAGTTTGTCAGGCGCATTGCAAAAACCGTTACGGTGTTGCATCAGGGATCTGTATTGGCAGAAGGTAGCATGCAGGAAATTCAGGAAAACCCTGATGTGATTAGAGTTTACCTTGGAGAAGAGCAATGATTTCTGTACAAGGTCTCAATCAGCTATACGGTGGTACGCAAATCCTGTGGGATTTGGATCTTGAAATCAATGCCGGGGCCTGTGTCTGCATCATGGGGCGGAATGGGGTTGGGAAAACGACATTACTCAAATGTTTGATGGGGTTACTTCCCACTAAATCAGGTCGAATTTTAGTTGGTGGAGAGGATATTACCCGAAAATCTGCTGAAACACGGGCACGCATGGGTGTCGGATTTGTACCTCAGGGGCGAGAAATATTTCCCATGTTGACGGTCGAAGAAAATCTTCGCGTAGGCTTGGGTAGCAGGCGGGATAAATCAAAAAAAATTCCTGATCAGATATTCGAGTTATTTCCAGTCTTGAAAGATATGCTAACTCGTCGTGGTGGTGATTTATCTGGTGGTCAACAGCAACAGTTGGCCATCGGGCGTGCTCTGGTCATTGATCCCGATGTGCTGATTTTGGATGAACCAAACGAGGGGATACAGCCTAATATTGTGCAGCAAATTGGGGATGTTATTTTAAAGCTGAACAAAGAGCAGGGTATGACCGTTGTTTTGGTGGAGCAAAAGTTAACTTTTGCACGTCGTATTGGTGATGAGTTTCGCCTGATGGAAAGAGGCCGCATCGTAGCTTCGGGAGATATGCAGGATTTATCCGAAGCATTGATAGCTAAACACCTGGCAGTATAGTGATAGCAGTATAAACCCTCCCTCTTAGCCAAAATCCGTAGTAAACGGTTCTCCCAGAACTAATTGCTGTAAATCGGTTGTTGAGAATTGGTGGCTCAGATTAATTGCCAGAGCTGCATTTTCCTGTTCTTTTTTCTTGTTCCTTCCAGATCGGAGAGCTCATCCTGCAGAGAATTTTTTGATTTGACGTTCAAAAGGCCGTACATTTATTTCATCAAAATAATAATTAGAAAAAAGGGGTAATGCTTTGGCTAAGGATGTATTGCTTTCGAACTGTCGCTTGATCGACGGTATTCTTGACCAGCCCCGGGATCACATGTCAATTTTGATTCGTGGTGACCGGATCGTTGAAATAATTGATGGAAGTGGGCCTTCGGGCGGGTCAATTGACGTACTGGACTGCACGGGAAAAACAGTGATGCCTGGGCTTATTGATAGCCATGTACATGCGACTTTAATGGGTGAAGAGGATCTATCACTGTTTTTGGCCACTGGTGTGACCACTGCGCGCGATGTGGGTGGTAAGCTTGAAAAGGTATTGGCACTAAGGCAGCGCCTGAAACTGGGTGAAGTGCTTGGGCCACGCCTGTACGTATTTGGGCCGCTGCTTGACGGTCCCGGTAAAAGCTTCGGTACCGGGGCATTGACTGAGATATTGGATCATGTGCAATCCGTTGAAGAGGCACCTGGTAAGGTACAGAGTCTGATTGATGCGGGTGTGGACGGCATCAAACTTTATTTCACCTTACCACCGGATATTGCCAAAGCCTTATTATTAGCTGTTGATAGGCGAGTGCCTACGACCGGGCATCTAGGCCATACCACTGCCCTTGAAGCCATCAGTTTTGGGATTGAAGGCCTGGAACATATGTGGATCTCACCCTATAACGACATTTGCCCCCGGGAAATGTGTCTGGGAGCAGATGCCAGTATGGCATCAAGTGCATTCTGGCTTGATACCATTAAAGGCTGGGAAGCTGCTGATCTTAAAGCCCCCCATGCGCAAAAATTTGTTGGGGCGATGGTTGATCATCAAATAAATATGGGCACTACCCTGGATCTTTTATGGACGGCTAAATCTGGTCTGGAGGGTGCCATGGCTGATCCTGACAGGGCGCATATACCTCAGCAGAACATTAAACGGCAGCAGGCAATGGCAAAACGTGCTGGGTTTGGAGAAGAGTGGGATATTCATCCAGGCTTTTTCCCCCCGGGTCACGGTTTAGCAGCGCTTGAAAAACAGCAGGAGGCCGTGCGCTTATTACATGAAGCGGGCGGAATTGTCATTGGCGGCACGGATTGTGGTGCGCTGGGGTATCCTCCACCCGGTTTTGCACTATTGCGGGAAGTCGAATTGCTGGCGGAAGCGATTGGGAATATGGCTGCCCTTAAGGCAGTTACAGCAGCGGCTGCAAATGCTTTGCGCTTAGGCCATGAACTGGGAGCAATCGCGCCGGGGTTTTGCGCCGACCTTTTGGTGCTGGATGAAAACCCGCTAGATGATGTGAAGGCATTACGCAGTTTAAATCGGGTAATTAGAGGTGGTGAATCCTATGATGCCAAACAATTGCTGGCGCAACATCCCTCACGAAATCTCAAGGAACTACAAATTCCTCAATAATAATTTGATCGGAGAGCAGATATGATTAAAGGACACGCATTATTAACCGGTGCATTGGGTGGGCTGGGTACAGCGATGACCGTCGCATTGAGTGAGGCTGGAATACCCATTGTTGCGGCAGACAGGAGAAAAGAAGATTTTGAACCGTGGCGTGACTCCCTGCCGGAGATCGCCAGAGATAATGTCAGTTTTTACCCCCTGGACGTAACCCGGGAGGAGCAGGTAGATGAGTTGGCTGCAGTTCTTGAATCCCAGGATACCCACATAGCTTATCTAATTAATAATGCGGGAATTCAGGGTGCAGCGCGCCCCTGGGAAATGACTACAAAAACCTGGGATCGGGTAATGCGTGTGAATATCAATGGTACTTTTTTTCTTACCAGAGCTTTCAGTAAAAATATGGTTGAAGCCGGGTTTGGGCGTATTGTAAACGTGGCTTCCCTGTTTGCTTATCACCCTGGTAAAGGGCAGGGCCCATATGCCGCAGGAAAAGCTGCTATCACCGGTTATACACGCTCAAGTGCACTTGATCTGGCATCCTCGGGCGTTACGGTAAATGCTATTGCGCCGGGCTATATCTGGCACGAGCGGCTGGCAGCAGTTTTCCCAGGTGACAGTTCAGAGCCTAGCTTTGACGAAGTACCAATGAAACGCTCCGGCAAACCGGAAGAAATAGCAGCAACAGTGGCATTTTTGGTATCGGATGGCGCCGCTTATATTACTGGTCAGACCATCCATGTTAACGGCGGTTTATATCTACCTGGTTAATCCTGCTTATGCTTCAACTGACAGTTCGCATTTGGTGCTTTCATCAGTCAGCTCAGAAAAGACAGAAGGCAAATAGAGATATAGGAGAAAGACATGTTACTTAATAACTATGCTTCGGTTTGGGAAACGATATCCGATATCGTACCGGATAGAATGGCCATTGTTCATGGTGACTCGAGGCGTAGCTGGCGCGAGTTTGAAGAACGTTCCAGTCGATTAGCAGGTGCCTTTATCAAGGCCGGCCTGAAAAAAGATTCGAAAATTGGTCACTATCTTTATAATTGTAACGAATACATTGAGTCACACTTTGCCGCATTCAAAATGCAGGCTTCACCGATTAATGTGAATTATCGTTACCTGGAAGAAGAGCTGGTTTACCTGCTTGAGAACAGCGATAGCGAAGCGGTTCTGTTTCATGGCAGACTTGCAGAACGCATCAGCCTGGTTAAGGACAAACTGCCTAAGCTAAAACTGTTGATTCAGGTAGAAGATGATACCAATACGCCCTTGATAGATGGCGCGGTGAGTTTCGAGTCTTTTCTGGCCGACGCGGAGCCGATGCCGCGTATAGAGCGCTCTGAAGATGATATTTACATGCTTTATACAGGTGGTACAACGGGCATGCCGAAAGGTGTGATGTATCGACAGGGTGACCATTGCAAAGGCATGACTTTGAGCTATGACTTTCGGGGTTTGAAGAGGCCTAAAACCGTTGAAGCCATGACTGAAACCATACGTGCCCTGGAAGCAAAAGATGCCTTGCCAGTTTCATTGGCGGCGTGTCCTTTAATGCATGGAACGGGTATTTGGGTGGGTGTTTTTGCCCCCTTAATGATTGGTGGTTGTGCAGTTACCATACCCAATATTCATTTTGATGCCGATGTGCTGTTACGTGAAGTCACCCATAATAAGGTAACGGACCTTATTATTGTCGGAGATGCCTTTGCCAAACCCCTGGTTAAAGCACTGGATGCGGCCGCAGCCACAGACAAGCCCCATGATATATCTTCTATCAGTATGATAATTTCTTCGGGTGTTATGTGGACATCAGAGGTTAAGCAGCAAATGCTGAAATACCATGACATGATGCTGGTGGATGCTATTGGATCAACTGAAGGCTCTATGGGGCGATCGATTACCAGCCGGAACTCCGAGAGTAAGACTGCCAAATTCGAAATGGGGCAGCGCACTAAAGTCTTTAATGATAATGATGAGGAAGTTAAAGCCGGCTCCGGTGAGCGGGGAATGATAGCTGCAGGTGGGATGGTTCCGGTAGGCTACTACAAAGACCCGCAAAAATCGGCGAAAACCTTTCGTACGATTAACGGGGTTCCTTACAGTTTTCCCGGAGATTTTGCCACAGTGGAGGCTGATGGAAGCATTAAGCTACTGGGACGCGGATCTGTGTGCATTAACAGTGGTGGTGAAAAAATATTTCCTGAAGAAGTGGAAGAAGCCGTCAAGCGCCACTCGTCTGTTTATGATTGTCTAGTGGTGGGCGTACCGGATGAAAAATTTGGTGAGAAAGTGATTGCCGTAGCATCTGCGCAAGAGGGTCAAACTCTAAATGAGGTGGATCTGATTTTCGAAGCCCGCAAGCATATCGCTGGTTATAAAGCGCCTAAACAGGTGATTGCGGTTCCACAGGTAAAACGTGCTCCAAACGGTAAAGCGGACTATAAGTGGGCTAAAGCTGCAGCACTTGAAGCATTAGCTTGAATGCGCCATAAGGCTATAGTTTGAAATATAATTGAAAGCACAGTTGAACTGTGAAAGGAATATTTTTTAAAAACACTGATCGTATACGCAGTCATAAGGAGAGCGCCGTGAGTTACGCGAGGCCGTATAAAGGGATTCGGGTTGTCGATATGAGCCAGGCTGTAGCAGGCCCTTATTGCGGGTCTATACTTGCCCGTTTGGGCGCGGACGTTGTGAAAGTGGAACCTGAGCGTGGGGATTGGGGAAGGACGGTCGGTAAGTCTTATCCTGGTGGTCATACTATTGCCAGTGTGCTTGCTAACCTGGGCAAGCGAAGTATATGCCTTGATTTAAAAAATAAAAAAGGCTGTGAAGTTCTGCGTGAATTGCTAAAAGGTGCTGATGTGTTTATTGAGAGCTTTCGGCCAGGCGTAAGCGAGCGCCTTGGTTTTGGCTATGAGGCTGTCAGTGCCATAAATCCTGAAATAATCTATCTTTCCGTTTCAGGCTTTGGCCAGCAGGGCCCGTATTCCGAGCGGCCAGGAACCGATGGCGTAATGCAGGCTTTTTCAGGGTTTATGACCTCCAATAAAGGTTTTGATGGCTTGCCTCACCGGGCTAATCTGGTGTTAATTGATTTGTCGGCGGCATTATATAATGTGCAGGCGATACAAGCGGCATTGTGGGCGAGGCAAACAGAAATTACCGGGCGTTATATAGACAACAGTTTACTTGAGACTGCTGCTGCATTCCAAAATTTGAACCTGGCATCCCAGGCAACACAAGGCACTACCCCCCAGCCACTTGCCTATCCGGGTGGTGCTTATAAAACATCAGATGGCTATGTGATGGTGTCGGTGCTATTTGATAGAGAGTATAAGCCCTTTATGAATATGTTGGGCCTGGTTGAGCTGGCAGCAGTACCCGGGATGGAGACCGGCTCATCCAGGTTCAAAAAAAGAACTTTGATCGATGAGCCGATTAGCCAGGCAATCAGCCATATGCGTACTGATGATCTTTGTGAGAAATTGCAGTCGCTACGTATGTTACATGAGCGAGTAAATAGCTATGCAGACTTTATGCAGCATGCACATACTGAGCAAACAGGCACACTTTTTTGGCATGAGTATCCGGGTATAGGTCGAATTCCCATTGCTAACATACCCGGTGCGGAAAAATTGGGCAGTGATCCCGCTATGTTGCGTTCTCCTGAGTTGGGAGAGCACACGGCAATGATACTCGCTGAAATGGGGTATGCTGCTGGTGATATTAACGCTCTGGAGGATGCAGGCGCGATTAATTGCAAACTGGCTAAGCAGGTAATAGCGTGACAGCGTAGCAAGAAGATCCGCCTGGGAATGAGATTGTGTGCTTATTCGAGAAAATGAACGATTACGCCAGCGTTGACAATAACGATGGCATCTTTGCCATCTTCGCTGGGGATCTCAAGGCCACCTAACTCAGTTTTAACGGATACCGTGCCGTAAGGGAGTGCCTTTTCTACTTTCGATGTATCTATCATATCAGGATTGGGGCTGCCGATAAGTACATCGATAAGCATTTCCCGGGGTGATTTTTTCAGCGTCTTAAAAAAATTAAGACTGCTGTGGTGAATAGCGTCAAATACCGCCCGTTCTGCGGCAAGGGTGTAATTTTTTCCATGAACATCTACGCCCATACCAAATTCTGTGATGTACCGATTCTTGTTTATTTTATGTGATTCGCTCATCTTGTATATACCGGATTATTCGCTGTGTAGTTTCTGGACTATACGCATTTGCTATAGAGCCGACTAGCCAGCATTGACCGATAAGGCTTACTGGTTTGCGAAATCGCCGGATACGTGGTTTATTAAAACCGCCATCACAATTACAAGGAGCATCATTATGCCATCAGCAGAAACTCAAGCGGTGTACGACCATATTCGAAAAGTCATGCGGGGCTCGGGAGGTAGCGGGGATCCGGTCGGGGGCTTGCGTGGTTCCTTCGACGACTATGCCAAGGTTTCCGAGGAAACCATGCAGCTCACCGGCACGGTGACTAACTTGTCTGTGGAGGGCATACCCTGTGCCTGGCATTTTCATGAAGACAGTGATGAAGATCGCCGCCTGATGTATGTGCACGGTGGGGGTTATATGGCTGGTGGACTATATTCACATGGTGCTCTGGCTTCTCGTCTTTCCAAGGCGACTGGCTGCTGCGTGCTGATGGTAGATTATCGCCTTACTCCGGAGCACGCTTTTCCTGCACCGGTGGAAGACGCTACGGCGGCTTTTAAGTGGATGCTTGAAAATGGTCCCAAGGGACCTTCTACGGCTTCCAGGTCTTTTATATCTGGGGATAGCGCGGGTGGCGGTTTGACCTTGTCTACCATGATGGCGCTGCGGGATGCGGGTGATCCCTTGCCGGATGCGGGAATTCCTATTTCAGCCTGGGCAGACCTGGCGCATACCGGGGAAACTATGGTTAGCCGTGCAGAAATTGATCCCATTGCGGGTGGGGATGCCATGCAAGCGCTAGTGGATGCCTATCTACAAGGTAAAGCGCCTAAGGATGTGCCTCTTGGTTCGCCTTTTTATGGCGATTTTTCTAATTTACCGCCTATTTTGTTCCATGTGGGTGATGCTGAAACTTTGCTGGATGACAGTCGTCGCTGTCATGCCAAGGCCTTGGAAGCCGGGGTGAAATCGGAGCTGGAGGTTTGGGATGATATGCCACATGTGTGGCATTTATTTGCGCCATATTTGCCTCAGGCAAGTCAGGCGATTAATCGTATAGGTGAATATGTGCGGAGCTTTACCTAACAGTAGTGATAAGGTATAAAATCTAACAACAATGAAATATGCATTGTTGTTAGATTGCCTGGAGAATATAGGGTAATTGTTAGTAGGGTTTGATCATTACCGGTAACTCAGAATAACCACGTATCAAGTTAGAGCGCACTCTTGTGGGTTTTTCTAATACCTCTACTTTGAATCGTGGAACAATTTCTTCCCACAATACACGCAGTTGCATTTCAGCTAAACGATTGCCCATACAGCGATGAATACCATAGCCAAAGGATAAATGGCTTCGGGCATTTTTTCGATCAATGATAAACTGGTCTGCATTTTCAAAGTGTGATTCATCCCGGTTGCCGGAGATGTACCACATGATAACTTTGTCACCTTTTTTTATGAGTTTGTCTTGAATCTTGACATCTTCCAGAGCCGTTCGGCGCATGTGAGGCAGTGGTGTTTGCCAACGAATAATTTCTGGGACCATATTTTTAATCAGCGAGGGATCATCAATCAGTTTTTGGTACTGATCCGGAAATTGATTTAGGGCCAACAGGCCACCGGTAATGCTGTTACGGGTAGTGTCGTTACCACCGACGATCAATAAGACAACATTTCCGAGAAACTCAAGGGGTGGCATATTCTGGGTTGCCTCTCCATGAGCCAGCATCGATATCAAGTCATTGTTTGGCGCCATGTCTGCGCGTTCTTTCCATAGACCCTGAAAAACGTTGAGACAATCCATCAATGCTTCCCGCCGGTGCTTGGCGGAATCTACCACCCCAGCCATACGGCCACCGCTAGCCACATCAGACCAAAAGGTCAGTTTGCTGCGTTCTTCAAATGGGAAATCCAGTAAGGTGGCCAACATCTGTGTGGTGAGTTCGATGGAAACTTTATCAACCCAGTTAAATTCTTCGCCGACGGGCAAACTTTCTAGAATGTTAATCACTCGCTCTCGAATGGTACTTTCCAGAATGGCGAGACTCTTGGGTGCGACAATAGGGCTTACAACTTTACGTTGTTCGTGGTGTTTGGGCTGATCCATGGAAATAAACATGGGCAACTCAAAATCATCAGGTTGGTCAAATATGGTGATGTCGCGATCGGAAGAAAACACCTCGGCATTAGAATCGACAGCCAGAATATCTTTGTATCGGGTCAAACTCCAGTAGGCTCCATAGCGACTTTCGGGACAGTAATGTACTGGTTCCTCTTTTCTCATGCGTTCAAAGTACGGCCAGTGGGTGTCGGTGCGAAACATTTCTGCATCGCTCATATCGAACTTATCTAATGGTAAACTGGCAGCCTGTTGCGTGGCGAAAGCCAGGGCATCATCATCGTGCAGTAGATTGTTCATAGTTAGACCTGTAATTTTACACGGCTTAATTTTATAGTTATGTCACGCCTTTTTCCAACAGAGATTAATGGCTATTATGTATATACCGGAATATATTTTGCTTATACACGTACAGGCTTTTCTGAAGTGTTTCCGGGCGGGGGTAAGTAGTGAGATGTTTCAGCTTTTATCTGTAGAGAGAGTAAGATATATGGCTTTATAGTTTATATAAAACAATATGTTATGTGTAGTAGCTAGAAATTGTCTTGAATAATTCGTGATATGATGATTGAAGACCAGTAATCGGAAAAAGGAAGATGGTGTGGGTGATAATATATCCAAGCGGGGGTTTGATCCGCTTACCTATAAATTTGAAGATCAGGTCCCCGGTGTCGGTGAACTGACCGAAGTTTCTGATGGCGTATTCTGGATACGCCTGCCAATGGGAGGTCGGTTAAATCACATCAATGTTTGGTTATTGCGTGATTACGATGGCTGGACCATCGTGGATACGGGTATATTTAATAAAGAAGTAGAACAGCATTGGCGCGGTATTTTCAGTAAACATCTGGATAACATGCCTGTAAAGCGGGTAATTGCGACGCATTTACATACCGACCATACCGGCAATGCTGGATGGATTACTCGTGAATGGGGTTGTGAACTCTGGATGAGCCGCAGCGACTTTTATATGTGTAAGGTAATGGCGGCTGACGGTCCTTCTGATGTTCCGGATGATGCGATCAGATTTTACCGGCGTGCCGGTTTTACAGAACAACGGCTAGACCGCTATCGCGAGCGTTTTGGACAATTTGGCAGAAGTACTTCACCGTTGCCTGCCGGGTATCGGCGTATCACCGATGGGCAATATATTGATATCGGTGGGCGTGAATGGCGTGCCATTATCGGGCATGGTCACGCACCAGAACATGTGTGCCTGTACTGTCCTGAGTTGAAAGTCATTATTGCAGGGGATCAGATACTGCCGAAAATCACGCCGAATGTCAGCGTGCAACCCGCTGAGCCAGAGGCTAATCCCCTGCGAGATTGGATTGTTTCCTGTGCTCGGTTTCGGGAATATCTGCCACCGGATCTGCTGGTATTGCCTGCGCACGAGAGTCTCTATGTGGGGGTACATGAACGTTTGACTGAGCTGATTGACTGGCACGAGGTTGCGCTGGAAAAACTCTATGATCTCTGTAAAAGTCCTAAACGCGCGGTGGATGTATTTCCTGCCATATTTAAAAGCAAAATAACCGATACCAGTTACTTCCCTGCTACAGGAGAATCTATTGCGCATTTGCATTGTGCACTGGAGCGGCGAATGCTGACGGTGGAGGAGGACGAAAAAGGCGTTGCCTGGTGGAAGCAAGCCTAGCGTTTTGGATTTATAAGTGTGGTATCTGAGTTAGGGCACGCTATTTTTTTATTTCAGATATCACAGGTTTTGACGATGGCCCCTGTTAATCCTAACAAGGTTGGGGAAAAACAGCCCGATGAGTAAGGTGCTCAATACAAGCAGCACGGTACTGAGTAGTAGTGCCAGGTCGATTCCAGTCTTTTCGGCCAATGCACTCAGTGGAATAACTCCAAGCGGCATGAGACCGAAAGTCATCATCATCACGCTCATGATGCGTCCCCGAACTTCGGGTTTGACGACCAGCTGAAGCACACTCATATTCAGCGCGCCGAACACCGAGCCAAATAGACCGCTTATGGCGCCGGTGATCAAAGCCATCATGATACTATCAGATAATGCGAATCCGGCCAGTGCGATGGCCCAGAGATATGCACTGACGAACATGACGCGGCCTTTGCCTTCAAAATCGCCCATGCGGGCAAGTATCAAGGACCCCAGCAAGGCGCCAGCGCCCATGCTTGCCATCAGCATGCCTAGAAGATCCGGGCCACCAGCAAGAATGTCCTGGTTAAAAGCAGGTAAAAGAAATGATGCTGTAAACCCAAAGGTGGAGGGGATAAAGCCAATAATGAGCAGTCCCAAAACTATTCTTTCTTTGCCCAGGTACGCGAAGCTCTCTTTAATATCCTCGATAGGAGAGCCATGACCGTTTTCGAGGGGTAGCCCTGCTTTATGGATTCTAGCGGTAACCAACACCGATAAAAAATACAAAGCGGCAATAATCAAGAAGACGATACCCACGCCAAAAGTAGAGGATGAGCCGGCAGATGAGAGGAGTGCCATCAGGCCACCTGCAATAGCTGGTCCTAACACACGCGATAAATTAAACGTCGAGCTTTGCAAAGCCATTGCGTTAACAAAACGCTCTTGTGTGACCACTTCCGGGGTCATGGCAATACGCGCTGGCATACTTAAAGCCAGAACAGTTCCGTTAAACACACCGAAATAAATAAAATGCAAAAAAGTGATCTGATCATTGATAACGATAAAGGCAAGGGCCAGTGTGGCTAATGTGTTTAGCATTTGGGCTACTAGCATTACGGATTTTTTTTTCAGACGATCGGCGATAACCCCGCCGGGTAGTGAGAACAAAAAGTTGGGTAACATAAAGGACAACATGACCCAGGTGAGTGCAAGTGGTGAACTGGTCATGTCGTAGATTAACCATCCACGCGCCACAATTTGCATTTGCATGGCAAAATTTGTGCACAGGCTGGACATCCATAAAAATCTGAAGTCCCTGACGCGCAAAGAATTAAACATGCCGCCTTCGGGTAGGTGGGGCATTCGCCGGAATGATTTTCCATCTGGTTCGTTGGGACTTGGCATTAATGGAACGGAGGGGAGAGCGGGTTTTTATTTACTGCTAATAAGCGTCGTATTGGGAAGAGCCATCTTGTTTGGTAAAGGCATGTAAAAGTTGGACCGGACGGGGTGCAATGCCTATCGTTAACGCGAATATCCTCCATGCCAGGGTTAGTGTTGCCGATAAAAATAGTGACCATAGCGACATTCGTGCCCCTGGTAGGACGCATTTGCAATCGCCTCAACAAAAAATCTGTGTGACTATGTATGTTACATGCTGGTAAATAACTATGCCAGGCAAGCCTGAGTCCGTAGTGTGGGCAGGCTGATTCATATGCATAGTATTAAGCCAAACTATTTAATGTAAACGGGCAGGAGACACAAGCATGACAGGCAAGACAATAGTTCTAACAGGCGCCTCATCAGGCATAGGTGCGGCGGCGGCAGGTATGTTGGTTGAACAGGGGCATAAACTAATTTCTCTGGATATCCAGGGGCCGCCACCCGGTTCCAGTCAGCATATTACCTGTGATATGAATGACCCGAAGGCTATAGAGGCCGCAGTAAAGGAAATTGATGGTGATATAGATGCTTTGCTTAATGTTGCTGGCGTGCCGGGAACAGTGCCCGCAGATGTAGTCATTGGCGTGAATATTTTGGGCTTGCGCTATCTGAGCGATTTGCTTATTCCTCGTTTAAGAGAAGGAGGTGCGGTTGCTAACATTGCATCAATTGCAGGTTTTACCTGGCAAAGGCGATTAAATGAGATCAATGAGTTTCTGGATACGGAAGACTTCGAATCCGGTCTGGCATGGTGGAATGCGCATAAACATGATCTAAAAATTGACCCTTACAGTTTTTCCAAAGAGTGCGTTGTTGTATTAACCATGCGTCAGGCAGGTGCAGCGCTGGAGCGGGGCGCGCGGGCCAATAGTGTGAGTCCTGGTCCGGTTGATACGCCCTTACTGCCTGATTTCAGACGCCAGGCTGGTGAAGAACAGTTGGATTGGGTTATTGCTAAAACAGGTAGGGCTGCACAGCCCAAAGACATTGCAGAAGTACTTTGCTTCTTGTCCACGGGGCCTTCTACATGGATAAATGGGCGGGACATTATCGTTGATGGCGGGTATAGCGCTGGTATTTCTGCACGCTGGATAAATACCAGTGATGCTCCAGTCCGTCAGCGGAAACAGCCCTGAGCGGTTCTAGTAAACAGCCCTGAGCGTTTTGAATAGGCAGCCCTGAGCGTTTCTAATAGACAGCCCTGAGCGGTTTTTCATAGGCAGCCCTGAGCGTTTCTAATAGACAGCCCTGAGCGGTTTTTCATAGACAGCCTTGGGGCAGTGGGTAAATAGAAGCTATATTCCGGGCTGTCCTTCCCGGAATGTTGTTATTAGCGCTGCTTGAACACAGGGTCGCGTTTTTCTGCACGGGCCCTGAGTGCTTCCTTGTGGTCATCAGATTTTCCACACAGCGCGATTCGTGCTTTTATCTTGTCAGGATCTATATCATGTCTGGCTATCTCGTTTAGCGTCGCTTTCATTGTTTGCACTGAGAGGGGCGCTAATTTTTTTAGTTCAGATACCAGAGCTTGCGTGCGCTCAGTGAGCTTTGCTGGGTTAACCAGATAATCAAGGAATCCCATTTCGCTGAGAGTGGTACTGTCAAAGGTTTCCACGGCCAATAAAATTCTCTTTGCTGGCCCAAGCCCCAGACGGCTGACAAATCGGTTTAAACCCTGCACGGGATAGTGAATACCCAGCCTGGCGGGTGGTACAAACATACGCATACCTTCGATGCCGATCCTAAAATCACAACATAAACTTAATTCCACTCCGCCACCGTAAACACTGCCGTTAAAGGCACAGATACTGGGCAGGCGTATATTCTCGAGAGTTTCTGCCAACTTTTGAAGTGGGTCACCCTTGAATTTGCGATTTGCCAGGTCGCCTAAAAAAGCGCCAGAGCAAAAGGATTTTTCCCCAGTGCCGGTTAATACCAGAACGCGTAGTTCAGGGTTATTTCCGACTTCTTCCAGGGTTTTGCATAAATTGTCCATATCCACCTGGGATAGCGCATTGTGGCGCTGGGGCCGATTCAGAGTAATCGTGGCGCAGCCATCCTCAATCTCTAGAATTAGACCCGTAGATTCGGTTTCCGCCAGTTTACTCACAATTTTAATTCCTCTTTTTGTTTTTCTTTTCTCTCTGGCTGTTATTCTCTTATATTCCTGAATGAGTTGGTACCCGCTGATTCAGGAACTTATTCATTCTCAACCTACCTACGCCAGGAGCAATGTATGTCTGAAGAACGTAATCCCATAGCGACAACTGTCATATATGAAGATGAACATGTACGCGTTTGGAATCAGATAGTGCCGGAAGGTGGTAGTATTCCCAAGCATAAGCATGAAAACGATTATTTTTTGTTGAATGTCACGGGAAATGGTCCCATGGACATCATCGTACATGATGAAGAACAAAAGGCCGCGGACAAAACTTTTTCTTTTAGTCCCAAACCTCGTGAAGCGCTACTGGTGCCCAAAGGACAGCTGGAAACAGCCATAAACAAGGGTGCTGAATTCCGCGCAATTCTTGTTGAGTTTAAAGAGCCC
>JAHRWB010000220.1 GCA_019090385.1 Pseudomonadales bacterium | reverse complement strand
TGACACGTCATGGGAATCCGTGGCAAATGATGCACTACCCCCGGCCTTCGCCAATATACAAGATTATCTACGTGCTCCTGAGGTAATGACCCACATCGCAGGTACCCCCCAAGCACAAGATGCATTACTCGACAACAGTCTGCCCCGCACCAGCAAGATAAACCTTGATAGTGCCGATTTCAGCCCGGTATGGGATGGGGGGCCACGCTTCGAACCCGTTAGTGGGAAGCCCGAACTGCAATACGGCTTGAATACCCCCAATGCAATCTTCAAATATGAAGGTATATTTTACGGCTGCGAACAAGGTGTCTGGTATACATCAGAATCATTAAGAGGACACTGGCAAATAGCTAGATATATTCCAGACATAATCTACGATATCCCCGTTTCAAACCCGCACTATAATGTAACCTACGTACACATTTATGAAACCACCCCTCACGCAGTTTATGTAGGGTACACACCTGGCTATCTGGGTAGCTATATTTATCGTGGTAGCATCGTCCATGGCACAGGCTGGCACTACCGCCCCTGGCACAAACGACATTATTATGCGCGGCCTCCCACCTGGGGCCTTAATGCACACTATGACCCGTTCTACGGCTGGGGCTTCTCAACCGCTCTATTCCGCCACTATTCTCGCCACGGTAGCCACCACCGAGACAATCACTACTACGCAAACAGGCAGCACACGTACTGGCCGAACAATACTCACTACCGTATTCATCGACGCTACCACAACAAGGTTCACAGCAATGGATTTGGCCTGCACGGCTACAAGCAGCACTATCGACGCACTGCATTCAGGCGGGACAAAGCACATCCCAAACAACATAATTTCAGAAAAAATGAACATCCAGCCCGACCAGCATCCCGCTTGTATACAGACGGTAATAAAGTCTTTGGACCACGGGCAAACCTCTCGCACCGAGAAAAAGCAAAAAACAGGCCTCGCTCAGGCAGGAGATCACACAACCAGCAGCGCGCCATCCAAGCGATTGATACATCCCCCAACTATGTGGTCAGAAACAGGGGCTCTCATAACAAATACAGAAACAATAATAATGCCATTAACAGCATACCGCAGCAGCGGATAAACCGAAGTCAGCGTGAAAAAAACACCAGGCAAATGCAAAAACAAAGACAGGTTCGCCTCGTCAACAACAAACACAAGCAACCTTCCAGCAGGAAAAACCGTCACAATACCCCAACAAAAATCCGCAGCATGGCCGCTTCCCAAAAACACAGCAGCGGACATCAGCAACGTATCGTTGCCCGACAAAAAAACCAGGCAAGCCCTGACATCCAGCCCACGAGAAAAATCCAGCGGAGAGAACAGAGGAAAGCGACTGATCAAAGCCGGACGGCGAATCACAAAACCAATAACAAACTGACAGCACACAAGCGATCAAACAACAAACAAAATGCTCGCACAAAACATATGGACAGCAGGCGTCACTAAGGGCTGAACATCATGTCCTGAAAAAAATCCGCACCAGGCTGAGGACTGCAACCAAGGAATACTTCGCTACTAACTTGCCCGCTAGCCTGCTAACTTCCGAGTCGATACCTTAGCTTTATCACCACCTGATCCCCAACAGGTTCTTCCCATGCACTCTGAAAAAGATTATCGAAATCATCCAGCATACCCGCATGTATTGATGTTTTTGTATATACGATAAATAAGTCTGATAAAGGCGCTATTTGCCAGCGATAGCGCACCTGGAAATTCAGTTGGGAAAGACTAAAATCATCTGTAGCTCCAGGGGGCTTCGGACCGGGAATCAAATCACCTGTTTTCTCAGGAATAGTAAAGAATTCATCCTCTAAAGCGCGAATACCTATCCATTGCAGTGCAATGCGAAATTGCTGCTTGGCACTGAGATAATAATCAAGATTAAGCCGCGGTTGTAACTGGCTGGCATTAAATGTCGTAAAATCCTTGTCACCCTGGTGTAATAACCATGAATTCCGGTCAATATATTCAAGATTAAGCTCCATATTAATATTACTGCGAGGCCGCCAGGTAAAGCCAATATGGGCTTCCAGCTTTCGCCCCTTTATACGCTCCCCGAAATAGGAACTACCCGCAGAAAAACTGATGGTCCTGGAGGGATCAGTTTCATAATCTATATCGAGAGAAACCCTCGGCTGAACCTTAAATGTTCCATTCCCAAAACTATTGCGATCGTCATAAATTGGTGCCACATAAAATGTATATAAATTAAGCTGATCCAAATTGTGCAACTTCAAATTGAATCTTGATCCTATGCCACTTTTGGTTCTATGACCGTCTCCATTTACCTCTAAAAAGACAAATGGCTTAATTTCTACATCTCTCACCCAGCTAAAATCCGTTTCAACTATACTGCCCTGATAATGCAGAACACGGGAATTATTTCTAATCTGAAAACCCAGATCATTAATGTTGAGCTTATTATCCAGGTACTCAATAGTCAGGGTATGCTTACTGCCCCTGTGCGGCGTATAGGTGATATCCATAAATCCACCCTTGCCCTTGCCTTCACCTGTGACATCGGAATAAAGTAACTGTCCATCCACATTCCAGGTACCCTTGCTGGTAAGGTAGTGAAAATCCAGACCATGCACTATGGCATCCCGGTCCGGATGAGACACCCGGGTAGATATTATGCCAATGCCTTTATAGGCTCCGCTGCGTTTTGATTCATATAAAAATCGTGCTACGGCAAAATCCCGACCGGCCTGTTTTAAAGAGATATCCTCAGATCCAAAGGTAACATCTTTTTCAGAAGCTGCTAATACACCGTAGCGAACATTGCCAAACTGCCCGGTAGTTTTCAGCGCGCCATAAAGCGGCGCAAATTTTCTGGATTCGCGAGTAGACAGGTTAATGCCGTCAGGGAATTCAGGTACTGCTGCTCGCCCACCGATACGCCGCGTATTCAGTACTGAAAAAACTTGTCCGTTAGTATCTGACGCGCGTGGTGTAGTTTGAAATATTTCCTGTCCTTCCTGAAAAAACAGCCGCTTTTCTGGAAAAAATGTTTCGTTCGCGGTGAGATTCACATCGACGTTATCTGACTCAACGCTACCAAAATCCGGGTTTATAGTACTGGTTAGCTGAAAATTACTGGAAGGCCGCCAAAATAAATCGAACCCGGCTTTGGTAGTAAAATCTTTATCAATCTCGTCTCGGGTACCCGATACATAAGGAAATACACTCCACTGTTTACGGGGGTCTACGCCGGACAAGGCTACTTTTTGAAATACGCTGATAAATTTGGAGTCACTGGCATTTATTGCAGGCCAGCCCCAGGTCTGATTCAACTGCGCTACATTGCGGCTGACGTATACACCCATATGACGAGTACCCTCTACCTTGGGCATGGCCGTTTGGGACCAGGGAATGAATACCTCTGCAACCCAGCCTCGTTCGTTTTGTTTTGAAGCACCATACCAGGCACCGTCCCAATCACTGGCATACCGTCGCTCAGGCAAGATAGTGCCATCCATCTGATTGTCGCCTAGGGCCAAACTCATCCAATAACCATATAAACCCGTCCCGGAGGTATCTATGGTAAATGAAATGCGATCCCGGACGATCAGACGGGCATCTCTACCGCTGATACGCCGAATAATGCTGTCTTTGGGTTGTTCCATATCAAATGCAACATACAACCCCTTGTCCGTATACAACATTTTAACATCGGTACGATAGGGTACGGGCTCCCGGGTATCTGGCTGAAGCACCCGCATCTTGCCTAATGGTTGAGCCTCTGCCCACTCCGGTTCATCTAACACACCATCAATCTGGATACTGATTTCATCGCGATCGAATCGCGCCAGCGTTATAGGCTCCTCATCGGCCAATCCGCCAATAGAAATTTTCTCTGTTAGCGCAACCGGACCATGCCTTTTTAAATCAGCCCAAAGCGCTTGGGTCACTGCTGGAAACATAAGCACGAGCCCCAAATAAAGCAAACAATATCGCACAGCTATCCCTTTTCTCCACTCAAGCCAAAACCCCAGCCCAAAACATCAAACCAAACAAATTCAACTTGACCAGTTATTGGTCAAAATGCGCAAATCATTAGCTATAAGGTGTTTTTGAGCAAACCCAAACTGCAATAACTTATTGTTTTTTATATATTTATTGATCCTGGCGCAAAATTTGCTGATATATTTATCGCTACCAAGTCAAAAGACCATAGCAGGTCTTGCGGAAAAGCCAAAGTAGAGAAAACAATGCACATAACAATGGAGTTAATGAATGGAATTGATAGGATCGCTTATCGCACTCATTGCCATCCTGATTGGCGCAGTCATCTGGCTATTGCCGATTATTTTTATCATGGCTTCCAGTAGAACCGGCGGTAAGGAAAAATTTGCCTGGATACTGGCGGTCATTTTTATCACCTGGTTTGCCTGGATATTTTACCTGTTATTGGCGCCATTAAATAAGCAGGATTCGTTACACTATCGCTAGAGTCAGAACGGCTTAGCTCCATATACTCGCGTGCGTGAGCAAAGCCAAAATTGAGCTGCATGAAAAACCAACAGAATTGAAAACTACTGCTTAGTTCCCCAACCCAAAAGAACCACTCAAATGCCTAACTCCAGTAATACGGGACAATGATCAGAACCCATCACTTTATTGAGAATATCAGCACCTTGAATCTTCGTACAAAGGCTCTGAGAGGTAACGAAATAATCAATACGCCAACCCACATTCTTTGCTCTCGCACCAGCCCGATAACTCCACCAGCTATACTTCACTTCCTGCGGATATAGATAGCGGTAGCTATCAACAAATTTGGCCGCCGTAATATTATCCATACCATCTATCTCTCGCTGGGTAAAACCAGCAGATTTATTGTAGTTGGGTTTTGGTCGCGCCAAATCGATATCCTGATGAGCAACGTTAAAATCGCCACAGATCACCAGGGGTTTATTTTTTTCCAAGGCTTGCATATAAACCAAAAAATCTGCATCCCATTTCTCTCGATAATCGAGACGCTTCAATTCACTCCCAGAATTTGGCGTATATACCGTCATCAACAAGAATTTTTCATATTCGGCTACAATGACCCGACCTTCCTGATCATGCTCCTCTATACCCATGTCGAAGCGTATATTCAAAGGTTCCGTTTTACTCAATATAGCGGTACCTGAATAACCTTTTTTAACTGCAGAATTTGTATAAATGTAGTATCCACTGACATCTTTAAGGGCTTCCAATACTTGCTCATCCTGTGCTTTAGTTTCCTGTAGACAAAGCACATCTGTCTCCATCGCCGCAAATGATTCAGCAAAATCTTTTTTCATCGCCGCTCGAATGCCATTTACGTTCCACGACACCAATCGCATAGCTGTTCCTCAATAAATAGTCCTTACCTCTGGCAAGACTAACATTTCAGGAATTGATTGGCCCGGCAAATTCAGTTCCCGAGTCCATTACTGTATCTGGAACAAGGTCTGCAGACTCTGTCGGCGCAGGAACTAAAGCATTTTCAGGAGCTGACGCGCCAGAGGGGCGCGTCAAGATAAAACAGGCAACACATATTAGCGCCACCAATTGTGCTAGCAGAGCATAGAGAGGCACTTGCATCAGAAATGACATACCAAGCACAAAAATCAGAGATACCATGGCCAATACTTTAGCGGTATTGCTAATCGCGCCATGCTCTTGCCATTGTAGGATAGGAGGTCCGAAATACCGATGGCTCAACAACCAAACGTGTGCAGGCTCAGACGAGCGAGCAAAACAAAATGCGCTTAGTAACAAAAAGGGCACCGTAGGTAGCAGGGGCAGTATTATACCAATGCTACCCAACAGCAGGCTAACAGTGCCACCTAACCCCCACATCAATTTTGACAAACTTTCCAAGTAATTTACCTAGCGAATCAAATAGTTCCTTGTTTAGTATGGTACTTTACTCAGGTAAAGCGAACGATAGGCGATGCTATTTCGGAAGTTTGTGAAACACTCAATACCCGACCTATCGATCTAGCCTCACTTACTCCAGCTGAATGCAGTCTCTGAATTATTTCATCTGCCTTATCAGCACCTACGGCAACCATTAATCCGCCACTGGTCTGTGGATCAAACACCAGCTCTCTTGAGCGCAAATCGATACCGCTGCCAAAGCAAACCTGTTCACCTACGGCTTCCCGGTTGCTTTGGTTTGACCCGGTAGTAATACCTTTTTTGTACATAAGCTGAGCTTCATCCATCAATGGAAGCCGGGAAAAATTGATTTCCAGGGAATAGCCTGAAGCTTTAGCCATTTCCAAGGCATGACCAGCCAGACCAAAGCCCGTGATGTCTGTGGCTGCATGTACCTGGAAGTTTTTCAATACTTCAGCTGCTGCTGCATTGAGCATTCTTAAACTATCCAGACAATGTGTCATTGCATTTTCAGACACCAGATTTTTAAGATTTGCATTCAACAGAACACCACTGCCAATGGCTTTGGTTAAAATCAGCACATCACCCTCCTGGGCACCCCCATTGCGCCAAATCTTATCCGGATGTACCAGGCCGGTAACCGCCAGACCAAATTTTGGTTCTGGATCATCTACGGTGTGTCCACCGGCCATCACCGCCCCAGCCTCAGATATTTTGCGTAGTGCGCCACGAATAATCCCGTCCAGAACGGCAACCGGCAGTTTATCTGAAGGAAAGCAAACCAAATTCAAACAGGTAATAGGCACCCCGCCCATAGCGTAAACATCACTAATGGCATTAGCCGCCGCAATTTCACCGAAAATTTCTCCATCATCGACTGGTGGAGTAATGAAATCTGCAGTGACAACAATTGCCGTATCTTCGTTTAGTTGATAAACACCCGCATCATCTGAGTTTTCGAAACCCACCAGCAAGCGCGAATTATCGGGGACCGGTAATTCGGAAAGAAGACTATTCAGCTCGACCGAGCTAAGTTTTGCAGCTCAACCGCAGGTGCGGGACAGACTGGTTAGCGTATGTTTTTTGTTAAACAACTGCACATTCAGGTTCCAAATTTAAATTCCAAGATAATCTTCCAATTCTACTAAAAATTGCCAAGTTCTATCTTGCCAGTATCATCTAAGTTCTCGATAGATGAAAGTGATTGACTGTAGGTTTAACATAGAACCGGTTTAGAACAGGAAAAATACCCAATGTCCACCAAACGTGCACTAGTAGTGGACGACTCCAAGTCAGCCAGACTTGCGATGAAGCGCATGCTCAAAAGATATGACCTGAAGGTGGATTTTGCCGAATCCGGTGAAGACGCGCTGCAATTTCTTGAACACTCATCCACAGATGTAATCTTCATGGACCATACAATGCCCGGAATGGATGGATTGGAAGCTGTCTCAGCCATTAAATCCAACCCACGTACGGCCATGATCCCTGTGATGATGTATACCGCCAAAGAAGGCGATGTATACGTTTCTCAAGCCAGGGCACTGGGAGCATTAGCGGTTTTGCCCAAAGAAGTCCAACCCGGCGTACTGTTCGATATGCTATTAAAACTGGGTCTGGTTGAAGATCGACGAGACACCGACGGTGGCTATGCTGGCGAGCAGGTATTCACAGAAAACATCCAAAAACCCAGCACCGAAACACAACCGGTGCCAGGAAGTGAAACCCGGGAAACCATGGAGTCACTGCAGGATTTAATTTCCCATACCCTTGAAAAACAACATCTGCACCTGAGAAACGACATACTGAATGCGAAAAAGGACTTTGCCCATCGCGTCTCAAAAGAAATTTTAGATCAGCAACGTACTGAGCATCATTTATCGGACACCGCACTGGCCCTGGAATCCCAAGAAGCCGAATCGGGGAAATCACCTAACCCTAACCAATGGCTTGGGTGGGGCAGCTTCACGTTATTGCTGTTGATTGCTGTTATATGGTCAGCTCTGGGGGTAGTTGAAAGCTACGAGCAAACCCAATATAAGCTCAAGCAGATTGCGAATCAATTAGAACAAACCAACAACACGATCAGGAACATTGAAGCAGATAGCAATAGCACCGAACTAGACAAGTCCAGTTCGGTGCAATATGTGCTGAATGCGCAAAACTCCCTTGCACCACTTGAATGGGCGCTTAACGAAAATAACCACGTCCCCTTTGATGAGCTGGCATATGATCAGAACCGTGCTCGGCTTGTACAAAATCTCATTTTGCAATTGGCAACACTTAACTTTACCGGCAATATTTTTATGGAGGCACATTTGGGTGAGTTTTGTCTCATTAGGGATAATGCAGGCGAATACCAACTGGCTCCGCCGGACCTTGAAATATCTGAATGCGACCTAATCGGGCACCCGAAGGACCAATCGAATTTTATCGGTGAGCACCAAAGCATAGAATTCATCAATTTTATCGATACCTTTCCCCTACTTTCGGAACAGGGTATCAGCGTGACTTCCATTGCCTATAACCGGCAGAGCTCAACACAAAAATTTTCATTTGCACCAGATATTCAGGATGCACGTACCTGGAATCAAGTAGCTGCCAGAAACAACCGAATTGTTTATCGGCTTATATCTGATAAACAACAATAATATATTCAGAACACAAAAGCCGGTGATTAGTGTTGACCGCTAACAATATTGGAGCCCATTAATATTGACCAAAAATTAGTGTAGGGACCTCACCTCCGGCCCAACATATTTATCAATCATTGCATACAGATCTTCTTTGCGAATAGGCTTGCTCAAGTACTCATCCATACCCGCGTCCAGACACTGCTCTCTATCACCAGTCAGCGCATTAGCTGTCAGTGCTATGATAATTTCATGTCGGTTTGATCCAGCTTCCCTGCGACGAATTTCCCGAGATGCATCAAACCCGTCCATTCGTGGCATCTGGCAGTCCATCAAAATAATGTCCCAGGTGGCTTGTTCATACCTTTCCAAAGCCTCCAAACCATCTACAGCAAGCTCACACTCAATACCTGCCTTTTTCAACATGGTACGTGCAATTCGCTGATTAACAGGATTGTCTTCAACCAACAATACCCTCAGGTCTGACGCGCCAAAATCCAGCACACCATTCAACTCCCCCAAATTACTTGTTCCCAAACCAAGTCCATTCAGTAAATTCGGCATGAATACGGGCCTGGCCAACAACTTGGCATTGATTTCAAGCGCCAATTTTTCGTTTTCAATGCGAGTGGGCCAGGTTGACAATAAGAATAGCTGTGCCCCGGAAAATTCCGAGCCCCAGCCTTTGGTATTAACCTGTTCCGCATCTATAAATAACATATCAAAGGTAGCGTCTACGGATTCGGACAGCTCAGCAGCACTACTCACCTCAACATTTAAATTCCCCAACAGTTGGCTCAGCATGGTACGTGTTCCCTCAGATTGAGAAACCACATGCGCACACTGCCCCTTTAAATCAGGCAAACTGTTTACTTCAGTTTTAAATACCATAGGTATTTTTATTGAGAAACACGAGCCAGCACCAAGCGTGCTGCTTACCTGAATTGTACCGCCTAATAATTCCACCAAGTGTTTTGATATTGTTAGCCCGAGCCCGGTTCCACCAAAGCGGCGTGTGGTGGATGCGTCCGCTTGCACAAAAGGTTGAAAAAGTTGCTTGGCTTGTTCAGATGTAATGCCTACCCCTGTATCCATCACCTCGATACACAGGCAATCACCCCCAATCTGGCTGCCAAACACACGAATACTGACCTTACCATTCTCGGTAAACTTTATTGCGTTGTTTATCAAATTCAACACCACCTGGCGCAACCGGGTTTTATCAGAAACTATCATTTCGGGTATTGACGATTCAATTATGACAGGAAAGTCCAGATTTTTTCTTTGCGCAGTGGGTGCCAAAATACTACCTACTTCTCGCATGCAATCCCACAACGAGAATCGGTCAAGCTCCACTGTCATCTTGCCCGCTTCGATCTTCGACAAATCCAGAATGTCATTAATTATATCCAGTAATGAATTGCCAGAACTATCAATCGCTTCGAGGTATTCCTGTTGTTCACCATTTAGCAGTGTCATCTTTAACAAACTTGCCATACCCAAAATGCCATTCATTGGTGTGCGAATTTCATGTGACATCGACGCTAAAAACTCTGCTTTGGATTGAGCGGCCTGTTCAGCTATTTCTTTTGCATCGCGCAACTCCGCGGTACGTGACTCTACCTGTTGTTCCAGCTCTTCATAGGCCCGGGCCTGCCCAATAGAAATGGCAGCCTGGGCACCCAACATATTCAATAAAGCCAGGCGATCAGGTGTAAAAACTTCTGCGCTCAAGTTGTTATATAAAAACAATATGGCGCGCATCTCCCCGCGATGGTGAACTGGCAATGCAAGTACCGATCGGGCGGAGTGACGACGTACCCAAGGATCTCGCGTAAACAAACCCTCTAGATACGCATCATCCAGTATCACTGTTTCATTTTTATTATGCACAAAATGTATAACAGATTGAGCAACACCTATATATTCTGTGAGTGGTACGACTATTCGATGGTATTCACCACTAACATTACTACTTGCCTGGACTACAATATCCATACCCATTACTAACAACAGGAGCCCTTCCTGGGCACCGGCATTTTCCACAGAGCTATGCAAAAAACTCCGTGTGACACTATCAAGGTTTACACCTTCTGATATCGCTCGAGAATTTTGAATGATCGTATCGATATCGAGCATAGAGCTACTATTACTAACATTTTCATTGACCCTATCATGCTTATCAGTATTCTCAGAATTTTCATCCCAAATATTATCGTAGCGTGCCGCTACGCGTTTGGACAGTCCACTCGCACCCCATTTATTGAGGCAGATAAGCATATATCTGATCTCTATGCCCGCTTGTCGATTAATACCTTGAGCCAAATATTCATTCAGAAGTCTCTGGGTTATCATTGCTTCATGGTGCAGATAACCGGCCCTGCCAGCCAGTTCCCGAGCCAGTATTAACTCCCGAAACGCACCCACCTCGCCCTCACTCATCATTAATTCGGCTTCCAGCCACACTTGCTGATGAGCTAAATTATCATTGCCTGCAGCATTCCACTTTTTCAAACTGTTTAGCGCATTCCGGGCAGTCTTCAACAAGAGTTTTCTAGACTTTTCTTCCGCACCTACCATCTGCCTTGCAGCAGCAACACCTTGCATCAGCTGAAGCACAGCAGTATAGACGGAGCCGACCAGCACATTTTCATGCTTATTGGCATACTGTTGAATGATCTCTAAGCACGTCTGCGAGTCATCATTCGCCAGAAACCACAAGGCCAAATAAGCTGCGCCTTGTCCAGCCCTGTTGGGGCGTTCCAGAAAGTCACTCTCAAAAAGAGTCATCGGATCCGCCAACTGTGATATTGTCTCACCCGCTTCTTCCGATTCGTATAAATCCAATGTCTTAAACAGATTTTGGACTATATCCAATTGCTGCCGGGAAAAATCATTCAACAAGTAATTGAGCTCTCCCACGCTCTTTCTTATGGTGGAAAGCTTGGTTCCAGAAAACATTTCAAAAGCGAAGATCATAGAAACGCTATCAATTGCTATATTTAGCTCTCCATAATTAATCGCTTGCTTGCACATAATTATCAGTGGGGCTATCAGCTCTCGCCATGGACGCACCCAATGCGAAATAAGCAGAATGTGTACCATTTGCGAACTTAAATGCAGTAATTTGTCGCCATATTTCACACTGAGTTTGATTACTTCTTTATCAAACTCGTATGCCAGTTTCAGTTTCCCGATGCCCATTACCAAAAGTATGGAAAAACCCTGCATGAGTGCTGGTACTTGCGGATTAATTCCACGCTCAAATGCACGATCCAGCGCATAGCAGACTATTTGGCTTAGTAAATAGGGTTGTGCAAAAAAGGCAGGCCTTCTAATCGCTGCTAATACCCTGCTTTGATTTAGCCAATTCCGGGAATTGCTAGCGGGTATTTTTGCCACGGCACCAACACCCCGTAATTCAAGTTTCTGGCAATGTTCATCTACCAGTTTCTCCATGCTTGCGGGCCGGGGGTCAGAATCAAACTCAATACCAAATCGTTGCAGTACAGCTAAGCCTATCGTACTAGCTTCTCCAAATTCTCCCAGCTGACTATGAGTATCAATAAGTAGTACTACGAGTTCACTCAGCTGATCGTCGTCCAGATTCAATTTGAGTAAATTTGTACCTAACTCTATTACCTGACGATTCTCCCCTTTGCAAAACAAACAACGCGCCACACCCAATGTAAAAGCGAAAAACAGCTTATGTTTTTCAATGGGCCCCGAAATTTTCATGCTACCAAGCAAGGCAAGACCACTTTCAAAATAGAGCTTAGCCTGAGTAAAAGATACCGATAGCAACGCTTGCTTTCCTGCTCGAAGATTTAACGAAAGCAGTCTGCTTCGTTGTTTGCTGGTGACAAAATCTTGGCCTTTATTCAGATGATCAGTAATCTCAAAAAGCCGATCCTTCTCCTTTAGCCCCAAACTGAGCATCCACGCGCCAATTTCATAATGCAACCGGCCTTTTTTCTGCTCGGAAAGCAATAAATAACACCCTTCCTGTATTTTGCTGTAAGAAAACTGATAACCAGTAGAGGTAAGGGTAACAAATCCATAATTACCCAATACCTCCAGACTATCTGATATATATTTTTTATCTTTCTTTGCTAATAACATCAGTTCTTCAATGCTAAAAGAAAAACCCACTACACTGGCCATTTCTAAGAGGGTGCGTGAATTTTCATCCAGCTTGCTAATTCTATTCCTAAAAAATTCGGCGGCGTTGTCGGGTAGTTGAGCAGCCACAACCTCATCAATAGACCATGTATACCCAAGCTCTGGACTAAATTTCAATATATTTAAATCATGTAGATGCTTTAGAAACAGCTGAATCAGAAATAGATTATTCCCGGTCTTCCTGGTGATTACTTCAAGCAGTTCTTTGGTATCTTTCTCTGATCCATGAAACGCGTCACTCAAAAACTTCAGCACGTCTGAATCTTTAAGCTCCTGCAGTTGTATATGCCTAAACATGCCCGCTTCTATCAACTCTTCAGGTATAATCAAGGAAGAATTTAGCAGAGGCGAATCCGCGTCCAATTCATCGTCACGGTAACAACAAACTACTAGTAATGCGGGCTGGGGTTTGGTGTTTAATGCGTTCCTAACAATGTAATCTATCATCGCCAGTGACTCAGCATCGGCCCATTGCAAATCGTCCAAAAACACCACAAGAGGTCTTTGAACAGTTGCAACTACACGGAAGAAACTAAGAAAGCTGGACCACAGCCTTGCCTTCTCTTCCTCCGCACCAGTACTGTCTTTTTTAGGCACTTTGCCAATCAAACTCTGCAGATCCGTAAAAACATCGCAAAGTACACCGGCTGAATCACCCAGCGCTTCAAGTAGGTCCAATTTCAACTCTGCCAACTCTTTTGCCGAACTCAATTTTAAACGGTCAACAAATTCCCGGGTAAGCTGCTTCAGCGCCGAATAGGGGATAGAATGGGAATACTGATGGAAATTCCCTTCGATAAAACGACCTTCTGTCTGCGTAAGTTGTTTTTTAAAAGAATGCACCAGACTGGTCTTTCCCAGACCTGATGCTCCGCTTATATAAACTGCATTTGTCTGCCCCGCACAAGTACGCCGGAAAGCATCAGATATAATCTCCGTGTCAGATGCTCTTCCATACATTTCCGTCGGTAGCTGAAATTTTTGCAATGCCTCATTTATTTCCAAAACAAAGTCAGGTATCACGCCCTGACCCTCTAACCTACTCAGGCAATGTTGCAAATCATTAACGAGCCCGGTCGCAGTTTGATATCTATCCTCAGGTGCTTTCGCCAGCAACTTCAAAATAATATTTGCAATGGCAATTGGAATTTGCGGGTTAAATTCCGCTGGCGACTCCACCACCTGCGCGATATGCGCATGTACATATGCCAAAGGTTTTTCACATATAAAAGGTGGACGACCCGCTAAAATCTCATAAAAAACTGCTCCCAGAGAATACAGATCACTGCGCTGATCCACTACTTGTCCAAACCGCCCGGTTTGCTCAGGTGACACATAGGGCAGTGAACCAGACAGCTCTTTCTCATTTTCCCAGGCAAGATTACTGTTGTTGAACTCGCCAAATTCGATAAATTGCACCCGGTGTTCATCCACACTGTAGAGAATTGATGCTGGCTTTAAGTCTGCATGTAACACGTCATGGGCATGAATATGCGATAAAGACTGAGTGATATTAATTGCAAAATATAAAAATTCTTCAAACTCAACACGCTCATTTTTTTTAAACAAGGTTGTTGATACCCGCTGTCCAGAGAATTTTTTCATTACCACTGCCGGGCCTGGTTCATCCACAATCAGTTCTATCATTTCAGCTATGCCCGGTCCTCGGAGCTTACGTAATTTCGTATATAGCTGCCGAGCCACCTTTGTGCGCTTACTGTGGCTTCCGCCCACCGGCATTTTAATGACTACAGGCAAACGGTCCGAAAGGCGGTAACCTTCCAAAATCGTGGCATTAATGCCTTTATGCCGGACAAGCTCTACGTAATAACCCGGAAATGAAATCATGAATACAGTCTAGACGAGCAAATTCAACTACGCCCAAGGTATTAGGGCGACCCTCCCATCGAGTCAGAACAGTAAATACTTCGCGCAGACCCACGCTCTCAATCACACCCCGCAAATTAACCGCAATTGCAATTGCTAGATGACATCGCTATCCGCTATCTTTACCCACCGTAAAGGTATCTCAACGAGTCTCATTAAATAAGGTTGAAGCAATATGGGCTGGTACGAAAAACATGTGTTACCCAAACTTATAGAAATGGCCTGTTCACAACCTCCCATGAAAAAGCTCAGAGCGCGGTATGTGCCCCTTGCGACAGGCAAAGTGCTTGAAATTGGCATTGGCAGCGGCCTTAATCTGTGTCACTACATGGACCAGGTAGAATCCATCACCGGGCTGGACCCTTCAAGAGAGCTAACTGCTTTGGCTGAATCCCGTGCGGCGGACATCGTGCCACCCGTCAATGTTTTGCAAATCCCCAGTGAAGAAATACCCGCTGATGATGCAAGTTTTGATTCCGTGGTGTGCACCTGGACACTATGCACTATCCCAAATGTCTACCGGGCTCTTCAGGAAATTTACCGCGTTGTAAAACCCGGAGGACGTTTCTATTTTGTAGAACATGGATTGTCACCAGATATTTCTGTACAACGCTGGCAAAGACGCATAGAACCACTCTGGAAGATCATCGGTGGTGGCTGCCACCTTACACGCGATGCCAGCCGACTCATTCGCGATACTGGCTTCCTCATTCCCGAAATAGAAAGCGGCTACAAACCCGGTCCTAAATGGGCCGCATACATGAGCCATGGGATTGCCCAGAGGCCCAAGTAGCGAACAGGGCTAAGCAAAGAAACTCTCAAAAAAACATCATCGCATAAACAAGGATACAAAATGACTATCAAAACCATCGATTCTGGCCTGGATTTTTCAGAAATACATGAGCGCATGCAATGGTACGTCGACCAGAAAATAATCCCTTGCTGCAATACACTCGTGCTCAGAGGATGCGATGTCATTGATGTTAAAACCTACGGCCCGCTCAGTCATGAAGCAGATGCACCATCCGGGGGCTTGCTCCCGGAAAATGCCATTTTCCGAATGTACTCCAATACCAAACTAGTTACCTCTATTGCCGCTATGATCCTTTGTGAAGAAGGTCGCTTTAAGTTGGATGATTCTCTGGAGACCTACCTGCCAGAATTTGCCAATATGCAGGTACTTACACCTGGTGCCACTACTGCAGACGATACCGTGGCAAGCCAAAGCTCCATCACCATTCGCCAAGTCATGAGCCACTCTGCAGGATTATCCTACGCATTTATCGAACCGGAGTCTGTTATTGACAAAATCTATACCGGCGCGGGAATTAATCCGATGGCCAACTCTGGCAATACGCTGGAGAGTCTGTGTGCAGATCTTTCAAAATTACCATTGGCCTTTCAGCCGGGTACTTCCTGGCGCTATAGTCTGGCCACCGATGTACTGGCCAGGCTGGTAGAAGTTTGGTCCGGGCAACGATTCGACAAATTTCTCAAGGAGCGTATTTTCTCACCTCTTGGCATGCACGATACAGATTTTTTTGTCCCCATTGAAAAGCACGATCGCCTGACGGCTCTATATATGCCTGATAATCCCCTCAAAGTAATGGCCAGCGGTTACTCTCTAATGGACGCCAGTGCTATTACTGAAACTCCGAAATTTCTCTCTGGCGGCGGCGGACTCATGTCCACCCTGCCGGACTACCTTTCCTTTATTCAAATGTTGATTAACAAAGGAACCTGGAACGGCACTACTTTTGTTAAACCCGAAACCTTGGAGTTAATGCGCACTAATCAACTAGCCAATGGCGTGAGCGTTAAATTTCCATTCTGGGCTATGCCCGATACAGTATTTGGCCTGGGATTTGCACTCAAGCAAGCACCCGCAGAAGGGGAACCCGCTAGTGCAGCCGGAGAATATCACTGGGGCGGAATGGTCGGTACACATTCGTGGATGTCTCCCAATGCCGGAGCAAACAAAGAAGGTATCTCGGGTATTTGTATGACCCAGCTTATGCCAGGATTTTGGCACCCTTTCAGCCACGATTTTAAGCGAATGGTATATAAAATCACTGCATAGGAGATGAGGCATGACAAATACAATGACCCAAAGTTTACCCGGCTGGATCGCCGATCATTTAAAGCGCTATATCGAAAGTGACGGAGAGGATGGACACCTGTGGGATGCCTCATTGGGCGGCGGACAGGGAATGGTTACCACTTTGTTGCTCACGACCACTGGCCGTAAATCAGGAACGGCACACACACTACCATTGATTTACGGTGAAGCTGACGGCAACTATATTATTATAGCCTCCAAAGGCGGTGCACCAGCCCATCCGGCCTGGTATTTAAATTTGGAAGCAAACCCCGAAGTAGGTGTTCAGGTTGTTGCACAGAAGTTCCAGGCTACTGCCCGGGTCGCAACAGGTGAAGAACGAACCCGTCTGTGGCGGCAACTCGCCGGCATTTACTCACCTTACGATGCATATCAAAAACTAGCGCAGAATCGTGAAATTCCGGTAGTTGTGCTAGAACCCAAAAAATAGATCAAACAGCACGGCTATCAATACCTTATTGATAGCCGTGCGCTAACTACGTTCAAAACATACTGAAAGGTTATCAAAGGCTTATTCGACCTTTCTAAGGTAGCACTCTGCCCCTGCCGGTAAATAAAAACTCACAGAAATACCGGGCACAATACCAGTACCTGGTAAGGTAACAGTGGAACGGGCATCAGCAGGTATTCACAAATACCTAACTACTATTTACTGAATTGGGCTATTAGCTACCAAATAAGTATTTCCCAACCACCCGATCTCCGTAGGACATCGAATCTATCGATCAGCATGTAACAAGTCAGAATATACAACTCCCGCTTGCTGCGAGTTTACACTTACAGCAATCCTTAACCGGATATCCAGCTATAAGATCAGAGCGTCATAATATCAGAGCGATCCCCGACCGCTCTGATATTCAGTCAAACAAGCAACTAGACCCCGACAACATTTGTTGCACATGGACCTTTTTGGCCTTCCCCTACTTGATACTCAACTTTCTGACCATCATCCAGTGTTGCATAACCAGATGTTTGAATTTCAGAATGGTGCACAAACAAATCCTTGCCGCCTTCATCTGGTGTAATAAAGCCGTAGCCTTTATCTGCATTAAACCACTTAACTGTACCTGTACTCATTTCTAGCTTACCCTCAATTTATATTATGGATCTTTTTATATTACGATCTTTATAACGTATTTTGTCTTTCAGCAAAATATCGCACAACATTGACAGAGGTAAAATCATCAACCGGCCATCTGCCATACTGTCGATATATTCCGACTTCAGCAAATAGTAGCGTTAAGCCGATGCTAAATCTTTCTACCTTCCCCAACTAGCTAGAAAGAGTGCCTTTAACTCACACCAATGTCCACTAATCTTCAGATATAAAAACACAGAAAAGCCGCGAACCAACGTCTAAAGGCAATTAGCAATCATTAACATGTTTTTGTTACATTCCGACTAGTCTCAGCAGCAGCTTGCCTGCCCGTTATTTACCCCGCCAACTTACTGCTTATCTCTGTACGACAACTCTCTAGCAACTGGCTTGCTAGCTGTTTATCGCTAAGTGCACCTGCCAGCATCACCCCCCCAACAGCCAATACAGCACATACAAAATCATCATGCCGTTTTTCACCATGTCCAGAGGTATTCAGTCTCCCCAGCAATTTTTTGAATAAATTTGTATAGGTCTGCCGGGTGATAGCCTCCTTTTTACTAACGTCACCTGTTAACGCAGCCAAATTACAGCTTTGGTGCACCTGTACAAGATTATTCGGACGCAAATAATTGAGTAGCACATCTTCGACTGATGCATCGTCCGAGCTAGCACACAATTGCTCAACCAGCCCCGATTCAAAGCGAAGAACCTCTCTAAATAGCGCCCCCTTCGACCAAAAATGCGCGTAAAAACCACCACGAGTTAAACCTGCTTTAGCCATAATTCCAGCAATACCAATACCGTCATAACCCTTTTCCCGAAATAATTGAGCCGCAGCCTTGATAATTTTTTGCCGCGTAGCTTCTTTATGCATTTTACTTAATGGCATGGAATAACTCCGTTTGCTTATGATCCAGCACTAACAATCTTATTCAATGGTATCTCAAAGGCATTTAATATGCCGAATATAATATATAAATATGACGCCCCGAGCCCTGGTACACCCTTAGGGCCTCAATAAGATAAAAGCTCAGAAAACAACAACGTACTGGTAGCAAGGAGGCATAGGCGCCCTATATAGTACAGGTATAATATATAAAGGAAATCCCTAAAAACTGTCCATTACGTTGTAGTACATTCGTAATATAACGTAATGGACAGCCAACATAACATTCCTACTCCACCCAACAATAGACAAAGGAAGGCCCGTGTTACAGAAAACGAAAATAGACAGAACCATCCACTTTTAACCATTTAAGGACAAGAACATTTTCTAATGCATTGACAGTTCAGGCTGAATCAGTAACATACGCGCTCTTGGTTACAGGGTGTTTAGCTCAGTTGGTAGAGCGACGGCCTTACAAGCCGTAGGTCACAGGTTCGACCCCTGTAACACCCACCAATGTAACCCTGCATTCTCCTGTAAAGAGATGCAGATTTTCTAACTTCGGAGCGGTAGTTCAGCTGGTTAGAATACCGGCCTGTCACGCCGGGGGTCGCGGGTTCAAATCCCGTCCGCTCCGCCATATCTTATATATATTTCAATGTGTTATGTGCCGTAGCACTCCCTTTCCCACATATTTCCCACACTTTTTAGATCGTATAGAATAATAGGTTACGGAAACCGTCCCACAGTTGGATGTAACACGATACGAAGGAAAGCAGACTAAATGCGAAATCAGCTTAGTGCACCTTCCAGTTGAGCGCGCAGCCGTTTCGTGTCGTCCTGAGTAGGTATCCACTTAGAATAGTGTTTTTCAATAATCAAAGGAGAATTACCAACCTGTTGCGCAACATCATTGATAGAGACGCCACTCACCAGATTTAGAGAAATATACGTATGACGCCAAGGATAGGGTCCACTTCTTTTTCGAATCTCT
>JAHRWB010000219.1 GCA_019090385.1 Pseudomonadales bacterium | reverse complement strand
TTTTTATGAACAGCCTTGAGCTGTTTTTTATGAACAGCCCTGAGCTGTTTTTTATGAACAGCCCTGAGCTGCTTTTTATGAACAGCCTTGAACTGCTTTTTATGAACAGCCTTGAGCTGCTTTTTATGAACAGCCCTGAGCTGCTTTTATGAACAGCCCTGAGCTGCCTCCAGCTCTGCGAGAGGTCGCCGAGCAGTCTTTAGCTCTTATTATCGAAAATTGTGCACTGGCACAACAAACGGCTCTGAATAATTATCTTTCTCTGCAGCCTCAGGTAAAAACCAGCCTGCTAAAAATTTTAGCGCTTAGTGATTATGTTAAAAAAATAGCGCTTGCTGATACGCAATGGTTCATCGAATTTGTTATTCGTGAACATTGGGCCTCCAGAGTGACCTTAAGCGATTATATCGCCTCCTTGAGCACCGGGGGGCCGGCGCGCGACAATGCGGAACTCAGGCGAGCTTTAATACAAATTAGGAATCGCTGCCTGGTCCTTATTGTATGGAGAGATCTAACCCGTATTGCAGATATGCGTGAGACCACTGCCTGCATGTCGTTAATGGCAGACCAATTGATCGAATATGCACTTACGCGTTTGTATCATAATGCTTGCGAGCGACATGGTACGCCGGTGGGTGATACATCTGGTAAGGCACAAAAACTTTGTGTGATAGCGCTCGGTAAGTTAGGTGGGTATGAGTTGAACCTTTCTTCCGATGTGGATCTGGTATTTGCTTATCCTGAAGCTGGGGTCACGGATAAAACAGGCAAATCCAATCAGGGGTTTTTTCTTGAGCTGGCCCAGGATTTAATAAAGACGCTGGATAGAACGACGGTTGATGGCTTTGTGTTTCGTGTGGATATGCGCTTGCGACCATATGGTGAAAGCGGTGCCTTGGTTTGCAACTTTAGTGCGATGGAAATATATTTCGCTCAACAAGGCAGAGAATGGGAACGCTATGCATGGGTCAAAGCTCGAGCCTGCGCAGGTGATTTGACGGCTGGCGAGATGCTCATAGCGATGCTCAAGCCCTTCGTGTATCGGCGGTATCTGGATTTTGGTTCCATCGATAGTCTCAGGATAATGAAACAACGCATGGACGGCCCGGGAAGCCGCAAAGCGCCTAGCAAAGAAAAAGCGAGTAATGTCAAACTCGGACCTGGTGGTATTCGTGACATAGAGTTCATTGTTCAACTTAGGCAGCTAATATGGGGTGGACGTTATCCAGAGCTTAAACTAAGTGGTTTCGAAGCATCACTAGAAGCCTTGATTAGGCGGGGTCTGATAGAAAAAAAACTCGCGGCCAGACTGCATGAAGCCTACATTTTTTTTCGCGATAGTGAGCATGCTTTGCAGGCGATGCGGGATGAACAGACACAGCTTTTACCGGAGAAAAAACTTGATCAATTACGTTTAGCTGTTGCGTTAGGCTTTACCGATTTTGCTGCGTATGCAGAGGCTTATCACGTCTACCGGACATATGCTATTGAGGAGCTAGAAGAACACTCAAATACGGCCGGTGCCGAGGTTAATCCCTGGGAGACTCAGTGGCAAAACCCAGACCAAGACCAGGATAAATATGCTGATACACAAGCTCTGCTCAGTGCTTTTGAAGACCCGCTGCGTACCATTAATTTGTTTCAGCAGTTAAGGACATCTAGGGATCAGCCCCGCGTTGGCGCGCGTGGTCGTAGTAGGCTGGATGAGCTTATGCCGGTATTGCTATCAGAGTTGGTGAAGGGGGCTAATCCTCTTCGTACCCTTGAGCGCTGCGTAAAAATTCTGGAAGCGGTTCTGCGACGATCCTCATATCTGGTCTTACTGCTGGAAAATCCGCTGGTACTGAAGCGCTTACTGGATCTGACAAGCAAGAGTGGTTATATCGCTGGGGAGCTTGCTAAAAACCCATGGCTTATTGATGAGATCATTGACCCGCGAATACTTGACGACAGGCTGGATTTAAAAGCTATGAGGGGGTTGCTGGATACAGAGCTGCTTAAAGTAGATGCTGATTTGGAAAATTTCATTGAAGTGATCAGAAATTTTAAAGAATCTATAACCTTTGCTGTTGCTGCTGGAGAGCTAAATGGCGATATATCAGTTATGCACGTGAGCGACTATTTGACCTATGCAGCTGAGGCAATATTACATCGAGCTTGTGATTTTGCGCTAAGAGAGACCGCAGAGAAATATACGACTGAAAATGCGCTCCGGAGTTCATTTGCGATTATCGGCTATGGCAAACTGGGTGGCAATGAATTGGGGCCAGCCTCTGATCTCGATCTAGTGTTCCTACATGATATGTCATCTTCAAGTGGTCAGTTTTTATATCGTCTGGCTCGGAGGCTGGTGCACATACTCACTATACGGACCCGCTCTGGTGGACTTTATGAAATAGATACTCGCCTTAGGCCTTCGGGAAATGCTGGCACCATGGTTTCTCCTATTGCAGCGTTTGAGCGCTACCAAAAAGAAACCGCCCAGATTTGGGAGCATCAGGCGCTGGTGCGTGCCAGGGCCGTTGCCGGGGATCCGGCTTTGTGCGATAAATTTGAAAAACTCAGAATAGAGCTGTTAACACAAAAGCGGGATCGTTCAGAGTTGCGTGAGCAGGTAGTTAATATGCGGCAAAGAATGCATAAAAACATGCCAAAGAGCGAAGATGTTAAGCGAGCCAGTGGTGGAATGGTCGATATTGAATTTATTGTTCAATATCTGGTTTTGGCCTGGGCCAGTGAGTATCCGGAAATATGCACCTACACCGATAATGTTCGCATACTAAGGGCTTTGGGTAATTGTGGGGTGCTGAATGAACAGGATGTCGGACGTCTGACAGAGGCCTATCTCGAATTACGTGCTGAAAATCATCGCAGCTCGTTAGACATACCGGATCAACGGCGCGCATTACAAACCATACAGCGTTATCATGGCTGGGTGACCGATTGCTGGGAGAGAGTGCTTCTCAGCAATTAGCCGGGACCATGGCTTGGAAAGAGAATAATTGTATGAGAGTGGAATGAGCCTGGTGTCTGATAAAGTGCTTATCATTGCGCCTGCCTGGGTTGGCGATATGGTGATGTCCCATGTGGTTGTTCAGCAACTGCTAATAAATTCACCGTCATCGGAAATCCACATGTTAGCACCTGCTGCTACATTACCCGTGGCAAAACGCATGCCGGGCGTGTACAAAGCGAGTGAAAGTCCATTTTCGCATGGCGAGTTAAATTTGTCCGGGCGGCGGGCTTTGGGCAAGACATTGCAGAGTGAAAATTATGGGCAGGCAATTGTACTGCCTAATTCCCTGAAATCTGCACTTATTCCCTGGTACGCGAAAATCAAAAAGCGAACAGGCTGGAAAGGCGAGTTACGCTATTTTTTACTGAATGATTTAAGAGTGCTGAACAGCACTGCGGTACCACTTATGGTAGATCGCTTTCATTTACTTGCAATGGCGCGGGATTTTTCTCCCACCGGGTCCGTGCTGCTGCCCCGTCTTGATGCTGAACCTGCCAATATGAGCCGATTACGCACTGCCCACGGATTATCTATAAAAAAGCCGGTTGTAGCTATTTGTCCGGGTGCTGAATATGGGCCTTCAAAAAAATGGCCCGTAGAGTATTTTTCAGAATTGAGCGAAAAATGTATAGATGCAGGTTTTCAGGTTTGGATACTTGGCTCTCCTGGGGACAAATCCGTCGCTGAGAATATTCTCAGCTGCATGCCCCAGGATCAGTCGGAAAATTTGATTGACCTTACCGGGCGCACTTCGATGTTAGATGCCATCGATTTGATTCATGCGGCAGATGTCGTAGTCAGTAATGATTCAGGATTAATGCACGTCGCTTGTGCTGTGGATACGCCCGTAGTTTGTGTGTATGGCTCTACAACACCTTCATTTACGCCGCCGCTTAACGTCAGCGCGAGAGTTCTGCAGACGACGCTTTCCTGCCGTCCCTGTTTTGAGCGAGAATGTCCCCTGGGGCATCTTCAGTGTCTTAAAAGTATCTCTGCTGCTGAAGTGTTTTCTGCGTTGCAGGCAATCTCACCCGGGCAGTTACCATTGTAATGCATTTGTTGCTCGTAAAAATGTCATCCATGGGTGATCTGGTGCATACCTTGCCGGCCGTTAACGATGCATTAAATGCAGTTGAAAACTTGCAAATATCCTGGCTGGTAGAAGAAGCTTTTGTTGATATTCCGCTGGCGCATCCACGAATTCACTCAGTAATACCTATTTGCTTTCGTCGATTTATGCGAAGTCCGATAAAAACGCGTGACGAGTTTTTTGGGCAGATCAAGGCATTGAGAGCAGAACAGTTTGACCAGGTTTTAGACGCACAGGGATTGATAAAAAGTGCCCTGCTTGCGCGTTTGTCAGGTTGTCGGCATCGTATCGGATATGATGCCTCATCTGCCAGGGAGGGTCTGGCCGCAGTGTCCTATACCGAAGCGTTTTCGGTACCACGTCACTTACATGCACTGGACCGGTCTCGTTTGTTGTTTGCTCAGGCGCTGGGTTATACCTGCCCGGAAAATACTGCACAATTTGGATTAAAGCCGAATGTAGAAAAGCGGCTTGTGGAGACACAGGCCGAAGCACCCTACGGTATTTTTCTGCATGGCACTACGTGGTGCAGCAAGCAGTGGCCGGAGGTTTTTTGGAAACAGCTGGCACAAAAAGTTACTCAGGCAGGGTTTGGCATTAAGTTATTGGCTGGCAATGTTGAAGAGTTAGCGCGCGCTCAGAGAATTGGCTCTGTAGTGGATAACAGCCAGGTGCTTGACAAACCCGCCATCGCCGATGTGATGGTGCTATGTGCCAAAGCGGCATTTGTGATTAGTGTGGACACGGGGTTTGGGCATTTAGCGGCCGCGCTGGATACGCCTGTATTAAGTTTGTTTGGTCCAACGAATGCAGAGCTGACGGGCATTCGCGGTGCGAATAGTCTCGACTTGCAGGTAGATTTCGCTTGTGCGCCTTGCATGCAAAAGGAGTGTAATTACAAAGGGTCGGTGCAAATAGATAATACTGTCGTTAAGCCAGCCTGTTTCAGTAGCCTTGGCCCTGAGCTTGTTTGGCAGACCTTGCAGTCTCGATTAGGCCTTGGCAATTTGGAGGGTTCTGAAGGGAGCGAGGGGTCGGAATGCATATAGCATTTTCAATATTTAAGTATTTCCCTTTCGGTGGTATTCAGCGGGATTTCATAAGAATGGCCGGACTCTGTCATGAGCATGGGCATCAGGTGCGGGTATATTCTCTGATTTGGGATGCGCCGGCAGTAGACGAATTTGAAGTGGTATTGGTGCCGGTAAAGGCTATAAGCAACCATGTGTTGTATGAGCGTTTTGCGCATTGGGTGGGTAGAGATTTGGCACTGCATCCCGTAGATTTGCATATGGGGATGAACAAAATCCCGGGCTTGGATGCGTACTTTGCGGGAGATTCCTGTTTTGAGGATAAAACCCGCACCCAGCGTGCCTGGTATTATCGCTTGACTCCTCGCTATCGATTATTTTCGAAATTTGAGAAGGCGGTGTTTGCTGAAAATTCAAGTACGCGGATTTTGAGTATTTCGGACATGCAGAAAGAACTGTATCAAAAGTACCATAAAACGCCGGATTCACGTTTTTATTCGCTGCCTCCGGGGATACATAAAAATCGTATTGCACCAGAAAATCAGGCAGAAATTCGCTCAAAACTGCGTGCGGAATTCAGCATACCGGAGGGTAGAAATATTATACTTTTTATCGGTTCTGGATTTCTTAAAAAGGGCTTGGATCGCGCTATTCGCGGTTTGAGTGCGTTACCTGCAGAAGTGCGCGAAAATACGCTGTTGTTAGTGCTGGGTAAGGATAAACCTGATAAATTCCAGCGGCTTGCGAAGTCGTTGGGTGTGCAAGAGCAGGTATGGATGCTGGGAGGTCGGGAGGACGCAAATCGGTTTTTATTTTCAGCAGATTGTTTCGTGCTGCCGGCTTACGATGAAAATACAGGGGGCGTAATCGTTGAAGCCCTGGTGGCACGATTGCCGACACTGGTCAGCGCTAATTGCGGTTATGCAGAGTATGTCAAATCCGCAGACGCGGGCTTGATTGCTGATTCGCCTTTTAGCCAGCGGGATTTTAATGCAAAACTGCTGGAACTGATTACCTCGCCTCGCCGGGCAGAATGGTCAGAAAACGGCCGGTGCTTTTCTGAACGTAAAGATATTTATCAAATGATACCGACGGCAGTTGAGTACCTGGAAAGCTTTGCTGAACAAATTAAAACCGAGAAAAGTAGACTTTAATGGCGAGTCGCATTTTCCTACGTAGCGAGCTTGAATCAGCCTGGGCCGAAGCGGATATCTTTAATACAGTAAACCAGCTAAGTGGCGAGGTTTATCGAAGCGTCGCTAATAGAAAAACCCTGCGGGTATCGGTCAATAACAACATATACTTTGCCAAAATTCACGGCGCTGTCGGCTGGCGTGAAATTCTGAAAAACCTTGTTTTGTTTCGCTTGCCTGTTGTGGGTGCGGTAAATGAATATGATGCCAGTCGTATATTGAAAGCGGGTGGTGTATGTGTACCCGAAGTCGCAGGGTTTGGTCTGAGAGGGATTAATCCTGCGACTCGTGAATCTTTTATTATTACCGATGCAGTAGAGCCCTCTATTAGTCTCGAAGATTTTTGCGCTGATTGGGCGCATAGCAAACCAAATTTCAAAGTAAAGAAGCTGCTAATTACCCAGGTCGCAGAAATGACCCAGCGTTTACATAGCCTAGGCTTGAATCACAGGGATTTATATATTTGCCATTTTTTGCTGGATCTTAGCGCCCTGAAGAAAGGCGAGTATCATCTGACTCTCATAGATTTACATCGCGCTCAAAAGCGCCAGAGTGTGCCGCGTCGATGGTTGGTAAAAGATCTGGGTTCCTTATTGTTTTCCTGCATGGAGCTGGGCTTTGGAATAAAAGACTGGTTGAGGTTTATTAGCATTTATACGGGTGAGCCATTGCGAGAAACGTTTCGGGGAAATCAATCTGAGTTTTGGCAGGCCGTGCAAAAACGTGCACAAAAGCTGTACCAGCAAGCAGACAGGTGAGCAATACTCAGCTCAAACAGTTGGTCAGCTTCTCACGTGCCGTACAGGGTTTTGATGGCAAGCTACCTTTTCATCTAAGCGTCACCATTGATGGCAAAAATCAGGTGCTGGAGTGCTTGGAGATCTATCGGCTATTAGCTGGGCGCCGAATCGTATGCCGGGCTAAGTTGAACGGTATTATTGTACTTGCGAAGATATTTTTGGGCAAAAAACATCAACGATACTGGCAGCGTGAGTTAGCCGGGGTAGATATTCTTAAGCAAAGCGGTGTGCGGACGCCACGCTTGCTGCACGCTGAATCCAGTGGTGAGCAAGAGTTTTGTTTTCTCATTTTTGAATTTGTTGAGCAGTTGGCCGATGAATTTGCTGTGTCGCCTGAGCGGAAAATTCTTCTATTGGCGGACACCCTGGCTGACTTACACAATAAGGGTATTGAGCAGATTGATCTGCATATTGACAATTTTTTATTCAGCAAATCAGGTGTGTGGGTCATTGATGGGGCTGCTATACGCAAGCGTGGCCATCTATCTATAGACCGCAGTGTAAAAAATCTTGCTGAGCTTATCGCCCAGCTAAATGCTGACAGTGAGCATGTCACCCAAAATTGTTTGGAGAAATATTCAAAACTCAGAAATATTCCGGTAGATATTTCCAGCAAGGTGTTGAGCAAGCAGGTTTTGGAATTGCGTCAAAAGCGCCTGAAAAAATTGCTGGAGAAAACCCAGCGTAACTGTACGGCGTTTTACAGTACCTCGGATTTTCGTCACTTTTTTGTTTGTGAGCGGGCAGCTTTTAATGCAGAAATGGAAGATCTGGTAGCAGATCTTGATGGTTGGGTAGGGCGTGGTGAGCAGATAAAAATTGGCGGCACTTGCACTGTAACCCGGGTAAAGATTAAAGCACGGCAATATGTAATAAAGCGTTATAACATTAAGTCGCGCTCACATGCACTTAGCAGAGCCTTGCGCTCGACCAGAGCACGCCGCAGCTGGTTAAGTAGCCATATGCTGCAATTTTATGGCATTCCCACAGCAAAAACGGTGGCTCTGTTTGAAGAGCGTTGGGGGTTTATACGGGGGCGAGCATTTTTGATTATGGAATATCTGGAGGGTGATTTGCTTTCTGAAGCAGAGCAACCGTTTTCTCGAGAGATAAATAGCCAAATATTTTCAATGTTTCGGCAACTGAAAGATGCTCATCTGGTACACGGAGACACGAAGGCCAGTAATTTTATCCTGGTTACCGAGGGCGCATCCAAACAACTTAAGGTGATAGATCTGGATAGCCTGAAACGAGTCGGGGTTAATTTTGAGTCTGAATTTAATAAAGACATTCAACGCTTTCTGAAAAACTTTCAGACGGACATGGTATTGGCTGAGGGTCTAACCCCAGCCGCACTTTCTGTTACTCCAACTAACGACCCGGTATAGTAGGCATTATGATAATTCTTGGTCTATCCGGCGCACTCAATCATGATGCCTCTGCTGCACTTCTGGTGGATGGAGAAATAGTGGCTGCAGCAGAGGAAGAGCGATTTTTACGCGATAAGCATGCCAAAAACCATATGCCTTTAGAGTCGGCCCGATATTGTCTGCAACAGGCAGGCATTGACGCCGGGGATATTGATGTGGTGGCTTTTCCATACGCCCCAATTAGTTTGTTTTCTCGTGCGAGATGGCACTATGCCCGGCGATACTGGTATGCACCCGATCGAGCGCTGGATGCTTTAATAAATGGCAACCGGCGGTTCCGACGTAATAAGCAGCGCGTCTTGTCCGTGGGTAAGGAATTGGGTATAGACTGGCAAAATACGGAATTCGCACCCGTGGAGCATCATCTGGCACACGCCAGCAGCGCTTACCATCTAAGTGGGTTCGAGGAAAAAACTGCCATCATGGGAGTGGACGGGAAAGGAGAATATGCCACAACTTTTTTTGGTTTCGGGCAGGCTGGAAAAATTCACCGTATCAAGGAGTTTTATGATCCCGATTCATTAAGTGGTGTTTATGGCGCGCTTACTGAATTTTTGGGGTTTGAAATGCTGGATGGCGAGTATAAGGTCATGGGTATGGCGCCATATGGTGATGCTTCACGTTTTGATCTATCTCGATTAATTAAGACCTCTAAAGGTAGCAAAGGTTTTAGGGTCGATACACGCCTGGTAAATACAGTGGGCCTGCGACGGTATAAAGAAGCCGGTCGGGGATTTTACTTCAGTCAAAAATTATTAGACTGGCTGGGTCCCAGGCGGTCGGGCGACTTCGCGGACGAGCCCTACATTCATTATGCAGCTTCAATGCAGGCCTTGTTTGAAGAGGTTTGTCTCAAATTAATGGATGATTATTTGCATGAGGTGCTTGCAGAAACAGGTTTGTTGGCATTTGCTGGTGGTGGCGCACTAAATGTGAAACTAAATCAGAGAATTATTGCTCGTGAGGATGTAAAGGAACTATTTGTTCAGCCCGCTTCTGGAGATTCAGGTACTTCACTTGGAGCTGCAACTTATATTGCTAACGAACGGGGCGAGTCGCTTCGGTGTATGCAGCACGCATATCTGGGACCAAGTTTTGACAATAAGGCTTGTGAAAGTGCTCTCGCTGCTCGATCGGAAAATATTAAATGGAAAAAAATGCAGGATATTCCTGCCGAAACTGCAACATTGTTAGCAGCGGGTAATCCAGTGGCCTGGTTTCAGGGACGAATGGAATTTGGGCCCCGTGCATTGGGTGCAAGGAGTATATTGGGTTGTCCGAGTATTGCCGGTGTAGCTGATCGGATAAATGAGCAAATAAAATTTCGTGAAAGGTGGCGGCCTTTCTGCCCCAGTATTCAGGATAGCGTAGCCTCTGAAATTATTCAGACAGATCATCCAGCACCTTTTATGACCATTACCTTTGATGTCGCAGAGGAGTGGAAAGCCCGTATTCCCGAGGTAGTACACGAGGATGGTACCGCGCGTGTGCAAATTGTGGAGCAGTCCAGCCACCCAAGGTATTACGCCTTGCTGGATGAAGTGGCGGCACTCACTGGCAATGCGGTGGTACTAAATACTTCGCTAAATCGCCGCGGCGAAGCGGTAGTCTGTACCCCGGACGATGCATTGAATATGTTTCTGGGCTGTGATTTGGAGTATCTGGTAATGCAGGATTGGGTAGTCACAAAGGGTGAAGCTGTATCGGATGATCCAGCGTAAAATGGATGACTCGTCCAACTATAACCGGGGTTTGCGGCAATATGCTTTGGGCGGTTGGTTGCTGTTTTTGATAGCGCCTTTTTTGCTTGATAGTTTTGGCAAGGTTGGTATCGTTTTTTATTTTGGTTGTGTGCTGCCCTGGCTACTACTGTTGCCCAAAATATGGCAGGACCGGCAGCAAGTGCTTGCTCCGATAGCGTTATGGGCAATTTTTTGTTTATATTTGTGTTGTAGTAGTTTCTGGTATGCTGACGCGAGTGCTAAGGAGAGCCTGCGTCTATTCCGGTACTTGTTGTTTATGTTGTGCTATTTAAGTCTGTCGCGCTATCTGATTGTTAAAACTCCGGGGCTTGTGCAACTCGGGTTTTACATCCTGGCGATAGCAACGGCTCTTCACGCCAGCTATAGCGTGATTCAACTTCAGGAACTACTTACTCCGCTGGGTCGTCTGCGCGGTGCTGGGGCTATGTGGAATTCGCTGGTGGCGGGAAATGCCTATGCGCTGGCGATTATTGTACTGGTATATTTTTTGATCTGCACTTCTGTTGGCAGCTTGCACTCCAGGCCTATAGTGAAATTATGCAGCATTTTTATGTTGTTGATACTAAGCTATGCTGTATACCTAACTGGCAGTCGTAGTTCCATGTTGGCCGCTCTGGTGGTTATTGGCCTCATGTTTTATTTTAGATTAAGACCAAATCAGAGGTTTATGTATCTAACTTCCGGTTTGGCTTTGGTGTGTGTGCTCGTTGTGGGTGCAGTTTTATATATGCCTGAAGTTTTAGTGGGATTTAAAGAAAGAGGCTTTTCTTTCCGGCCAGAAATTTGGCGATATGTTATTCAGGAAACGGGATCGCACTGGTTGATTGGTCAAGGTTATCATCCCGCACGTATTCCTATTGCTGATGACGTGGGGTGGGTGAGTCATGCACATAATTTGTTTCTCTCTGTGTATAGGTATGGTGGACTGATAGGCACCGTGGCGCTGACAAGTTTACTGCTACTCACGTTTATAATAAAAATACGCCGGGAGCAGAGTTGGTCGAATGACATTAGTTTGTGGGTATTGTTGTTTGGAATATTGGTTTGTACTGTTAATGGCAAGTTTCCGATAGATCGCCCCGGATGGATCTGGCTGATTTTCTGGATTCCACTGTGTATTGTATTGGCAGATATCAAACTTGGGGACGGTTATCGAGAGAAGTCCTTAGTTTAGCTTTATGCCATTTCAAGCGCTTTTTCCAATGAAATCTTTGGAATAATTTCATCCGGTAGCCTGCTCTGAGCAGATAGATTGTATACCGAAAAATTATGAGACTGACGCATCTCGCCGATAATTTTGAATGCGGGTTCAATATGTCGTTGGTAATCTCTATCAAGGTGTGATGGGGTAGCTGTGTGTCCTTGTTCGTAAAATCTAATTGGCACAATTCCATCGGTTAAGTCCATACCAAGAATAAAAACTTGTTTTATGCCGAAAAACCAACAAAGTTGTACGGGTAAATGAGTGACAGTATGGGCGCTAAATAACCCTTTTAAAGGGTTAAGGGAGAACCCTATACGTCCATCATTGGTTAGTAAATCTTTATCCTGTTGGGACAGTTTAAGGACTTGTTCTGGTTCGAGTGCTGTTTGTGCATAGTGTCTGAAATGCGTTTGTATTACGCTTATTTTAGAGGACTGTAATGCAGCTGGGTTGGTTTGGCATATATGGTTCAAAACAGTAGGCGTGAACAAACAATGTGCGCCTGAGGATAGTATTTTGGCAACGATGGCCCAACGATCGACTACGAAATTGGCGTCACATATTACCGCATAATCTGGCTTGAGCCCGGCGGCCTCGCATTTTAGGTAGGAGCCATTGACGCAAAATGTAATGTGTTGATCTATCAGTTTTAGATCGACATCCTTAAGTGAAGGCCCGGAAGCGATGATGAAAGCGCTTTTACCTATGTGTTTATTGGTGAGTGCGGTAAGTGGTGAGGTGCTTGTTACCTTGCAACCCTCCCAATATATGTCTCCAGGATTACCCATAGATATGTGTTGCAGGTGAAAAGCGGGATGTAATTCAGCCATATGACGATAGGCTCGGCCGAGCTTAAACCGTCTCCAACGATAGCGAAGTTTGTGGATATTTAGCATGCTGAATTTTTTTGAGCAGCGGGGTGCGATAAGGTTAGCATTCAGGGGCGATGGTACTTTTCTGGATTGACGATTTTATCCTTGGCTATTCTTATGCGCTTTTCAAGCTTTCTGAATACGGAGCGACTTTTCATTTTGTAATGGCGTAATTGCATCTTGAGCTCTTCAAGATCATGGATAATACCTGCTACCTTAGAGTGCCAAGTCAATATGAGGCAGCTTTCCTTGGGGTTGACGTGTATCAGTTGTGCGTTGGGAAAATGTGCCAGAACCCGGTCCAGCCATTCATTGGCAGTCAATAATGTACAGTGGGCATTGCTGCCATTGGGCAGGACTTCTGAGGCAGGTCTGGTGCATATATTAAAAAACACTTTGTCACCCAGAGAGGCAATGCTGGCAAGCACGTTATCAACGTCGGGTAGTGGGATGTGTTCAAGTACATCAGTGTTGATTATAAGTTCTGCTTCATTGGCAGTAAGTTCGTCTATACCTGGTATGGCTGGATCATAGCGCGTATAGCTGGCACCCGCATAATCCAGGTCATCACATAGGCGGCTGCGTCCGCAACCGTATTCGACAATGCTTGCAGGCTCCAGTTCGACGATACAGGCCTGGATGGCCGCCTTGTGCATTATGGCTGACCTGCCGTAATGAGATTGAGCATGTACGGTCTTGTATTGCTGTATTAGATCTGGAGATGGACTGGCCATGTCAACTCACCTGTGGTGCATGTAGCGCGGAATATTACGCGGGTAAGGATTGAATCAGGAATTTTATCTGATCCTTCAAGCGCTGCGAAGCGCTCCTTGAAAGAAGATTAGATATAGGGTTTTCTTTTTCCTTCTGGCAAGGTTTTAAATCTACGGTGCAACCATAGATATTGCGCCGGGTGTTTTCTTATTTCCGATTCGATTTTCGCATTCATTATTGTAGCGTCCTTTTGTTTATCACCTGTGGGGTAGCCTGGAACAGCAGTGATGGATAGCGTGTAGGTCTGCGCAAGCGGGTCACGGAAATGGCTAAAGAACAGTACCGCAGAATCATTGAATTGAGCCAGTCTGCTGGTAGCAGTTATCGTAGCTGCCTGCACGCCGAAGAAAGGTACAAATACCGAGTGTTTGCGGCCGTAGTCCTGATCAGCGGCATACCAAATTGTTGCGCCATGTTTTAGCCTGCGTAGAATTTGCCGGGTCTCTTTTCTTTCTAATACGCGTTCAAATAATTGGTTTCGACCATGGACCATGAGCCACTCTACAAGCGGATTTTTGCTTTTACGGTAGATAACGTCTAGTTGAGTGTAAGCAGATAAAATAGCGCCAGCCAGGTCAAGTGTGGCGAAGTGAGCGCCCACTAACAATACGCCTTTGCCCCTGTTCTGGGCCGCTGCCAAAATATCGAGGCCTGAAATTTCAACGCTGTAGTGGGCTGTGGAAGAGGGTCGAAACCAGGCAGTGGCGGTTTCAAAAACGCTGATACCAGTGGAGATAAATATACTTTTAATCAGGTTATTCTGTTGTGATGCAGAGAGATGAGAGAAGCATAATTTAACATTGGTACGAACAATGTCCTTCCTGCGTCCTCCTATTTTGAATGCGGCCAATCCTAGTTGCTTGCCAAGTCGGAATTGCGCGGACAATGACAGATGCGCGCTGCACCAGGCCAGGGAAACCAGGGCCCAGCCTGGCCAGAATTTTGGGTGAAATAGCGGGGTGGTCATTGATAAGGCATCTGGTTTCAAGTTGATCTCGCCTGGGCTGCTGATTGTAACAAGTTGCGAGAGGGTGTGTGCTAACATTGGGCTATGAAAATTCAATTACCGGCTTTTGCCGCCGCACATGTACTCATCGTGGGAGATCTGATGCTCGACCGTTACTGGCAGGGTCGGGCGAGTCGTATTTCACCCGAGGCGCCGGTACCCGTGGTGGATGTCGCCAGTGTCGATGAGCGCCCTGGAGGTGCTGCCAATGTTGCGCTGAATGTGGCGGCCCTGGGTGCATCTTGTACGCTGGTTGGTGTTATCGGAAAAGACGAAGCAGGGCGGCAATTAAAAAGCAAGCTGGAAGCGGCAGGTATTGTTTGTAATTTTGTTGAACTGGCGCATTGGCCTACGCCAGTCAAACTGCGTGTTGTCAGTGAGCACCAGCAGCTAATTCGTCTGGATTTTGAAGAAGCGTTACCGTCAGATGCACTTACCCAGGTGCAGGTTTTACTGGAGTCTAGTCTGCACAAGACAGATTGCCTGATAATAGAGGATTATGATAAAGGCGTAATCACTGTGCCCGAAGAGATGATTGAAAGCGCGCATAGTCACAAGATACCCGTAGTGGTGGATCCTAAACACAAGGCCCTGGAGCGCTATAAAGGGGCTACCTTGATTAAACCTAATTTGGCTGAATTTCAGGCTGCTGTGGGAGAATATCGAGATTATAAAAGTATGCAGGCTGCGGCAGAAAGAGTGATTCTTGATTGCCAGTTACAAGCGTTACTTATCACGCGTGGTTCGGAAGGTATGTTGTTGGTTGAGCGCGAAGGTAAACATTTAACTCTGCCTTCGCGGGTGGTGGACGTACATGATGTAACCGGTGCTGGCGATACCGTTGCTGCGGTGTTAGGTGTCATGATGGCATTGGGTGAGGATTTCGATACCAGCGTAATGATAGCCAATGTGGCAGCTTCTATAGTCGTTGCAAAATCGGGTACCGCCTTGGCGACTGCACCGGAGATACAGCGAGAACTGATAGAAGGGCTACATGTAGATCGGGGTGTGATGGATCATGAGGCGCTAAAAGAGCAGGTATCGGTAGCACGTAGCCAGGGGGAGAAAATAGTATTTACCAATGGGTGTTTCGATATATTACATGCGGGTCATATTACCTATCTTGAGGAGGCGAGGCGCTTGGGCGACCGCTTGATTGTGGCGGTAAACTCCGATAGTTCGGTAACGGCGCTTAAAGGGGAGGGACGGCCAGTAAATAACATCAATGCCCGTATGCGCGTATTGTCTGGGCTGACAGCCGTGGATTGGGTTGTTCCGTTTGCTGAAGAGACGCCGGAAACACTATTGCGCGCATTGCAACCGGATCTGCTGGTGAAGGGTGGGGATTACGGGATATCAGGCGTTGTAGGGGCAGATATTGTGCTGGGATATGGTGGCGAAGTGAAAGTGTTGAGTCTGGTAGAAGGAGTCTCGACAACCCATATTCTGGAAAAAGTCAGGCGTTAGCCTGGCATTGACTTTATGGCGCAGAGCATTTTGCATAGAGCATAAAGAATGTGGCTTCTGATATATAACACCTTACTGCATTTGTCTCTGCCCTTTGTCTGGTTGCGGCTTAAGCTCAGGGCGCGAAAAACTCCAGCGTATGCGCAGCGTGTACCTGAACGGTTTGGCAAGCTACCCGAATCTTCTGCCAATTTTCACATCTGGTTTCATGCGGTTTCTGCCGGGGAAGTCATTGCTGCAGCACCTATAATTCGCAATATAGCTAAAGAAAACCCTGAGCACTCAATTCTGGTAACGACCATGACCGTCACCGGTTGTGATCAGGTGCAGCGTCTGTTGTCTGACTGTGTAGAACATCTGTATGCGCCCTACGACTTTCCCTGGGCGGTGAACAATTTTATCCAAGTCGTGCAGCCGGGTATTTTGATCTTGATGGAAACTGAACTATGGCCAAATCTGATGAGAAAACTCAGCAAGGCCAGTGTTCCCGTGTGTTTGATGAATGCACGATTATCGGAGCGTTCCTACCGCGGATACCAGCGAATCGCAGGTTTGTCACGGCCTATGTTTAAGTCACTTGCTTCGGTATCTTGTCAGTATCCGATGCATGCTAAACGTTTGATTGCCCTGGGTGTTGACGAAAAAAAGTTGAACATAAGCGGAAATGTAAAGTTCGACTTGAATTTGCCGGCGGATCTACATGCTTTTGGTAAGAAAATATCTGCAGACTGGAAATTGGAGGGCAGAAAAATATGGATTGCCGCCAGTACACACCCCGGTGAAGAGCAATTGGCTCTGGAGGTACACCGGCAATTATTAGGTGTTTTCCCGGGCTTACTTTTATTATTGGTGCCCAGACATCCCGAGCGATTTGCTGAGGTAAGCCGGCTCGCTAAGACGCTGGGCTTCCCTAGCGCTAGTCTTTCTCTCGGACCGTTGCAGACGGAGTTGGATTCCATGCAGGTATTGGTGTGTGATCAGATGGGTCAGTTAATGTACCTGTACGCTCTGGCTGATGTAGCCTATATGGGAGGTACCATGGCCGACATCGGCGGGCACAATATTATCGAACCGGCTGCGCTGGGGAAGCCCGTTATTGCTGGGCCCTCACGGTATAATTTTTCGGAAGTTTATACCTTGTTCGAAGATAAGGACGCGATAATAAGTGTACGTTCTGCGCGAGAACTGCATTCATCGGTGCTTGATTTGTTAAATTCGCATGCCTTAGGCGCTGAGCTTGGAAAACGCGCACTACAGGTAGTGGAAAAAAATGCAGGTGCAGCGGATCAGGTAATTCAGTGTTTGAGGCCCTTGATCAGAGCCTCTCTGAAATAACAACAAATTCCTGCCAATCAGCAGTTACCAAATTGTGTAGATGCAACAAGCTGCGGGAGACGAGCGCACCGAGTGATACTAAACCGAGTGATACTAGGGGATGAGTGTTTTGTTTCTTATTGGATTCTCGGGCGTTATAAAATCATTGAGTTTTAGCAAGTCCGCTTTTTCAAGGGCGCCTGTGGCTTGTTTTAGTCGCAAGAGATCCAGAACGTAGTTATAGCGTGAATCTGCGTAATCAAATTGGGACAAGTAAAGTCGCTGTTGTGCTTGCAGGACATCCACGATATTGCGCGTGCCGACTTCATATCCTGTTTCCGTCGCTTCCAGGGCGGACTCGCTGGATTTAATGGCACGGAGCCGGGCTTTTACGCGTAGCACATCCGTTGAAACTGCGCGGAAAAAATTACGCGTATCCCGGGTCACATTCACGGTATTTTCCATAAGTTGTTGGCGTGCGGCTTCGACCCGGAACTTTGCTTCCTTGGACCGGGAGTGAGTAAATCCGCCTTGAAAGATTGGCAATTTTGCCCGTATCGCATAGGTTGTTGTGTCTGTCCTGCTACCCAGAAAGCTTGAACCGCCAGTTTCAAATTCTGAGTGAGAAACGATGCCCTGAACGATGGGTAAATGGCCCGACCGTCGCGCTTTTAAAAGTTGTTTGCTGGATTTGAGCTGTTGTTTAGCGGCTAGAATACTTAAGTTTGTATCCAGGGCCATTGTTGTCCATGCCTCTTCATCCTGCGGAGCAGGGTTTACAATAGGTAGTGCTTCCGATAGGCGGTCCAGTGAATGGTAAGCGACCCCCGACAGGGTCCTCAGGGTTTCGAAAAATATGTCATGGTCGCCGTCTGACTGTATTCGTCGCACAGAAGCATTGTCGTATGCGGCAGTGGATTCCAATACGTCCGTTATCGCGACCAGGCCAACGTCAAAGCGTTGTTGCACTTGCTCCAATTGCCGTTTTACTGCGGCTTCTTCAGCCAGATTTGAGTCCAGTCTGTCCTGGGCTCGTAAAACATCGAGATAGGCTTCCACGACTCGGATGATCAAATTTTGTTCAGCTGCGGAATAATCCGCGTCGGCTTGCTTGACGGTAGCCTTTGCGCTGCGATAGGTAAACCAGCTTTCCAGGTCAAACAGTGATTGCGTAGCCTCCGCTTGCCAAACAGTATCATCAAAATTCTGTGATGGCAGCGCCTGGCCAAAAAAGGGACTGGTAGGGTCAGAAATGGTGGCATTGGGAAATTTACGTTTGATGTCTGATTTTTGGCCAGAAATTGATACGCTAGGTAATAGGGCTGATCGCGCCTGGGGCATTGCCTCTTTGCGGGCAAAATAATTCGCTTCAGCACCCTTTAATACGGGGTCGCTGTGCTTGGCGGCTTCGTAGACATCCGATATGTTGGTGGCAAAAGTTGGTAGGGTGCAGCTAAATATGTAGCTGAGAAAACAGAAGAAAATTGCTTTGACTGAAAAATAACTCTTCATTATAGGGTCTCAATGATAGTGCTTGGCCCAGGCAGTTTATCAGAAACGTTGTCAGAAAAAGCAAGCATTCGTGCAAGTGGTAATATGCTCTATCAAAATCTGTGTGATTTGGATAGCTAATCTTCTGCTTGTATCTGGTTATAATGTGCATGGCAGCGGCTGGTTTTAATGTCTCGCGTACTACTTACGCGTGCTACTTAAATAAGAGAGGTTCAGGGGTATATGGAGAGAAGATCGTACAATATCGATTTGTCGACGCACCTTGCTGAGTGTGACGCAAATTTTGTGCGGCTTAATAGACTTTTCCCCTCGATGGAGACCAGCGATTTATATGAATGCCAGTTGGTAACGCCCGCACATACCGCTCGCTTGACCTTCAAGGTGCTTGAGCGCTGCCCTTATACGACAATTATTCGAATCAGTCAGATAGCTTTGGATCACGGGCTGGATTTTGAGCTCCCCGCTCCTTCCATTACCGTGCGCATGTATATGGATACGCGCAGTGTGGAAGTTGTGGAGATTCAAAATCAGGACCGCTTCAGGCCAGTTTACGCTTACCCTAATGAAAAGATGCGCCAACACGATGAAAAGGTTCAGGTAAATCGTTTTCTTGGTGAATATTTGTCGTTTTGTTATGAGCAGGGTCTGGCTGATTCCGAACATACGGAAGCCTATCTACGTGAGTGGGAAAATCGCTAGCAAGGCGGGAGAATTAGTAGTTTTGCAGATAACTGATATGCACTTGCTATCAGCTGAAAAGCCTACAATGCTTGGCATAGATACCCGGCTCAGTTTACAGGCCGTACTTAACCACGCACGACAAATCAAGCCCGATGTTGTCATTGCCACGGGTGATATCGCACATAATTCCATTCCAGAAGTTTATCAGCACTTTTCTGGCATGGTGGCAGAAGTCTTTGACTGTGAATTGCTTTGTGTACCAGGAAATCATGATCTGGACTTGGCAATGTTTCAAGCAGGCTTGATAGAACGCCGGTTGGAATTGGGTGATTGGATGTTGATGGGCATTGATACCCATGTTGATGGTGAAGTTTGCGGGTATTTTGGTGAACAACGCTTATTGGCGCTGGAACAGCAACTGCGTAATTGCCACGCATCGAATATACTCGTATTTGGGCATCATCCTCCACTGTCCATCAAGTCCGGGTGGTTGGATAGCCAACAGATATGCAATGGCGAAAGGTTGTTGGCACTATTGGAAAATGACGCTCGTATAGCGGCCTACGTTTTTGGGCATGTTCACCAGGAGGTGGATATAGCGTCTTGTGTGCAGATACTTGCATCGCCTTCAACCTGCTTTCAGTTTGAACGGCAGGTTGAAAATTTCGCACTCAGTTCTGAGAAACCTGGCTACCGCGTTATACAATTGGGGCGAAATGGCGAGTTTCATTCCAAAGTTTTTCGTCTGCTGGACTATGAATTGTCTCTAGATTTGTCACAATTAGCCTATTAACCCATTCATTCCCAATATAGTTTTTGTGAGCATAAAGAGAGTCGTTCTGCGATTTTCATGTAAAGCTCGTAAAAGCCTGGAGAAATATGACAAGTAGTAATTATTCTTCTGAATCTATTCAGGTTCTTTCCGGGCTGGATCCTGTTCGACGTCGCCCGGGTATGTACACAGACACCACTCGCCCGAATCACTTGGTGCAAGAGGTAGTGGATAATAGTGTTGATGAAGCGCTGGCCGGCCATGCCACGGAAATATCAATTACACTTTTTAAAGACGGGTCCGTAGAGGTTGTTGACGATGGGCGAGGCATGCCGGTTGATGTGCATCCCGAGCATGGTATTTCTGGTGTAGAGCTCATTCTTACCAGATTGCATGCCGGCGGAAAATTTGATGGTGAAAATTATCGTTTTGCCGGTGGTTTGCATGGCGTAGGGGTTTCGGTAGTTAATGCGCTGTCAAAGTCACTTAGAGTGCAAATAAAAAGAGAGGGTAAAGTTTACCAGCAAGAGTATGCGGATGGTTATGTAGGGAGCAAATTGACGACCATTGATACCGTAGGTAAACGCAATACCGGTACGCGTATTCATTTTATGCCGGACGCCAGCTATTTTGATTCTGCAAAAATTTCAGTACCGAAGCTCAGGCATCTTCTAAAAGCTAAAGCAGTACTTTGTTCTGGTCTCCGGGTGCGTCTTATTGTTGAAGGTGGAGAGAGCGATGAGTGGGTTTATGACAGCGGGTTGTCCGGGTATTTGGCACAATCACTTGAAGGACTCGAATGTTATCCAGGTTCGCCTTTTTATCACGAGGCACACGGCAATCAGGAAGCAGTGGAGTGGGCATTGCAATGGGTGGTAGAAGGGCGCGACTTCATCAGCGAAAGTTATGTCAATCTTATACCCACAGTGCAAGGGGGGACTCACACCAATGGATTGAGATCGGGGTTAAGTGATGCGCTCAAAGAGTTTTGTGAGTTTCGGGATTTATTGCCGCGGGGCATGAAGCTGACAGCCGAAGATTTATGGGAGCAGTGTGCCTATGTGCTGTCAGCCAAGCTTGCTGAGCCGCAGTTTAGCGGCCAGACCAAGGAGCGGTTATCTTCTCGCCAGGCAGCTTCTTTTATCAGTGGCGTGGCTAAAGATGCCTTCAGTCTCTGGTTGAATGAACATCCCCAGGAAGGGCTAAAAATTGCTGAGCTGGCTATTAACAATGCCCAACGACGAATTTATGCCAGTAAAAAAGTTGCCCGTAAGAAGATAACTTCCGGGCCGGCACTGCCGGGTAAGCTGGCTGATTGTTCGGGGCAGGATGCAGAACGTTCAGAATTGTTTCTGGTCGAAGGAGATTCTGCAGGAGGTTCAGCTAAACAGGCGCGGGACCGGGAATTTCAGGCAGTGATGCCACTACGTGGGAAAATACTCAATACCTGGGAAGTAGATTCCAGCCAGATACTTGCCTCCCAGGAAGTGCATGATATTGCTGTTGCAATTGGTGTGGACCCTGCTTCGAGTGATTTGAGTGGCCTGCGTTACAATCGGGTCTGTATATTGGCTGATGCTGATTCTGATGGTGCGCACATTGCGACCCTGTTATGCGCACTGTTTTTGAGGCATTTTCCGGATCTGGTTAGTGCTGGACATGTATATGTTGCCATGCCGCCTTTATACCGAATTGATATAGGCAAAGATGTTACTTATGCCCTGGATGAATCAGAAAAAGATGGCGTTCTGGATCGTATTGCGGCAGAAAAGAAAAAGGGCAAAGTAATTGTGCAGCGCTTTAAAGGTCTGGGGGAGATGAATCCCCTGCAATTACGCGAGACTACCATGGACCCTGATACCCGTCGGCTGGTACAACTGGAAATTGGCGCAAACAATAGAACCCAGGAAATTATGGATATGATGCTGGCTAAAAAGCGGGCCGGGGACAGAAAGAAGTGGCTTGAAGCTAAAGGGAATGAAGCTGGCTTGAATTAACCAAAGAACTTGGTGTGAGTGTCTAGTAGTTACAACGAAGAATCAAATATCAAAGGAATATAGATAAAGTATGCAGAACCCTGATATCGAAACTCAGACTATGGGTGACTATACGGAAAGAGCCTATCTGGATTACGCCATGTATGTAATAAACGATAGAGCGCTGCCGCATGTAGGGGACGGCCTAAAGCCAGTGCAACGACGTATAATATATGCTATGTCGGAGTTGGGCCTGAGCGCCCAGGCTAAACATGTGAAGTCGGCCAGAACCGTAGGTGATGTGTTGGGGAAGTACCACCCGCATGGTGATAGCGCATGTTATGAGGCGATGGTGCTGATGGCGCAGCCGTTTTCCTATCGTTACCCGTTTGTTGATGGACAGGGTAACTGGGGTGCGCCTGACGAACCAAAGTCGTTTGCGGCAATGCGCTATACTGAGGCGCGTCTGTCTAAGTATTCAGAATTGCTTCTAAGCGAGCTGGGTATGGGGACGGTTAACTACAAGGAAAATTTTGACGGCACCATGGTAGAGCCGGAATTGTTGCCGGCAAGAGTTCCTACTGTACTGCTCAATGGGGGTAGTGGAATTGCTGTAGGTATGGCAACTGATATTCCGCCGCATAACCTTAATGAGTTAGTTGGCGCATGTGTTCATTTGCTAGAGAAGCCCAAAGCTACTATTTTGGATTTGATGACGCATGTTAAAGCGCCGGATTTTCCCAGTGATGCATTGATCATTACAGATGTTGCTGATATTCAAAACATGTATGAGCAGGGTCGAGGCAGCATCAAGGCGAGGGCAGTTTATAGCTCTGAAAACGGTGAAATTGTTGTAACAGCATTGCCTTATCAAACATCTCCTACAAAAGTTCTGGAGCAGATTGCTGCCCAGATACAGGCTAAAAAATTGCCTATGCTGGTTGATCTAAGAGATGAGTCTGATCATGAAAACCCTACGCGCCTGGTATTGGTGCCGCGCTCTAATAGAATTGATATAGACAGGCTGATGAGTCATCTTTTTGCCAGTACCGACCTGGAAAGAAGTTATCGCGTTAATATGAATGTCATTGGCCTGGATGGCTTGCCTCGGGTCAAAAATCTGAAAGAGATGTTAAGCGAGTGGCTGGAGTACCGTCGTGACACTGTCACCCGCCGTATTCTTTTTCGCGTCGAGCGAATTGATGAGCGCATCCATATTCTTGAAGGTTTGCTAGTTGCTTATCTTAATATCGATGAAGTGATTAGAATCGTGCGTGAAGAAGATGATCCTCGGGCTGAGTTGATGAGTCGTTATAACCTCTCGGATATACAGGCTAACGCAATACTAGATATCAGATTACGCCAGTTAGCCAGGCTGGAAGAAATCAAGTTGACCGGTGAGCGAGACAAATTGCAGGCTGAAAAAGCTGGTCTGGAAAAGATATTGAACTCTACAAACCGTATGAGGACCTTGATTAAAAAGGAACTGCTTGAAGCTGTCAAAGAGTATGGCGACCCCAGGCGCAGTCCTTTGCAGAGTGTTGAAGAGGCGGTTGCATTTAGTGATGAAGATTTGGTTTCTAACGATCCGATTACTGTTGTGCTGTCTCAAAAAGGTTGGGTACGTGCTGCCCGAGGGCATGAAATAGACAGCACAGAACTGGTGTACCGCTCTGGCGATAATGCGCTCTGTTCTGCACGCGGGAGAATGAACGATACCCTGACTTTTCTGGATACTCATGGTCGCACCTATCAGTTGGCCCCTCATTCCCTCCCCTCTGCAAGGGGCCAGGGAGAGCCGTTAACAGGCCGGCTTAATCCTAAGGAAGGTGCTCGCTTTATAGGTATAGCGATGGGTAAAGCCTCAAACCGCATATTGTTGGCATCGGATGCTGGATATGGATTCATTGCAAATATCGGCGATATGGTAACCAAGAATAAAGCAGGTAAGGCGACCCTGAGCGTGCCTAAAGGTGCTGATGCTTTGCCGGCCATTGAGATTGTTTCTGGTGGCTCTCTGCAGGTCGCCGCGGTAACTAATTTGGGCAGGTTGTTGGTATTTTCTTTGGATGAGGTGCCTGAGCTGTCTCGTGGTAAAGGCAATAAGCTGATCAATATTCCAGCGGCGAGCTTAAAAAGTCGGGAAGAGTACATGCTGGCTGTGAAAGTTGTCGCTTTGGACCAGGAGTTGATTGTCTTATCTGGCCAACGGTATTTGCGGATGAAAGAAAAAGACTTGGCGCACTATCAAGGAGAGCGAGCTCGGCGAGGTCGCAAATTGCCGAGGGGATTTCAAAAGGTGGATGGTTTACTGGTGGAGTGATACTGAATATTGGCATGAGCCATAGTAATGATAGCATCGGTTTGGCCGTCCAATTGTTCTCGCTCGTCATTGACCAGGTCGGTTATTTCCTGAAAGGCACTTGATCCACTGGGACTAAGTGCTGTCAGCACGGGGTTTTTGCGAGTACTCGCCAGCAGGTGGCGAGTATCCCCCAATTGTTGAATAAATTCATTGCTGGCGGCAATGTTTCCTGACATTGCCACTGCACTTAACAGAATTGTGTAATCTAGATTGTGTTTGTCTGGAATAATGGGAGTCCAGTGGAGACCAAAACGAATATCCATTACGTCATCCTGCCCTTGCCATCCGGACTCTGCTGACAAACTGTGTAGCAGTTGTTTAATGAGCAGTGAAGAACGAATGGCCTGATAACAAAGGTGGTCAATATTAGCGTCTGTATCGGCCTCATCAAGGCTAGAGCCTGAGGCGCTGCCCGAAAATAGCAGTAGCAGGCTACCATCGCTCATTTCTTCAATGGTGGCGGAATTGAGGTTGGCCACTCGCTTTATCCAGTTTAAGCATTGCTGATGCTTTTCTTTTGGGTAGTGTGAGGTCAGGGTTCGTTTAAAAAGATTTAAGGCAACAATACAGTTGGATGCGTCTACGTCTTGATGTAGTTCTACATCTGTATCCGTTAGCATTTCCAACTCCGGGTTTTCTGTCTCAGTATCTGTATCTTCAAGATGGGTCAAAAGTGATGCAATTATTGCTCCCAGGAGGGTGACTAGCAGGGAAATGCACATAGGTGCCCAGAGGATGCTGCTAAAGGAAATGGAAAATGCTGCGGCTTCTAGCTCAACAAGGATGTAGCCTGCAAGGCTGTTATGCAATTCTATCTCATGGCGGTATTGATGATTGAAGGTGCGTTTGCTGAGGCTGCCGGTTCGGGTTAGTTCCTGATTATCGATAGAATATATGCCAATACCGCGAATTTCAGGCAGGGCATTCAGGCGGGAGGCCAATACCCCCATGCTAACACGGTCATTAAGTATTAGGGATTCTACAGATAGTGCTGCTGTTTGAGCGGCGATAGTCTGACCAAAACGGTCCATCCTGTCCGCTTGCAAAGACTCCGCAGCTTGATACCAGGCACCCAGCAGACAACCAAGCGTTACAGTAAAAACCAGGAGCCCGTATCCGATAAAACTTACCAGTACATCGGAGCGCAGCGCTTTTTGTTGTCGAAGAATATATTGTACGAAATCGATCATTTTTATGAATCAGATTTGACGAGGAGGAGCTTAGACAGTACTTTCATGCGCAAATATCTCATTAGTTTAGCAATCCATGATCGTTGGCGAAATATTACTCATAAACTTATCCGGGCGGAATCGCGCGGGGCTGATGACAATGTTGACATCCACTCTGGCTGAATATCAAGTGCGAGTGTTGGATATCGGCCAGTCAGTCATCCATGATGAGTTAAATTTGGGCATTTTAGTACAACTGCCAGAGTCTCGAAACGCTGAAGTTATGCAACAAACCCTAATTTCGCGGTTTGCAGGATATGAAGCAGTTTTGCGCTTCACAGCCATTGGTCGGCAGGAATATTCCGAGTGGGTTGCCAAACAAGGGTTGGCGCGCCACATTGTGACATTGTTGGGTCACAAGGTCGATGCGAATCAGCTTGCGGCTATTATTCAGACGGTAGAAGATTCTGGTTTGATCGTAGACGGGATTAGAAGGCTAACGGGCAGGATTTCTTTGGAAAAAGTGGAAGAAACTAATAGCCGGATGAGTATTGAGCTGTCTGTGCGGGGTGGAATGCTCCATCCATTGGCGATTAAAAAGAACCTGTTACAGATAGCAGATAGTCTGGACTATGATTGCAGCATCCAACGAGATTCTGTCTATCGTAGAAACCGACGCTTGGTTGCTTTTGATATGGATTCAACTTTAATTCGCGAGGAAGTTATCGACGAACTGGCAAAACTGGCGGGAGTGGGTGGCCAGGTAGCTGCGATCACGCGCCGGGCTATGTTAGGTGAGCTGGATTTTCAGGAGAGTTTCCGTCAGCGTGTGGCACTACTTAAAGGTTTGCCTGAGAGCGCGATGGACCAGGTTGCCCGTACGGTGGTATTGACGGAGGGAGCAGAGCGCTTGGTTAAGACACTGAAAATTCTGGGCTATACTACGGCAATTATTTCTGGTGGCTTTCAGCACGTGGCCGAGCACCTTAAAGAAGTGCTGGGGATTGACCATGTCCACGCCAATACCATTGAAATAGTGGATGGCCACATTACTGGCAGAGTCTGCGAGGAAATAGTTGACGCCCAGCGTAAAGCAAGTCTGTTGCGGGATATTTGTGAAGCCGAAGATATACATTTACAACAAGCCGTGGCTATCGGGGATGGTGCAAACGATCTGCCAATGTTAAGCGTGGCTGGTCTGGGCGTCGCTTTCCATGCCAAACCTTTAGTGCGGGATAGTGCAGATCATGCGATTTCCAATTTTGGGCTGGATTGCGTGCTGTACCTGATGGGGTTTAGTGATCAGGAGGTGGATGAAATGGTACTTTTAGCCACCTGAGATTTAACCTGACCTAGTGGAAGTAATTAACATACTAGTCGTCGGTACTGAAATCGTAGGACATTTCTTTTTCGGGCGCTTGTAGATAATGTCCTTGAATATAGTTTGCACCTGCCTGCCAAAGAGAAGCCAATACTGCTGCGCTTTCTACCATGGGTACCACGCTAAGCATGCCGCTGGCTTGTAACTCTTTGATTATGCTGGTGAATGTTTCTTTATCCTTGCCATTAACCAGGGATCCATCCAATTTTACAAAATCGACTTTCAATTTGTTCAGTAGATCAAATGGTTCGCTTATTAGTCCGAACCGTCCCAAAGACGTTCGGCAATGCAGAGACCTTAAATTGTCAATAAACTCTGCCGATTTGTCCAGATAGACGGATGCGTCTGCTTCAGTGATTTGGAAGATTAGTGCATCAGAGGGCATGCTTGCAGCTTTTATGGCAACGCCGAGCCACTCCAGGAAATCAGGGTCGATAACGCTATTGTAGGTCAGGTTGATGGTCAGGCGTGTAGAGTGACCTTTGGCTCTGTGTTCGGTGAGTATCTTGATTGCTTGTAAAATCACCCAGCGATCAATTTTTCCAGCAGCACCATTTTCTTTTGCAGCTTCGAGGAATTCACCGGGTGCCAGGTTTCCATGCTCGTCATCCTGCATCCGCAGAAAGACTTCGTAATGTTCGTCAGCATCCCCTCTTAAACTGATGATGGGTTGAAACAGCAAAGAGAATTTTTGGTTGCTAATGGCTGTATCGATAGTCTGTAACAGTCTGCCCTGTTCCTTATTTTGTCGACGCTTCTGAGCGAGCTGTGAATCGTCTTCCTCATCACAATTATCCCAAACGACAGTGTTTGAAGATGTACCAGTTTTCGCTTTTAAAAGCGTGTAGTAGGCTGTTTCTACAGGTGGCAGGGTTTCTTGCCCATCAAGTTCCACAGCGCCAATGCTAGCCGTAACTGTAATGGTTTTTGCACTGACATTAATTGTCTGCTCCGATACCAATTGTTTTAAAGCTTCCGCATGTTTTTCATGTGCCTGAATGGAGCCTTCTTCCATCAACAGGGCAAAACGATGAATATTTAGTCGGTGTATGTCATTGTCTTCGAGCAGACTGCTGTATATAGCATCTGCGATAGACTGTGACCCTAGCAAACCATGTTTGTTTTGCAGCCCGTCGAAATCATCTAATTCCAGTATCAGCAATGCACCAGAGTTCCTACCTTCACACAATTGGTACAATGCTTGTAGGGGCGCGTTTGTAAGGTGCGCGTTTGTAAGGTGCGCAATTAATTGATCATTTGTACTGTCGGCCGCACTTGCGATCTCGAAGTTTTCTGCCGAATCAGGTTGTTCGTCTGACGAGGAGGCATCTTCTGCGGTTGCTAGACTTTCTGAGTTATTTTGGGGTGTAGATTTGAATATTATCTGGGTACAGGTTTCGCCTTCGTACTCAGCGTAGCTGAATGTCATAGTTCCCGGAATTATTTCATTTTGTTGGGTACAACCGACAAATTCAAAACTCACTGACTCGCTGGCACTTTTAAAGGATTTAAGCTGGGTTTTAAGCTCGTCTACAGAGTCGCTATGTGCCAGATCCAGTAAAGGGAAGCTCTCCAGGTCATGGATGCTTTCAAAACCAAATAGTTTTAGATAAGTGCCATTTGCATGAATGTGCATGCCTTCGTGGACATAGGCGATGGCTGCGCTGGCATTAGCGAGCAGTAGTTCGCAACGACGCTCAGCCTCGTCAAGGGCCATGCGTGTTGAATAAAGGTTCTGGCGCTCGGTTATATGTCTGAGTTCGCGCCGTACCACATGCAGAAGGCGGGTCTTGTCCTGGGGGCACACTACATCTGTAGCGCCTAACTCCATGTTGTGGTTCGAGCTGGCATTATCGCCAGAAAAAACGATGATGGGTAATTCCGGGTGAATTTTTCGTAAGTCCGGCACCAGTTGGTCCACCTGATTCATTAAGTCATCGCAAAAGATCAGATCACAGTTTTCGTTGGCTAATTTAGCTTCAATTGACGAAAGATCTGTGCAGATATCAAAGTGAGTGGCAAGTCCTGAGTTTCGCAGCGCAGAATCGACTTCTTGGGCGCGATTTTCTGAGGTATTTGCAAATATGAGTCTTATCGAAGATGGGGCTGCCATTTTTACAACTAGTCCTGGTTGAATTTGCGTGCTATCCATACAGAGACGAGCTTATAGCCTTAACTGCCTCCAGTGGGGCCTATTCTCATATTGATGAGCGCATTTTCCAAGTAACCATCAAGCATTCGGAATGTGAACTGGCTAAAACTTTCGGTAATACGTATACGACGCATGAGCTGTGCAGTGGTTTGAATACCTTGCCGTTGAATATGAATTTTTTGAGATTCTTGAAAAGGAATCAGTGGTGTGATCAGCATTGCAGGTTGACCTATAACTTCCAGTGCAGGCAATAAGAGGGCCCGGGAGTAATCGGTAGGTCCACCCTTTTTCTTAACAACGCGAATGGCAATTGGAACGGCGCGTGGAGATAGTAATTCTACCCCAATTAGAGTGGTTTCATTGTTTTGACGAATCCACCGTGTGACGGCTATGCACCAGCGATCATCCAGCTTGTCGCGCAGGGCAAGTAATTCGCCTGTTTGCAGATTAGCCGGCAGAGCGTCGGGCCACTGTAGCTGGTATCCGCTGGGACTTGAGTCGACAATTTGGGCATCAAAATGGGGGTATGTATTGAGGATGTTATCTTCAGCCTGGCTGATGTTTTTGAGTCCAGTGTTTTTTGGTAGTAGTGTCCCTTCGGGATCGATAATCTTTGGATTCAGCGGAATACTTGAAGTGTCCCAGGCATCATTTAGCGTGGCATGCTTATCTAGGCTTTGGGGCGATGAGAATGGGTTTATCTCGCGCTTCATCAGGGCATCAGCCGAGCCCAGTTGTGTTGCAAAGTCGACCCCACCGGTAATGTAGTAGTGAATAGTTCTGAAGCCCACGCATACTTTTACATCCCCGTCTGCAGTAGTTCGCCGGAAAGTGCGCTTTTTCATGATGCCCCAGGCTCTGATGACATGCCCCAGTAGCTCGGGTTGCATGTAGTCAGGCACTTCGATTTTTGTATCCAGCTCGTTCAGATAGGCTTCCAGCTCAAAAACCAGTACATCCGTTTTAAGGTCCAGATGGTTGTCGCTAACTGTATTAACCAGATCTTTATAGCGTGGTGGTTCGTTGCCGTGGGGGTTTAAGAGAAACAAGGTATCTTCTCGGGGCTCCACAAGCGATACGTATTGGGTCCAGACTTCCAGGCCGTGAAATAGTGCAATTAGGTGTCTTTGCCTTAGCTGGTTGGGCCTTGCCGTAGCCAATAGCAAGATTCTCAGATATGCGTCTGTGATAGAGGTGTTGATTGTTGAGTGGTTTTCTTCGTCGGGATATAGCGTGTTGGCCAGATCAAGCTTATTAGCCAGTTCATACAGCTGGTGCAGGTGGCTCCATATTTGTGGGCTTACCTCGCTGTAAAATTGGCAGGCCCTGAGTATAGTGCGTGATAAATCAGAAATGCTGCGGTGAATAGACAATCCCAGCAGTTCCTGAGGCAGTTTATCCATGTCTTCAGCAATGTTTAAGATGCCCCTTATTACGATTTGGTAACCTAGGGCCAGTGCAGATTGAAGGGACTGGGCCTGGGTTAGGATACCCGATTGGGTATGTGTATCGATGCGCGTACACACGTACTGAAGTGGTGGCCTGAGTTGTTCGAGGAATTCAGCGCGCTCAGCGGATGATATGATTAACTGATTGATTTCGGTAATAGCGGTGAGAATTTCATCAGCTACTTGATGAGTGTTCGCCATGGGTAGTTCAGATATCCATTCTGAAAGGGCGTTTGCAGTATTATCGCAGAAGCTCAGGGTGTGAAGGTGCAGGCTCGCTGTGGGTAAATTGGGTAAAAAATCTGGTAGTAGCATATTGATTTGGGCGTAATCCTTCGCCCGGCCCCCTTTATTGGAAGCACCAGTATAGTAGATGCTGGTATCCGAGGTCGATGCAGGTATCATTCACATTGAACAAATTAATTTATGGATAGTTATGGCGCGTTACTCGACAAATCAATTTAAGGCTGGACTGAAATTGATGCTGGATGGAGATCCATGCAATATCCTGGAGAATGAATTCGTAAAGCCCGGAAAAGGGCAGGCATTTAATCGAGTAAAGCTTCGCAATTTGAAGAATGGGCGTGTATTGGAGCGAACTTTTAAATCTGGTGAGAGTCTTGAAGGGGCGGATGTTGTAGAATCAGAAATGGAGTACCTCTATTCTGATGGTGAATTCTGGCACTTTATGAAGACAGATGACAGTTATGAGCAAATAGCTGCGTCCGAAACAGCAGTGGCGGATGTACTGGATTGGTTAAGAGAGCAAGATGTGTTTATCGTGGTGTTGTGGGATGGAGTGCCAATCAGTGTGGCGGCACCTAATTTTGTCCAGCTTGAGGTGGTCAAATCGGATCCAGGTGTAAAAGGCGATACTGCCCAGGGTGCAACTAAGCCAGCTACTCTATCAACGGGTGCAATTATTAAGGTGCCCCTGTTCGTAGTAGAAGGTGATGTTTTGCGTATCGATACGCGAACAAAAGAATACGTTAGTCGAGCCAAGTCCTGAGTTTTAGTCGGGTCGTTAGATGAGAGAGTATCAGGGCACTAATTGGCATCCTAACTGTAGTATTCAATCTTTGGTTGACCGAGCTCGTGTATTACAAATAATACGAGAGTTCTTTTTTTCGCGGAATGTGTTGGAAGTACAAACTCCCATTTTATCTCGGCATACGGTAACCGACCCATACATAGAATCGTTCCAGACAAATTCAGATGACGCCACACTGTTTTTGCAGACATCGCCTGAGTTTTTTATGAAGCGTCTGCTCGCAGCAGGTGCGCCCAGTATTTTTCAGATAGGACCTGCGTTTCGAAAATCCGAACTGGGTAGTCATCATAATCATGAATTTACTATGCTTGAGTGGTACCGACTGGATTTATCAATGGTAAATCTGATGCATGAGCTTGCCGAACTCGTAGATACTATTTTGGGGGCGTCAGATTATGCTTATATGTCGGTTGAACAGCTGTTTGATCAAGTTTTTTCTATTAATCCGCACACTGCTACGCACACGCAGTACCTTCATGCTTATTCTGTTTTTGTGAATTCGGATGCGGGCTCGGAGAGTGATGCGGATGTGGCGCTTGTTAGACGTTTAGATGAAGGGGCGTTATTCGATCTTATGTTGTCTTTGGCTCAGAAAGAATTATGCGGCAGAGTATTTATGTTGGACTTTCCGGTGGCGTATGCTGCATTGGCAAGAATAGAATATGAGGGCCGCGATCACGGTGTGGCACGTCGATTTGAGTTATTGATTGATGGGTTGGAAATAGCCAACGGTTATTATGAGTTGTTGGACGCGGAAGAGTTGGAGTGCCGAATGCGGCATGATATTGATGTTCGGAGTGTTCAAAAAAAAATACCTGCCCGAGCCAGATGTCAATTTGCTATCATCTATGCGGCATGGGTTACCAGAATGTTCTGGTGTTGCTGTGGGTTTGGACAGATTGCTGATGCTTCGGGCGGGAGAAAAGTCTTTGAAGGAAATTATCCCGTTCACATATGATAACTGTTAGTTGGGGTTGTGCGGTTTTCCGAGCGCTTGGCCAACGCGCATCGGCATGCCGTTTGCGAGATTGGTATCTAATGAGATTCCACCTGGAGGGAAGCAAGTAATTACCGTAGAGCCCATGAGAAACCTGCCCAGTTCCTGCCCGCGAACAAATTGTAAGTTTTGCTCTGGTATGTTTTCAGGCGTCACGTGTTTTAGCGTGCGATAGGGCGATGTGGGGGCGCTCGCCCCCTGAATCACTGTTTCAATGCTAGCTACTATTAACGCGCCAACAAAAATAACCGCAGCAGGACCAAAGGCTGTTTCAAAGATGCACACCAGGCGTTCATTTCGACAAAACAAGTTAGGTAGGGCTGCTTCTGTAAGCGCATTTACAGAAAATAGCTCGCCTGGAATTTCTACCCAACGTAGGAGCTTGCCATCAAAGGGCATATGTACGCGATGATAGTCTGCGGGTGCAAGATAAATTGTCGCGAAGTGGCCGTTGTTCAACTGCTCTGCGGCGGGGTCATTACCCAGTAGAGCATCCAGCGAGTAGGTGTTGCCTTTAGCCTGTATCAATAATTTGTCTTTGATTTGGCCAAACTGACTTAATGCGCCATCTGCAGGGCTGACAGCCCAGACTGGGTCTTCCGGCATGGGGCGAACATTGGACTGTAGCTCACGTGTGAAAAAATCATTGAATGAGGTGTAATCATCTACTTCAGGGCGCTGTACTTCATCCATGTCAATGTTAAAAACAGTTTGAGCCAATCTTATGAGAGGCCTTCGAATCCATGTCTTTTCTGAAGCCGTTATGCGGCCGACAATCCGTGATAGCCGGTGATGGGGCAGTATGTTCTGGAGCCGAACGAATAGCGCAGCGCTAGCTGAGGCATCTGGGCCTGATGAATCTGGATCTGAGTTATCACTGGTACTCATGCATTCTCTGTGCAGCTCGCCTATGTATTCCGCCCCTATGTTATGGGCCTGGATAATAATACATCTCTGCAGCAGATGTGACAGTGCTTTATGCTAGGCTTGCCAAAATTGTGGAGTTGTAAAAATGACCCAAAGTTCGGATAAAATGGTTTGGATGGACCTGGAGATGACGGGCCTTGAGCCGGACCGGCATGTCATAATTGAAATGGCCACACTCGTTACGGATTCTGAATTGAATATTCTCGCCCGGGGGCCGGAGCTGGCTATTGAGCAGCCAGAGCATTACCTGGAAGATATGGATGAGTGGAATGTTTCTCATCACACTAATTCCGGATTACTGGCCCGGGTGCGCGGAGAAGAGAGTGTAACGCAAACCGAAGCGGAAGCATTGACGCTGGCATTTCTTGAGCAGCATGTAGAAAAAAATACTGCACCACTGTGTGGAAATAGCATTTGGCAGGATCGCAGGTTCTTGGCCAGGCATATGCCTGATCTGGAGAAGTATTTACATTATCGTATTATCGATGTCAGCACCTTAAAGGAATTGGCTCGACGATGGAGGCCGGAAGTATTAGCGCTCGTGGTGAAAAAGGGCGAGCATTTGGCGCTCGCAGATATACTGGAATCCATTAAAGAGCTTGAGATTTATAGAGAACACCTATTTAAATAGTGGACTATCAAATTAGAAGTTTTGCGTTGGCTTTAGCTTACAAGCAAAGTAAGAGGTCAAGTCGATTGTGTGTTGATAGTTGGTATTATGGTTGTCTGGACCAGGGATTGTTTTGGATGTTGGCTCAGCGCCCATTGAATATGTTCAATAAGAACTCCGTTTTGCGCTTGCTCTGCCTGAAGCTCTGCCAGTCTGTTGCTTAGTGCGCTAGTCAATGCGCGAGAAGTGTTTGCGTTGCCTAATGCGACGGCTATATTGCGCTGCCATTGCCAGAATTTTATTCGTCGGATTGCACTGCCACGAGTATTTCGAAGAAAATCGTCTTCGTTCCAGGCGAACAGCACTAACAGGGCCTCCCTGTCCAGGTTGTGGCGCGGGTGAAAATCGACTTCGCTTGTGTGTTTCGCGTAACTATTCCAGGGGCAGATAAGCTGACAATCATCGCAGCCAAAGATTCTGTTTCCTATTAGTGGCCTCAGAGATTTGGGGATACCCGCGGGGTTTTCAATGGTTAAATAAGAGATACATTTTCTGGCATCAAGCTGATTGTTGCCTACAAGTGCATTTGTTGGACAAATGCTTATGCATGCTCGGCAGTTGCCGCAGTGATTCATTTTTGGTTCATTGGCAGTGTCTAGTGAAATGGGCAGGGGGATATTGGTAAAGATTTCGCCCAAGAAAAACCAGGAGCCTGCATCTCGCGTTATCAACAAGGTATTTTTGCCTATCCATCCCAGGTGCGCTTTTTCGGCCAGGGCTTTTTCAAAGACTGGTGCGCTGTCCGTGAATGCACGATATTCCGGTGCTGGCAATTCCTGCGTTGGTGATTCTGCAATGGCCTGATTTATTCTGTCGGCCAGTTTCGCTAATCGTTTTCTGATGAGTTTATGATAGTCCCGTCCCAGAGCGTAGCGGGCGATATAGGCCTTGTCTGGCTGGGCTAGTATGTCCCTGGGTAGGGTAGCTTTGGGCAGGTAATCCATGCGGGCTGAAATTACCCTGCAGGTGCCGGGTTGTAATTGCTCCGGATGCAAGCGTTTTTGGGTATGGCGGGCCATATATAACATATCCCCGTGGTGATCATTCGCCAGCCAGTTCTGTAAATGTTGGGCGTAGGCCTGTAAATCGACATTGGTTATGGCGATATCCTGAAATCCTAACTCCAGACCCCAGGATTTTATCTGGCATGCCAGCGCTTCAAGGTTCATCATTTATACTTTGCACTTTATTTATTGGGCCCAATCAAGTGATGCATGCTGACTCATTTCTTTATAGTGGACAACAGGCGCGAGCAATAGACGCACGAGCGATTGAACAAGAAGGTATTTTGGGTATACACCTGATGAAAAAAGCGGGTAGCGCGGCTTTTGAACATATGCTTAGTCGATATACCGGAAAGATCGGCATTATCTGTGGGAGCGGTAATAATGCCGGCGATGGATATATTGTTGCGGCCCTGGCGTTGCAGCGATCTTTGCCAGTTTGCCTAATACAATTGGGTTCTGCAGATACGCTAAAGGGGGACGCGGCAATTGCTCGAGATTGGGCATTGCAATGTGGCCTGAAGATTCAGGAATTAACGACTAAAGTGGGCATGGAGAATCTAAACCAGTGCGGTGTAATCGTTGATGCCATGCTGGGTACGGGGTTGTCCGGAGATGTTCGACCTTTATATAAGCAGTGCATAGATACACTTAATAGCTGGGCAATTCCGATTCTGGCCATAGACCTGCCTTCTGGGTTGAATTCGCACACCGGCTGCGTGCATGGAAGTGCTGTTCGAGCAGATTTAACGGTTACTTTTATAGTGGCCAAGCAGGGTTTATACACTGCAGAAGGCCCTGCTCATGCCGGAGAAATCGTGCTTGATGGGCTGGGTATTCCAGCCTCTATTCCGGCCTCTTTTCAGGGTGTTGAGGCACTGAATTGGGCTGATTATGCAGCTAAGATGCCTGGACGAGACATTCGAGCGAATAGCAATAAAAACAAATACGGGCATGTGCTGGTTGTTGGCGGTGATAAGGGCATGGGGGGAGCGGTATGTATGACAGCACAAACCGCCCTGCGCTGTGGTGCAGGTATGGTTTCTGTGATTACCCGCCCTGAGCACCTTGCTGGTTTGTTGAGCCGACAACCGGAACTCATGGCGCTGGGCGTGGATGATGTGTCGCCGCTTGGCGATCATGACCATCATTTAATAGGGCATGCACAGGGACTGTTTGAGGGGCAGATTGAGGCATTGATGGAGCGTGTATCGTCTCTTGTTATTGGACCAGGACTGGGTACGCGATCCTGGGGACAAGGATTTTTACAGCTTGCGCTCGAATACCAAATGCCAATGCTTTTTGATGCAGATGCTTTAAATTTGGTAGCCCGGATTCCGGCGTTGGCGTCTAGGTTGAGGGATCTGCCAGAAAAAATACTCACGCCCCATCCTGGTGAAGCGGGGAGATTACTGGGATGCTCGCCCGGAGAGGTTCAACAAGACCGGTTTGCAGCTGCCAGAGAGCTGAGTCAAAAATACCAGGCAAGTATTGTACTAAAGGGTGCGGGAACTGTGATTAGCGATGAGAATACTGGCGTATGCATGCATGGCAACGCGGCCATGGCCACAGCCGGTATGGGGGATATGTTAAGCGGTGTGATTGCAGCCTTTTTGGCCCAGGGTGTTTCTTGTGGGCGTGCTGCCCGGGCTGGCGTATGTTTGCATAGTGCGGCTGCGGATCTCGCGGTGGAGCGAGAGGGAGCGATGGGTTTGGTGGCTACTGATTTGTTGCCCTGTTTGCGCGAGCTTCAGAATTCATGAAACAGCGTGATAGGCGCTATATAGCGAATGAGATAGCTATGCTGGATTATGGCCGGGAGTTGGCCGGTCATTTGAAAGGCAATGAGCTTATTTTTTTGGTGGGTGAAATTGGCATGGGAAAAACTACCCTGGCAAGGGGCTTGATAGGAGCACTGGGTTACAGTGGTAGAGTGAAAAGCCCGACCTATACCCTGGTCGAGACATACGCAGGCGATGGACTGGCATTATATCATTTTGATTTCTACAGAATTGAAAACCCTGACGAACTGGATTTTATTGGTTTTGAAGAAATGCTTGAGGAACAAGCTATCAAGTTGGTGGAGTGGCCGGAGCGCGCTTCTGGTAAACTACCCAGTGCAGATATCATAATTAGTATTTCTGAGAGTCAGCCGGGTAGAACAGTTGAATACGCAGAGCTTAATTAGAGACTTCTTATTTACGCATTTGAGGCATGGCTGTCGTGTGCTGAGTGCTTCTATGTTTGTCGGGCTGTTGCGCCAAATCATGGTCTGTTTACTGAGTGTGAGCACCATGTTGGTGGCTGGATTGGTGGCCGCTGCTGAATTTCAGGGCGTGAGAATTCATCAGGCACCAGACTACGTGAGAGTGGTGATGGATACTTCGGATGCAGTGAAGTTCAGAGTATTTACCCTGCCGAACCCGAATCGAGTGGTAATCGACATAGAAAATACCCGGGCTGTTGCCGGTTTTCGTGCCGCCCAGGTCGACACGGCTCAGAGTTTGATTACCGGCGTACGTACGGCTAACCGGCCTAAAAGGGGTTTTCGTGTGGTGCTGGATACTAAACAGAAGCTGAGCCCCAATAGTTTTCAGCTAAAACCCGTGGACCCCTATGGACATCGCTTGGTGCTGGACTTGTTCGGGGCAAAAAAAGTGCCTAATACGCCCATAGCTCGGCCTGCTCGGGGGCTTCGACCTGTGCTGGTAGCCATAGACAGTGGTCATGGTGGTGAAGATCCAGGTGCAATTGGTTATGGGCGTATTCAAGAAAAACGTGTGGTTGCCAAGATTGCCGCTGAATTAAAAAAAATGCTGGATGCTGAGCCTGGGTTCGCAGCAATGTTGGTCCGAGACGGAGATTATTATGTTGCGCTTGAGAAGCGCCCTCAACTGGCACGGGATCAACGCGCAGATCTGTTTGTATCTATACATGCAGATGCCTTTCGCAGCTCCAAAGTCAGGGGGGCTTCTGTTTATACGCTTTCCGAAAAAGGCGCATCAAGCGAAACTGCCAAATGGCTGGCTGAGCGGGCCAATCACTCAGATCTAATTGGGGGTGTAGGGGTAGTTAATCTGGGTGACAAGGACGATTTGCTCGCCTCGGTGTTACTGGATATCTCTATGAACGCCAACCGCTCGGCAAGCATCCAGGCTGGTGAATCTGTGTTAAATGCGCTTGCAGGGGTCACACGCTTACACAAAAAACGTGTAGAGCAAGCGGGTTTTGTGGTACTGAAGTCTCCGGATATTCCCTCAATATTGATAGAAACCGGGTATATCTCTAATCCCAGGGATGCTCGTAATTTGGCCAACCCCGGGTATCAGAAAAAACTGGCTCGGGCGATTTTTCAGGGTCTAAAGCGCCCTTTGTCGGTCAATCCACCGCCGGGCACTTGGCTCGCCTCACAGCCCAGGCAGTCGACGAATCGTTATGTCATTGTTCGTGGCGATACACTTTCGGGTATTGCAGCCAGGCACCGGGTTAGTACGCGGCGAATTCGTCAGGCTAATAATTTGAGAAATGACAAAATCATCGTGGGTCAGGTGCTGCTGATCCCAGCCGGCTAAGCGCATGGGCCATCGTATTCACACATTGTCCAGTTTTGTTGCGGACCAGATTGCTGCGGGCGAGGTCGTTGAGCGACCGGCTTCCATTATCAAAGAGTTGCTTGAAAATGCAGTGGATGCTCAGGCTTCTCAGGTATCTGTTTCCCTTGAGCAGGGTGGAATAAAACGCATTCTTGTCCAGGATAATGGCTTGGGTATACATCATGATGACCTGGGTCTGGCGCTTAGTCGCCACGCGACGAGTAAAATAAATGCAGCCGAAGACTTGGACGAAATAGCCACTCTCGGTTTTCGGGGCGAGGCGCTGGCCAGTATTGCATCGGTATCTCGGCTAACGCTTACTTCTGCTTTTGAAGAGGAGCCGCATGCCTGGCGAGTAAGAGTGAGGCAGGGTGAAGTGCTTGAAATTGAACCGGCTTCTCATACCCAGGGCACCAGCGTTGAGGTGTTGGATATTTTTTATAATACGCCCGTGAGGCGTAAATTTTTGAAGACTGAGCGTACTGAGCTCAATCATATCGAAGATGTGTTTGACCGGCTTAGCCTGGCTCATATGGGTGTGGGCTTGGAGTTACAGCAGTCTAACAAGGTAATCAGGCGCTTAGAGGCTGCTGATAATGAGACCGGCTTCAATAGACGGTTGTCTGTAGTTTTAGGTAATAAGTTCGTGGCCAATTCAGTTTTTCTTGACGAAGCCAGAGCAGGTATTCGATTGTATGGTTGGGTTGGCCTGCCAACTTTTTCACGGAGTCACGCCGACAAGCAATTTTTTTATGTTAACGGGCGGGCGGTGAGAGACAAGCTGGTAGCGCATGCCATAAGGCAAGCGTACCGTGATGTGCTTTTTCATGGGAGACACCCGGTTTTTGTTTTGTACTTGGAGCTGGATGCCGGCGGGGTTGATGTTAATGTGCATCCGACAAAACATGAGGTGCGATTTCGTGAGGGTCGGTCAGTTCACGATTTTATATTTGGCATACTCAATAAAGTATTGCGTGATCTTCGGCCCGAGAGTCAGGAGATGGGGCATAGCGTTGAGGGTGTGTTTACAAGAACCGCCGAGGGCTGTTTATTAAGAACCGCTGAGGGCTCTTTGCCAGGAGCCGCTGAGGGCTCTTTACCAGGAGCCGCTGAGGGCTCTCAGGGTCGGTTAGGTTTGGCCGATGTGCGCAGGCCGCTTTATTCAGCCCTGGGGGTTCAGGGTGCTTCTGCTTACACAGGGCGAGTGCTGGATTCGCCGTTTGGGCATACTGTTGCTGCTGGCAGTAGCCAGGAGTCGGGCACAACGCCGCCCATGGGGTATGCAATTGCACAATTGCACGGTGTCTACATTTTAGCCCAAAATGAGGAGGGGCTGGTTATTGTTGATATGCACGCAGCCCATGAGCGCCTCACTTATGAGAAAATGAAGCAGCAGCGTTCAGATCAAATTCGCCAGCGCTTGCTGGTTCCTGTTGAGGTTGAGGTGACGCAGCAGGAGGCGGATCAGGTGGAGGACGCGCATGCTTTTCTGGAAGGTCTTGGCTTATGTGTAGACCGGGTTGCACCCACTGAGCTCCTGGTTCGTGAGATTCCAGCATTGCTGATGAACTCGGATGTGGAGCGCATGCTGAGAGATGTATTGGCAGATTTAAAACTGTATGGTCAAAGTGCACGTATGCTAGAGCACCAGGATGATATGCTGGCCACACTGGCTTGTCATACATCGATACGCGCAAACCGCATTCTGAGCCTTGAAGAAATGAATGCCTTATTACGAGAAATGGAACAAACGGAAAACTCCGGGCAGTGTAACCATGGGCGGCCAACCTATGTGACTCGGAGCATAAAAGAGCTGGATAGCTTGTTTTTGAGGGGTCAATGAGTTCTATGGCCGCTCCGAAGAAAGTGCCTCAGAATACCGTTTTAAGCATAATGGGACCGACAGCTTCGGGAAAAACCCAGGTTGTATTGGAATTGGCTGAACACCTGCCCATTGATATTATTAGTGTCGATTCTGCCCTGGTTTACCGGGACATGGATATCGGGACCGCAAAACCAAGCGCTGATATCTTGCAAACATACCCGCATGCGCTAGTGGATATTATTGATCCTCGAGATACATACTCGGCGGCAAGCTTTCAACAGGATGCAGATCAATTAGTAAAAGCGTCTTTTATTCAAGGGCGCTTGCCGGTCTTGGTAGGTGGTAGCTCGTTATATTTTAAGGCCTTTAAAGAAGGCTTGGCAGAACTGCCCGGGGCCAGCCCACAAATACGCCAGGATATTGCTCATCAGGCCGAACAGGCGGGTTGGCCATCGTTATACGATGAACTCGCCAGGGTGGACCCAAAAGCCGCTGAGGGTATTCATCCGCAGAACAGTCAGCGTATCCAGAGAGCGCTGGAGGTTTTTCGCGCTACGGGTAAACCGATATCCAGGTTCTGGGAAGAACAAGCAACGAGCCAGGCCCTGGACGAGCGTTTGTCCTGTCGGCTTATAGAGTGTTCATTAGAACCTGAGCGTGCCATTTTGCATCAGCGCATAGAACAACGCTTTGTTCAAATGCTGGAAAGTGGCTTTGAGCAAGAAGTACGTAAATTACACCAGCGGGGTGATTTAACTGTCAGATTACCTAGTATGCGCTGTGTTGGTTATCGACAGATGTGGATGTTTTTACAAGGAGAATTAACTGGGGTCGAGATGATAGCAGCAGCCCAGGCTGCTACGCGCCAGCTCGCAAAACGGCAACTCACCTGGCTGAGAAAGTGGCCGGTTCAGCGTCGTATCGACTCATTAAATGAGAATGCTGTCGAAGTTGTCTTGAAAATGATTGAGTCCGACCCCATAGTAATGGGTTCGGCGCATATTGCATGAATCAGTACTGCAGCCCATATAGTCAGAAGGAGAGAAAAAATGTCTAAGGGGCATTCATTACAAGACCCTTACCTTAATACGCTTCGCAAAGAGCGAATACCTGTGTCAATTTATCTGGTAAATGGCATAAAGCTTCAAGGCCAGATCGAATCCTTTGACCAGTTTGTTGTTTTGCTGAAGAACTCAGTCAGTCAGATGGTATACAAGCACGCGATTTCAACGGTTGTACCGGCGAGGAACGTGCGCCTGCCCGGGCTTGAAGACGCCGATGAAGTGGACTAAACGT
>JAHRWB010000218.1 GCA_019090385.1 Pseudomonadales bacterium | reverse complement strand
TCTAATCAATATAGCTGTGCATCATAAGTTATTGAAATATATTAAATAAGTGGAGTATTTTTGGTGTTGGCATGAATGCTGAATGACACTTTGTGAACAGTAAAGTTAGATCAAGAGGGAAGGATGAGAGACGTAAGAGATCAGTACCCGGGGCAATTCGAGCAGTCACCAGATTTGTTGTTTGTTGCAATATCGCGAGAAGAGATCGTACATGCCATGTCAAATCAAGGTGATGAAGAGGCACTCAATGATGTTTGCCTGTCAGTAGCTATTGTTGCAGATTGCATAGATTCTGCTATGGAACTGGCCCGTACCTGAAAAACTTGCGGGGCTCGACCACCGACTAGCGGTGCTCGAGAAAATTAGAGGTGTTCAGTGTGATTGTAGATGGTCAAATGTGGGTTGGTGTTCAGAACCAGATTTGAAACGCTGCAATTTGCAACCATATAGTCTGACCACCGAGTAGCCTTGCTATCTAGTAGTGTTGCCATGGCAATACCCATTGCCGCGCCATGACTCACAATAATAACGTCTTCATTCTCGCTATGTGACTTATTGATACGTTCAAAAACAGGCACCATACGCGACGCTACACTGACGATCGATTCACCATCATCAGGTGCATATTCCGGATTACTCTTTAGTCGGGTAAAAAATTGGAAATCCTTATCCAGATCCGCGAATGGCGTGCCTTCAAGAACACCTATCGAGTACTCTCTCAAATCATATTCGGTGATGACGGGTAGTTTTAGCTTGCTCGCGATAGAATCAGCTGTTTTTTGGCAACGCTGCAAAGGACTGGAATAGATTGCTGCATTTCGTAGAGTTTGAGCGGAAAGATAGTTCGCCACACGCTTTGCCTGGCTTCTGCCCGTTCTGTTCAGCGGGCTGTCGGTTGATCCATGCCAGTGTCCGTCCACATTAGCCTGTATCTGACCGTGCCGAATAAGAATCAACTGTCTAGCCAATAGGGTAGCTCTGCTTGAGTGAGGAAGTTCTTAACATTATACGTATATATTTAGTAGCGTTCCAAGTTTCTGAGATTGGGTTGAGGTTATTAGATGCTGGTTAATAGGAAATACTCGGCAGGGTAACGCGGCTCCGCGTCGTTCATACTTTTCTCGCCGATCAAACATGTTCCGGCGGCGCTCGCTATATCGCTGCCTTCGTTCATCAAATCCAGGAACTGCTGTGAAAAGCTTTCGTCTATCCTGGGTATTAGTGCGGCGCCGTTTGTCCGCCCTTCGGTCGGATTGACGCCTCTGATCCTTGGATATATTTTCGTGCGGTATACAGGCGTATGATTGTTTTGATACTGCTGGAATCAAGGTGCTTACCCATGCGCTTATGTGATGGGTGTATTTTCAATGTTGGGCCTGCTCCATTTGCGGCTTTATTGTGCATCTGATGTAAGGTAGATCTGAAAGCATGTCTTATTAATGTATGTGCATAGCGTAGTGGGGCGGTGATTGGCAGTATCAGGGTCAAAAAAATGACGTGGGTGATACTCAATCTCATCTTGAGTTCTGGAAGTCATTAGGATATCGAGTGGTAAAATTTGCAAATGTGGTGCTGAATTTGGATAACAGGGCACCCGGAATAAAAATTAATTTGATGCGCATATGTGCCACAGCCTTGTTTACGGTGTGTGTGCTGACCGGCTGCAATAATAACACTGAATGGCTGAGCATAAGCGGCTCAACCATGGGCACTGCCTACCACATCACCGTGAAATGCCCGTCAGGGGTTGTCAGTCAACTTGAGATTGATGAGAAGTTGGAATGGCTGAACGAGGTGATGTCCACCTACGTCTCCACTTCAACCCTGTCTCGTTTCAACCAGAGTGTTTCTACAGACTGGTTTGCTGTTGAGCCTGAGCTGGGATTTGTCATGCGCTCTGCATTGGATTTTAGTGAGCTGTCGGGCGGGGCCTTTGATGTTACGGTTGGTCCATTGGGTAATTTATGGGGTTTTGGTGCGGAGCATGCGGCAAAATTTGGTGACCAATCAGGTAGCAAGATACCAACGAAACTAGCCGTTATGAAGGCACGGGCTCTGGTGGGCTATGAGCAAATTTCTGTCGCGAGTGATGGGACGGCAATTCGCAAAGACACCCGGAGCGCGGACGGTATTTATGTAGATTTGTCTGCTATTGCGAAAGGTTATGGTGTGGATTATCTCGCTGAGCATTTATCCGGAAAAAATTGTCAGAATTACCTGGTAGATATTGGTGGGGAGGTACGTGCGAAGGGTTCAAGGCCGCGCGGAGGTAACTGGAGAATTGGTGTTGAGGTCCCTGAAGCACAGAGCTTTGGTGCCATTAATCGCATCATAGAAGTCTCCGGCATGGCAGTGGCCACTTCAGGCGATTATCGAAACTATATTGAATGGGATGGAAAAATATATTCGCATATTATTGACCCACGCACAGGTTATCCGGTTACGCACAGCCTGGCTTCCGTCACGGTCGTGCATGAGTCGGCGATGATGGCCGATGGATTTGCCACTATGCTGACAGTGCTTGGGCCTGTGGACGGTTTTCTGTTTGCGCAAAAGAATGCGCTGGCGGCACTTTTTGTTTGGCGAACTGAATCAGGGTTTGAGCAGAAAAATACCGAGGTATTTGAACGGTACCTTATGAATTGAATTTCCCTCACGCTTGTTCAGGGGCTACACTGCACTGCGACAGTCGAGCCGCTAAAAACAACGAGTAACAGGCCGTAATAGCAGATGTTGAAAAGGAAAAAAATATGACAACAGTGATACTTGGGTTTGCTGGTATGTTGCTTATCGTATTGTTTATGTCTGTCGGCGTTATTTTTGGGCGCAAACCTATTGCCGGTAGTTGCGGAGGATTAGCTCAGCTTGGCCTTAATGGTGAGTGTGAAATATGCGGTGGCACTCCGGATGATTGTCTCAATACACCCGACTCTGAACCAGCAGACAATATGAAAATGGCTAAATTATCCTATAAAGCCAACTCCAACAATTTCGATTAATCGTATATAACTCCTATGTAGGGCGAAATCCCTCGGTTCGGCTATGCTTAATGCAGAGTGCAAAAAGGTGGGACGCTTGTGGGCGTCTGTTTTGTGCAGGAGCATTAATAGTTGAGCAGTACAACCCAGCAACAAGATTTAGATGTTTGTCTTGAAGTCGAAACATATATAACCATGCAGCTTAAGAGCGGCAAGCTAGAGTTGCCCGTGTTGCCTACCATCGCAACTGAGGTTTTATCGACTTCTATGGAAGATGATGCGGACGCATTGAAAGTTTCGAATCTCATTCAGCAGGATCAGTCTATTGCGGCCAACGTCTTGCGCATTGTAAATTCCCCCGCCTACCGAGGTGCTGCGGAAATTGTGGCGCTCCAGCAGGCGATTGCCCGGCTTGGTTTAAATCGAATTCGAGAGATTGCCATAACCATTGCGCTTTCCAGCACGCAGTCAACAAATAAAGAATACCAAGACGTTGCTGAGCGGGAGTGGAATGTTGCCCTGGCTACAGGTCTGTGGACTAAAGAAATAGCGCGTGTTTGCCGTAAAAACGTCGAAATTGCCTACCTTTGTGGTTTATTACATAACATTGGGGTCCCGCTGGTACTCAAGTTGGCACGCGATGCAACGCCTCAGATTTTAAGCGAAACTCAACTAAAAATGGTGATGGCGGGCAAAATGACGGCACTAAGCCTTGTATTGGCACAGAGTTGGCAAATCCCAATGCCTATTCAGGTGGCTATAGAGCAGTGGCGTCAGGCTGACTACGCGGGAGAGCATGCAGCATTGGCCTTAATTACGGGTGCCGGGGTTAAGCTGGCAAACTGGATGCTCAACTCGGAACTGGAAATATCGAATCTAGGAGCGTGTGCTGAATTACAGGCCCTGGACATTTATCCTGAAGACGCTGAACAATTGCTTGAATTGGCGGACAAAGTCCGCGCAACAATGGAGTCGATTGGTTAAATGAAAAATACAAAAGCGCTTTTTGATGTCATTGTTATTGGATCTGGGCCAGCGGGTCAAAAAGCGGCGGTTCAGTCTGCCAAAGAAGGCAAAAAAGTTGCTGTAGTCGAGCAGTTTAAGCATGTGGGCGGGGCATGTGTGCATCGGGGCACTATACCCAGTAAGGCTTTGCGAGAACAAGCTGTGAGCCGAGGTGCGGTTATAAAAAAGCTCAGAGAAATGGCGCTGAGCGTAAAAATGCCTAACACCGGTGTTGCGGATTTGATTACCGGCATGGACGAAGTTATTCATCATCATGATGAGTACATGAAAGCGCAGTTGTCCAGGAACGGTATTCATATATTGCACGGGCGTGCCAGTTTCATCGATAAGCATACCCTGGACATCAGAACGGTAACGGGTGGCATGGAGAGTTATGCCGCAGAGAATATTGTTATTTGTACCGGTTCACGGCCACGTTTACCTGACAATGTGCCAATAGATCATGAAGCAATATATGATAGTGATTCAATTTTATCTTTAGCTTATCTGCCCCAATCCATGGTCGTTCTCGGTGGGGGTGTAATTGCTTGCGAATATGCTTCTGTATTCTCGATGCTTGGTGTTGAGGTTACAATGGTTGACCGCTTTCCTGGGCCACTTGGCTTTCTGGACAGTTCCCTTAGCGCACATTTTGTTGCTGAATTCGAAAAAGCCGGGGGTAAATTCCTGGGCAATGCCGTACTCAAAGATTGTTCTTTTGACGGGATAAGTGAAGTAATAACAGAGTTGGAAGACGGACGTAAGCTGAAAAGTGAAAAGTTGCTTTGTACCCTGGGGCGAGTTTCTGAGCTGAGAGGTCTCAATGCAGAAGCAGTGGGTATTGAAGTCTCTGACAACCTGCTCATTAAAGTGAGTGAATTTGGTCAGACCACGGTACCCAATATATATGCAGCGGGTGATGTAGTTGGCCCTCCTTCACTTGCTTCTGTTTCGATGGAGCAGGGTAGACGTGCGGCTTGTCATTTTCTAAATCTGGACCCGGGTCAAAAGCCCGACTGGATACCCGGTGGTATATACTGCATCCCGGAACTTGCCTTTGTGGGGCAAACTGAGCAGCAGGTGATCGATACCTATGGACGCGCGTTGGTTGGTCGAGCAAAGTTTTCGGAGATTGCTCGTGGACAGATATCGGGAAAACTGGATGGTTTTCTGAAATTAGTGACCTGCCCTGAAGGTATTATTCGCGGTGTACATATCGCTGGAGAGCAGGCCACTGAGTTAATACACATTGGACAGATGAGCCTTATTCAATCTGCAAATATCGAAATATTTGTCGAGAATACCTTTAACTTCCCGACGTTTGCAGAATCGTACCGAGTGGCTGCACTACAGATTAAAGCTGAGTCTCGCAGAGTATCCGAGGTAGCCTGAACTGGATTTGCTAGCCCGAATTCGAACTTTTTTGATTAATCTGGTGTTCCAGAATATACCGGGATAATCGGCGCTCACTATTTTTCTCAAGGTCTTTGTAGCCCAATGCCACTTCCCATTTATCGTTAATTTCCACACAGCGTAAAACCTCGCCATAACATAAAATATGCATTTGGATCGGTAAAATCAGATGCATTGCCAAAATAGAGCCTTTCTCTATTCGGTGCGCGCTCATAAAACTTAAACCTTCAGTAGAGAGTGATATGTCGAAAGCGCTCAGGTTTTCAGATTTCCCGGGCTGTTGGCATACCACTTGTATGTGGTGAGAAAGAGCATCGAGTTTGTCATTGAAGTTCGTAAGCAATTCCGCGACCAATGGATCTGTACGGGTGAGTTTTGCAAGGCCACCTTGAATGCTCTCATTGGCATTGTCGATTATTTCTTGCAGGGCATAAACTTCATCCATATCAAACAAGCTGGACAAAGGCTGTTCATTATTGGCAAGAGAATGATATTCCACCTGTGCACTAACTATGATTCTAAATGTTTTGCGCAGGTTTTTTTGCTTTGGGATATTGCTATCTACCCGCACCGGGCTGTTTATTCGCTCAGGGCTGCTGGTTCTTGCTGGCTCAGGGCTGTTTATTCGCTCAGGGCTGTTCACCCGCTCAGGGCTGTTCACCCGCTCAGGGCTGTTTTCAAATTTAGGCATGCTAAAGTTTAGTGCCACTTTGTATTATCGCCAGTTTTGGTGGTTCTCTGATACAATTGTGTTTTGGTTTAATTCGCTCTGGACTTTCCATTAATACCCTAGCCCTCACCGTTGGCCTGAGATATGCGTTTTCCAAACGCAGTTTTGTGTCCTTTGTCAGTATGTTAGCCATTGTCGGTCTGGTGCTAAGCGTTGCGGTACTGGTTTTGGTATTGTCAGTAGTCAACGGATTCGAGCGGGAGCTGAAGACGCGCATTCTGGGTGTATTACCACATGTTACTGTTCATTCACGACAGGCATTAAGCAACGATTTTTCTTTTGGAACCACTCCAGAATACAGTATTTCTCATCCTCAAATGTACTTCAAGCACGAGTCGATAATCGGCGCGTCGGTGTTTGTGCAGGGTGCCGTGCTATTGGCATCTTCCACCAGCAAGGTTGGAAGTATGCTTTCAGGTATAGAACCGCAGAGTATTTCCGCTGTTTCAAATATTTCCAGTTATATGCATGTTGGAGAATTGTCAGCTCTGCAGCCCGGAGAATTCGGAATTGTCATTGGGGAACAGACTGCTGAACAATTACAACTGGAATTGGGTAGTTATGTCAGTGTAATTTTGCCAGAAATCAGTGTTACGCCGATGGGTATTTATCCAAGACAAAAACGTTTTAAAGTAGTGGGGGTGTTCAATACCCAATCGGAACTGGACTCTCGCGGTACCTATGTTCATTTTGGTGACGCAGCGAGATTGCTGCACTTGGGGAATAAGGTACAGGGAATACATCTGAAGCTATCAGATGTATTTGATGCCGCTGAGGTGGCTCAGGCTATTGTTAACCAAGTGGGGTCACAGAAAATCCATGTCAGTACCTGGATGCGTACCCACGGAAATCTTTATCATGCGATTAAAGTACAAAAGACTACCATGTTCGTATTGTTGTCTTTTTTGGTTACGGTGGCAGCCTTTAATTTGATAGCAACCCTGGTGATGGTAGTTAATGAAAGAAGGGCTGATGTGGCAATTTTTCGAACCTTGGGTAGTGGAACAACAATGATCGTTGTCACATTCGTTGTCTTGGGATCAATCATTGGATCACTCGGGGTGTTCCTTGGTATATTCGTTGGCGTGGTATTGAGCCTGCTGCTTCAGGATGGCTATGCATGGTTGGACGCCTTTTTTCAGCTGGATCTGATGAATCAATATTTTGTCAGCTACCTGCCCGCAGAAATACGGCTGAAAGATTTGTTGAACATAACTTATGTGTCTCTTGCGTTGTGTATAATGAGTACTGTTTACCCGGCTTGGAGAGCGTCTAAATTGCAGCCCGGAGAAATATTAAGTCATGAGTGAGTTTCCTGAGTCGGAAGCGAAAGCTGAAACCGAATGTGTCCTTGAATGTAAGAACTTGAGTAAATCTTTCCGCCAGGGACCGGAACGCTTAGTTGTTATTGATCACATAAACTTATGTGTTAAACCCGGTGAACATCTTGCTATTCTGGGGCGTTCAGGTTCTGGAAAAAGCACATTGTTGCATCTGCTGGGCGGTTTGACCGATTCTGATACAGGTCAGGTCATGGTGGGTGGACAAAATTTGACACAGTCAAATGCCTCCCAGCGGGCCAGGATACGAAACAAGAAAATGGGTTTCGTATATCAATTTCATCATTTACTGCCGGAATTTAATGCATTGGAAAATGTTGCTATGCCACTTTTGTTGGGAAATGCGAAACCCAAGTTGGCTTATCAGCGTGCAGAGGAAATGTTGGAATCGGTGGATTTGCTTAACAGGGCTAAACACCGCCAGGCCGAGTTGAGTGGTGGTGAGAGACAACGTGTTGCTATTGCCCGAGCGCTGGTAACGCAGCCGAAGATTGTGCTTGCAGATGAGCCCACGGGAAATTTGGATGGTGAAAGTGCGGCACAGATTTTCCAATTGATGCGCGATCTCAGTGAGCGTTGCCAAACCGCGTTTGTTATAGTTACACATGATGAGGCTATGGCTGAGAGTTTGCATCGCAAACTTAGAATCGTGGATGGGCGGTTTACAGATCCCAATGATTGAGTCCGGTTCTGCTATCGATATTGCTCCGCCACCCCAGCGGTTTTTTGTGTTGTGGATGAGCTTGCATTATCTGCAATTAAAAAACTTGCATTACGGGTCATTTATCGCCTGGGTGTCAATAGCGGGTCTTGGCCTGGGAGTAGCTGTTCTAATTACTGTACTAAGTGTTATGAACGGTTTTGACGAGGAACTGTCAAAACGCATCCTGGGTTCCGTGCCACATATTGTGGTACTCCCCGAATCCTCAGAAACAAAAAGTGCTGGGCCGGACATGCTTGATTTGTTGGCAGGTTTGCCCGGTGTTAAGTCTGCCTTTGAGTTTTTTCAAGCAGAGGGAATTGTTACCCGAAATGGCGGTGTTAATGCCGTTGCTGTTTACGGTGTGCCATTTGGACAAAAATTGCCGTTAATTTCAGAAAATATGACCCAGGGCGGATTGAACAATGAGGCTCAAAGTCTAGTTATGGGTGGTCCATTGGCAGCCTATCTTGGCTTGCAAATTTCTGACTCTGTTGCGTTGATACTCACGGCGCCGACGCGCTATGGTGTTAGACCAGAAATTAAACGCTTTACATTGACAGGCTTATTTGAAGTCGGTGCAGAACTGGATTATACCGTGGTGGTAGTTCGCTACAAAGATATTGTGCATTCCGGATTAGAGGCTACAGGTGAAACCGGTATTCGCCTGGTATTGGAGGATCCTTACGCTGTTGAGCAGATTAAAAGTGCTGTTCACAATTTGAACAACTGGAAAATTAGAGACTGGACCACTCAGTATGGTGAACTGTTCAGGGCGGTGGTGCTGGAAAAACGCATGATGTTTTTGCTCTTGTTTTTAATAGTAGCTGTGGCTGTTTTTAATATTGTTGCAAGTCAGACCATGCTTGTTAATGGCAAACGTGCTGATATCGCTATTATGAGGACTATGGGCGCTACCTCTCAGGTTATTCTAAAAATATTTTTATTGCAGGGTGTCGTTATATCGTTGCTGGGTATAGTTTGTGGCGTGATAATCGGCATAATGTTGTCAATTTTTATTCCCGATATGATTACTTATCTGGAAGGCTTTTTTGGGATTCGTATGTTGGAAGGAACCTATTTCGAAAGTCTACCTTCCAGCTTACATATCACAGATTTGCTTGTGGTTGCTGGCGTAGCATTTTTACTGTGTGTACTATCCTCACTTGGACCAGCCTGGCGTGCCGCTCAATTGAATCCGACAGATTCATTGGGGTAGTTTTTGCTTAACTGGCTGATTTCCTCTTTGCTCGACGAGCTTTCCAGCGTCGTATTACATGAAAACGCCATAGCAACCGTGATAGCACAGATGCAGAAACACCTGCAACCCATCCGCATGTAATGGAGCCCAGAAGTAGGGGTTTCCAGATATGATGAAGCTGAATCGTTAGCCATTCAACATTTAGTTCAACGGCATGAATTGTTGGTTCAGTATTGAGTAGCCAGGCTCCCAAGCGGTATGCGAAGTAAAACAGTGGGCCAATGGTAAGCGGATTACTGATCCACACCAGTGCTACTGCGATAGGCAGGTTGCACCTTGAGGCGATAGCTAAAAGTGCGGCGGGTATCATTTGAAACGGGATGGGTAGAAACGCACAAAAACAACCGATAAAACAGGCACCAGAAACAGATCGCTTGTGAAGGTGCCATATCCCAGGGTCGTGGAGTAGATTTCCCAGAGGACGTAATACCGGATGCTCACGCAAGCTAGCGGGATTAGGCATATATCGCTGAATAAATTTTCGTGGCATAACTTCTAGAGTACTCAAACACCCTGCATTTCCAAATTATCGGGTAATTATGCACGTAGCTGTGAGTAGAGGTCTATGCGTTCAGCACTATTTTGTTTCTGCCTTGGCGTAAGCACTATTGTTTGGTTGCCTTTTTCTTTGGGAGTGTTGGCGGGCATCAGTGCAGTGATTGCCTGTTCGCTTGTGGCAGTGTTCGGATTCAGGAAAGTGCTTCCAATAGATGGCTTGCCCTGGCTGGCTTGTAGCGCTCTTATAGTTGGACTCCTCTATGGCCTGTGTGCGGGGTACTATCATCTGGGGCATCGCTTAGAAGATTGTGGAAGTGGTAAACTTATACATGCTGATATTGCCATTAGAGATTTGCCCAGAGAGCAAGTGGACAGAACAAGCTTTGATGCAGCAATAGTTAACTTTAGGGGCCTCAGTGCTGGCTCAAAGGCCAAATTTGGCTCTGGTGCCAGAGCATGCAAATCGCTGGCAGGGATGCGTAGCATTCGGCTTAGCTGGTATAAGGCACCACGTGTCAAAGAAGGGCAAACCTGGCAAGTAACTATTAAACTGCGTGCACCCAGCGGGTTCCAAAACCCAGGTGGATTTGACTATGAGGCATGGATGTTTCATTCACGATTGGATGCATCTGGCGTCATCAAAAATGGCCGCAATATTACCGGTGATTATGGTAAAGACAGGCCCATTAAAGTTAACGGACTATCCCATATTCGGGCACAGGCGCGAGAATTTTTTACTAAGTCGGAGCTGTCCCATGGCGGGATTATGCTAGCACTGGTTACCGGAGAGAGTGATTTTATTCCAGGTGCCAGTTGGGATTTGTTTCGAAGCAGCGGAACTATTCATTTAATTGTTATTTCGGGGTTGCATATGAGTTTGATTGCAGCCATTGGTTTTTTCCTGGGCCAGAGTTTACTGCGTTTGTTCCCGTGGGTTATGAAGCAGCAATCGGCTCGACTTTATGGTGTTCTTGGTGGCTTGGTTTGTGGATTTTTTTATGCCGCACTTTCTGGTTGGAATATGCCAGCTCAACGGGCATTTTTTATGTTATCTACCGTGAGTATCCTATATTTGTTGAACCGGCAACTGGATTATTTGACTGGTTTCCTGGTAGTAGTGAGTACGCTGCTAATATTGGATCCACTATCTCCACTTGCCCCGGGTTTTTGGTTGTCATGCGGTGCGGTTGCACTCATTTTATTTTATTTTGCCCCCAGAAGCGCAAAAGATGTCTCCTTTGCTTCTGGTGTTGGTCAGGGCAGTAGAGTGGATTTTCCTAAGCTTAAAAAGGTATCTATACAGTTTTTCAAATTGCAGTTGGTTATTTTTGTGGGTATGTTGCCTTTGATGTGGCTGTGGATGGGGCAATTTAGCTGGGTTGCTCCCTTGGCAAATGTTATAGCAGTGCCCGTTATTTCGTGGGTAGTCGTGCCATTGTCTTTACTCAGTTTCGCATTGTTTGTCCTGGGTATTCCAGGAGCGGTGTTATTGCAGAGTTTGGATAACTATTTTATCGAACAGTTGGTATTTTTCCTGGGTAATATCGATCATTGGAGCAGGCAACTAGGATTGGGCTATGAACAGGCAGGCGTGTTGAACGAACCTGGGCTCTTTTCGTTTTTGGTCGTGCTTTTATCTGTATTTTTATTGCTTACCCCCGTCAATTTCCGAATCAGATTGATGCTGCTGAGTGGCATGGGCTTGCCTTTTATTGCGCCTGAGAAGGGTTTGGAGAGGGGAGAATTCAGCTTGCATGTGTTGGATGTCGGGCAGGGTAGCGCCCAGATTGTTGATACTGCACACCACCGATTATTGTTTGATACTGCTGCGAAATATAAATCAGGTTTTGATTTGGGTGAAGCGGTGGTACTTCCTGCAATTCGTGCGACGGGTAAAAGGTATCTGGATGCCGTGGTGCTAAGCCATCCTGACAACGATCATGTGGGCGGTTTTGCATCAATATTTTCTGCTATGCCGGTGGTGCAAACCTATTTAGGCAGTCCCATGGGGTCTGTAGCGGGAAAACCATGTCTAGCGGGCCTTCATTGGCGCTGGGATGATGTGGATTTTGAATTCATACATCCTTCTCTAGAGCTTGAGCGGTCGCGCAATGATCAGTCTTGTGTCTTGCTTGTACACAACGGAGTTAATAGCGTATTGCTCACAGGTGATATTTCTAAGCGGGTAGAACGCCGATTATTGGGAAGACTATCTACTGTTGATGTACTCGTGGTTGCGCACCATGGCAGCCGAACTTCTTCATCCTATGGGTTCCTAAAAGCTGTGGCACCCAAAAAGGCCATTATCAGTGCAGGTTACGCCAATCGATTTGGGCATCCGCATTCTGATGTTCTCAAGCGCATTAATCGCTATACCAATGAGATTGCGATTACTGGAGATACTGGCTCAGTAGTTTGGGAGTCCAGCAATCCTGGTGTTTTAGAGAGAGCCAGAACTCATGCAGCGCCTTACTGGAGAGTGAAGTTTATGAAGAGAGGGTTTGGCGAACAATAAATCTATTCCGCGATGAATAGCTAATCAGTTAGTGAGGCTTCAGTGGAATCTTCTAATTGATTGAGTGCTTTTACTACAAACGTTCTTAGTAGGGGGTGAGAAAAAGTCATCTCATTGACATTCCGCTCGTGACTGACCCACTCGACACTTGTGTACTGGCAATTATCTGAAAGAGAAACAACAGAGGTTGAGGTGCTGAATAACTGGAATACCGTAAATATGGCTGCTTCTTTTGAGGTAATATCCGGGTAGGCATCCACTCCCATAGTCTGGACGTGTTGCAGGTGATGTATGCCTAACTCATGACCAAGTTTATCCTTTAAGGCCAGTTCCCAGTCTTGCCCGACTTTTAGGTAGCCACCTGGTAAAAGCCATTTTCCTGTTTGTTGAGCCAATAATATCTGGTTTTTTGGGTTGACGATAATAGCGTTCTGAAAAACTTGAAAATAGTCTTCGCCAATAAGTAGGCTATTCCGTGCACGTTTAACACTTTCCCACAAATGCTTGCTGGTATTGCTGGGAAATTCCAGCCCCAGTCCTTGTTCAGAAATTCGAGTAACAGCCATTTTAATAGACGGTGTGGGCGGGGATTCAATAAGTGGCATGTTCAACACAGTCATTTTCACTGTAGCCCCTCGGGTTATTGTTGGGTTATTTAGTTCTACAAACAATCCGCTGGCGGAGATATTTGTAGCAGTGGTTTTTACGCGACCCAGGGAAGCATGGCTGATTTCAACCTGAAACGGTAAAACTACTCTTGAATGTTTGCGCTTTTCCATATTTTTCTTGTGTGTTCGGTGACGTATTGGTATGAGGTTTTATTCTAACCCAAAACTTCAATCTCTTGAATTCCTGAATAATGGACGCATTTATGTAGCAGGTCGACAGGTTTACTTAAAGAATAGTGAATTAGTGAGGTATGTAAGAGTGAATACTAATAAATTTACGAATCTATTGCAGCAGTCGCTGGCAGAGGCGCAATCTCTAGCTCACGGTAAAGATCACAATTATCTGGAACCGGCGCATTTGCTGGTGTCGATACTTGAATCAAAAGACGGGAGTATGCAAGGCATATTGATGGAGGCAGAGTGTAATCCAATTAAGGTTACCAGTGAGCTTAACTCTGCACTCAGTAAACTTCCCTCCGTAACACACCCTACCGGGGAGATGTCTGTTTCTCCCGAACTGGCCAAATTGTTAAACTTGGCTGATAGAGAAGCCCAAAAAATGGGTGACCAATATATCAGCAGTGAAATGGTGTTTCTGGCAGCGTGTGATGAGCAGCTGGCCATTAGCAAATTGCTGCGTGATAGTGGGCTCACTCAAGATAGCCTAAGAGAGGCGATAACCAACATGCGGAGTGGAGAAACAGTGTCTGATGCCAATGCAGAAGAAAACAGGGAAGCGCTTTCAAAATTTACTATCGATCTCACAGAGCGGGCGGAGTCAGGGAAACTTGACCCGGTTATAGGTAGAGATGATGAAATTCGCAGAACGATTCAGATACTTCAGCGTCGAACAAAAAATAATCCTGTACTTATCGGTGAGCCCGGGGTGGGCAAGACAGCAATTATCGAAGGGTTAGCACAGCGTATTATTGATGGGGAGGTGCCGGAAGGCCTTAAGGGCAAGCGTGTATTATCTCTGGACATGGGTGCGTTAATAGCAGGTGCCAAGTTCCGCGGAGAGTTCGAGGAACGCTTGAAAGCGGTACTGAGTGATTTATCCAAACAGGAAGGTAGTGTCATTCTATTTATCGACGAGCTTCATACAATGGTCGGAGCAGGTAAGGCTGATGGTGCTATGGATGCAGGAAATATGCTGAAACCTGCACTGGCACGTGGGGAATTGCATTGTGTCGGTGCTACAACACTGGATGAATATCGTCTATATATTGAAAAAGATGCAGCATTGGAGCGTAGGTTTCAAAAAGTTCAGATTGATGAACCCAGTGTTGAAGATACCATCGCGATCTTACGCGGTCTTAAAGAGCGGTATGAGTTGCACCACGCGGTAGATATTAGCGACCCGGCTATTGTAGCAGCGGCACGTTTGTCACACCGGTATATCTCTGATCGCCAATTACCTGATAAAGCAATCGACTTGATAGACGAAGCAGCCAGCCATATCAGAATGGAAATGGACTCCAAGCCGGAATCAATGGATAAGCTTGAAAGACGTTTGATTCAGCTGAAGATAGAAGAACAGGCTTTGAAAAAGGAAAGTGACGATGCTTCTGTTAAACGCCTTGAGGACCTGAAGAAAAATATTGCCGAGTTGGAGCAAGAATTTTCTGAGCTAAACAAAATATGGATGTCGGAGAAAAGTTTATTACAGGGCGCGCAGAATGTTAAAGAGCAGTTGGAGTCAGCCAGGATGGAGTTTGAAAGTGCGCGTAGAAAAAGCGATCTGAATAGAATGTCAGAGCTGCAGTATGGGGTTATACCACAACTGGAAAAACAGCTGGA
>JAHRWB010000217.1 GCA_019090385.1 Pseudomonadales bacterium | reverse complement strand
ACGGGCCTTGAAAACATAGAAGTTCTTTCTCAAATACGGCATGTCAAAAAGTTAAGGCGTGGGGAACTCAGTGGAAATCTGTTTGTTATTCGCTTGACAAATATTCGCGCTGATTTTGCTCTGATTGAGCAGCGATTACAACATTTGTCTGAATGCGGCTTCCCAAATTATTTTGGCGAACAACGTTTTGGTGAAGATAATCTGAAACATGCGTTGGCCTGGATTGAAGTGCGGCGCAATCGTCGTACTCCCCGATTCAAGAAAGCACTGTATATTTCAGTGTTACGCGCTTTTTTGTATAACCAGATTTTGGCTATGAGGATAGAAGCGCAAAATTGGAATCAGTTGGTGGCAGGAGATATTGAAGAGCGAGGTGCGCCGACGGGCACGCTGTGGGGGCGAGGAAAATGTAAGAAAGAAGCTGAGTCATGGAAAATAGAGCAGGATGCTGTTGGTGAGTTCCATGATTTGTTAAATAATTTGGAACACGTTGGATTGATGAAGGAGCAAAGGCGTTTAGTAGAACATCCGGAAAACCTGAAATGGGAATTTGAAGACAACACCCTGTGTTTAAGTTTTGGCTTGCCGAAGGGTGTGTTTGCAACCTCTATGCTCAGAGAAATAGTGCAGGTTTCAGATGTTAATCCCTTTGCTGCAGTACATAGTGGATTGAACGGTTAATATAGATAATGATAAAAAACTACAAACCCATCTTTCAATACGATTTGCTAGAAAACTCCAATGCTTAGTTTTGATCTCAATGGCATAGGTATGACCTCGCGTCGAACAAGAGGTAGACTAATTGATCGCCTGCGTGCGAAAGGTATTACTGATGAGAGAGTGCTTGAGGCAATGCGAATGGTACCCCGGCATATCTTTGTAGATGAAGCTTTGGCACATCGTGGATATGAAGATATCGCGCTGCCTATTGGACACAATCAAACCATCTCCCAGCCTTATATCGTCGCGTTAATGACCCAGGTTTTATTTAGCGACGCAAGCGGAAGTGTCAAGCGTGATAGCGTTTTGGAAATAGGTACGGGTTCTGGTTATCAGGCGTCCATCCTGGCTTATATGGCTAAGAAGGTTTACACCGTTGAGCGAATATTCGATCTTATTGAGTATGCTAAGGCGCGTATTAAGGCGCTTAAGATAAGAAACGTTAGAATAAAGCACGACGATGGCAATTTAGGTTGGGCACAACAAGGCCCTTTTGATGCCATTATTGTTACCGCAGGCGCGCCGGGTGTGCCAGATGCTTTGATAGAGCAACTTAGCCCTGGAGGGCGCTTGGTTATACCGGTAGGGCAGGGCGATGCGCAAAAATTGATTGTAGTGGATAAAACCTCTGCCGGGTTTGAACAGTCGGATATTGCCGATGTACGCTTTGTACCTTTGCTGCGTGGCACATTGGGCGGTTAATTAATAATCGGCTTGCTAGTAGTACTTTACTGTTAGAGGTAGTGGCATGAACATTTCAAATATATTTCTTTTAAATCAGTAACAACATGAATCGGTAACTATCTGACAGATGAATCCGTGAACCAAAAATACGTGAATCAATGAACACAAAAAAACTGGGATGGTTTGGTACTTTTCTTCGCGGTATTGCCATGGGTCTGGCGGAGGTTATCCCCGGCATCTCGGGCGGGACCATCGCCTTTATTACCGGTATTTATACGGAGTTATTGCTGACCATCTCTGCGCTGGGACCCCGGACGTTAACGCTGCTGTTTGCGAAAGGCGTGCAGCATGTTTGGGCAAGCCACAACCTGTCCTTTCTGGCCCTGCTGTTTGCGGGAATGGCTTGCAGTATTTTATTTTTTGCCAAAATCGTTTTGTACCTGCTGGATAGTTATGCATTATATCTGTGGTCATTTTTCTTTGGTTTAATCAGTGCATCGGTTGTTATGATTTCGAGGCAGGCCATTTCGCGGCATTTATTGAGCTACGGAATTTTGGGGCTGGCTCTGGGAATTGGTGTTAGCTTGTCCAGTGCAATAAATTTACCTGCAACCCCATTGATGTTTTTTTTGGCGGGTATTCTGGCAGTATCGGCCTGGATCCTCCCGGGCATCTCGGGTAGCTACCTTATGGTATTGATGGGCTTGTATCCGAAGTTGTTGCAAGCGATTGACTCGGTGGATCTGCAGATACTAACGCTTGTTGCAGCAGGCTGCATTACCGGCTTACTGGCATTTTCCCGGGTTTTGAGTTGGCTGCTAGAGATGCACAGAAGTGCCGTGATGGCTTTGCTCGCTGGTTTTACAGCGGGATCTCTGGTAAAACTCTGGCCTTGGCAACAGACTGGAACTTCGCTTTCAGAAGGGCATGGTGCTTTGCCTTTACTACCCTGGAATTATTTTTCTGCAACAGGGAATGAGCCCTTACTTATTGGTGTCGTTGTGGCCTTGGTCGGAGGGCTGTTTGTAGTGAGACTGATGCACAAGTTAGCAGCCTCTGCTGACCGGCCGGTGTAGTGAAACGTGATCACTCTGGTGAGCGCATACTCACACCAGGAGCGACAAAGTAAGCAGGTCCTGACTTGTTTGTTTTGTTTTATAATCGGCATAGGCGCGTGTTCAGGTGGTAGTTTGCCGCCGGTTGCTGATCACTCACCTGTTTTCGACGGTAAGAAAAGTGAAATAAAGAGCTATCAGGTCAGTGTCGGGGACACGCTATATTCAATAGCCTGGCGATTCAAAAAGGATTTCAAGGAGCTGGCGCGGTACAACAATATTTATAAGCCTTATGTCATTCGACCTGGGCAGACTCTTTTATTGTCGAGCCGCGGAAATCTTCAGGCGAATTCTAAAAGTTATCCTAAAAGCCGTAGCAATAGAACAAACTCTGCATCACATAGAAAACCGGCGGATTCATCTGCCCGGCCATCTGTCACTGTAAGCGCACCAGCTAAAACTGCAAATAGAGTTTTTGATGGACAATGGCGGTGGCCAGCAGCTGGCCGCACGACAAAAAGCTACGGGAAATATAATGCAGGGGTGGATATCAGAGTACCATTTGGTACATCAGTCTATTCCGCAGCCCGGGGTGAAGTAGTGTATGCGGGGCAGGGTCTACGAGGATTCCAATATCTGATTATTGTCAAGCACAGTGAAGAGTACCTAAGTGCCTATGCTTTAAACCAGAGAATTTTTGTTAAGGAAGGACAAAAAATTAAAGGTGGGGCGAAACTTGCCGACATAAAAAGGGTAGGCGCGGCTGAAGAGATTCTGCACTTTGAAATCCGTAAAGATGGTGATCCAGTCAATCCTGGCGTATTCATCAAAGCGCAAGGATAAGATCCACTCGTTAATCGAGGGATGCCGTAGCCAATTCTATTGTACAGACCGCAAAGGAATGGTGTCATGGTAATGGGAAGTCAAAAAAAGATTGAGTCTCGGGGCGTAACCAGTGCGGCCCTGCTATTTGAAAAAGTTGAAAAAGCGGAGCGTTCCTTTGCTTCTGAAGCGCCGGATCCCACCCAGATTTATCTTTCTGAAATAGGCATCTCACCACTATTGTCTGCGGAAGAGGAAGTGAAATACGCCCGGCTGGCGCGTTCCGGTGACGAATCTGGCAGAAAACGCATGATAGAAAGTAATTTGCGTTTGGTGGTAAAGATTTCCAGGCGTTATCTGAATAGGGGACTTACGCTGCTAGATCTTATTGAAGAAGGCAATCTGGGTTTGATACACGCCGTTGAGAAGTTTGATCCGGAACGTGGATTCAGGTTTTCTACTTATGCGACATGGTGGATACGACAAACCATTGAACGAGCGATTATGAATCAGACGCGTACCATTCGCTTGCCTATTCATGTGGTTAAGGAAATGAATGTATATTTGCGAGCGGCGCGGGAACTTGCGCAGAAGCTGGACCATGAGCCTACGCCGGAAAATATTGCAGATTTGATTGAAAAGCCGGTAGCAGACGTGAAGCGTATGCTTAAGCTCAATGAGCATGTGGACTCAGTTGATAGTCTAAGAAACCCTCAGGATCGCAGTATGCTGGAAACAGTACCGGATGAGGCCTCACCTGATCCCGCACTTCAGGTGCAGGGTAGTGATTTGAATGCACAGCTTGAAATACTGCTATCGGAACTGTCTTCCAAGCACCAGGAAGTGATTGCACGCAGATTTGGGCTGCGCGGTTTTGATACTTGTACCCTGGAAGAAGTTGGTCGTGAAATTGGTCTGACACGAGAAAGGGTTCGTCAAATTCAGATGGAAGGTTTAAAGCGCTTGCGCCACTCTCTGGAAGCGCAAGGTTTGGATAGTAGTGAAATATTTATATAGTGCCGTTTACAGATAAACAGCCAATGATTGCCAGGTGGCAAGCAAATGGAAGAACACGAAGATGACTCAAATTATCTTTCTAGATAGTCACGCTTATTTTCCACTTCGCGCCAATCGTCGGAATCTTTCAGTGGATCTTTCTGCTCGGTAATATTTGGCCAGATATCTGCAAGCTCAGCGTTGAGTGCGATAAAATCTTCTTGACCAGTGGGTGTTTCATCTTCAGAAAATATGGCTTCAAGTGGGCATTCAGGCTCGCACAGAGCACAGTCTATACACTCATCTGGATGTATGACGAGCATATTTGGCCCTTCATAAAAACAATCCACAGGACAGACTTCAACGCAGTCTGTGAGCTTACATCGAATACAGTTTTCTCCAACTACAAATGTCATAGCAATACCTTTAAAAGCTTTGTTTAGTAGGGTGTTACTTGAAGCGACCGTATTCTACGCATAAAAATACATCTGTACAGCCACTCAGTCGCCAAATTCAGACCCACTGTCTGATTGGAGCCGTTTTAAATAGTATATCGCCTCCAGCGCCGCCCTCGGTGTCAGCTCATCCGGATCCAGTTTGGTTAGCGCCGCGGCCAGGGAGTTGGGCTCAGACGCGGCCAGGGAGTTGGGCTCAGACGCGGCCAATTCATGTATCTGCTCCGTATCAGGAGAATGTTCTGGATGGTTGTTTGCGGATAAAAACAGATCATTTTGTGGTGATACCTGGCTGGCAGCCTGGGCCTCTAACTCACGGAGTTTTTTTCGCGCCTTACTTAATACTCGATTGTTGATGCCTGCCAGTTTTGCTACCTGCACCCCATAACTGCGGTTTGCTGGTCCGGCTTTAACCTGATGCAAAAATATGATTCTGCCCCGATGTTCAGCCGCGGTGAAATGTGCGTTCGAAATATGCGGATGTTCATTGGCCAGGCCTGTTAACTCGAAATAGTGGGTTGCAAACAGGGTAAACGCCTTAACGTCATCGGCCAGAGAGTTAACGATTGCCCAGGCCAAAGCCAGGCCATCATAGGTGCTTGTGCCGCGTCCAATTTCATCCAGCAATACCAGGCTTTCGGGTGTGGCATTGTTGAGAATATTAGCAGCTTCCGTCATCTCAACCATAAAGGTTGAGCGCCCTCCGGACAAATCATCAGATGCACCAATACGCGTGAATATTCTGTCGATGGGTCCGATTTCAGCAGATTTAGCGGGTATTAAACTGCCTGTGTATGCTAAGAGGGTAATTAATGCTACCTGGCGCATGTAGGTGGATTTTCCACCCATGTTTGGCCCGGTAATCATTAACATTCTATCGTCGTCGTCCAGTGCCAGGTCATTGGGTATGAAGGGCTGATTTTGAAGCTGCTCTACCACCAAATGCCGGCCCTCAATGATTTTGATACCAGGCGTGTCTACCAGCACCGGCGGATTGAGATTTAGGCTGCGTGCACGTTCTGCAAAACAGGTCAGGGCATCAAGCTCAGCAAGGGCCTTTGCAGTATGGCGTAGCGGGTCCAGGGTCTTTTGCATCTGTACGACTATTTTTGCATAGATTTGTTTTTCCAGATGGAGCGCTTTGCTACGGCTGGCGAGGGCTTCATCTTCAAAGCGTTTTAGCTCTGGAGTGATATATCGTTCTGCATTTTTTAGCGTTTGCCGGCGTACATATTCTGCGGGTAACTCAATATTCAGGTTACGCGAAGTTTCAATAAAATAGCCATGTACGCGGTTATACCCGACTTTTAGTGTGTTAATCCCGGTACGTTCCCGCTCCTTGATCTCCAACTGTCGCAGAAACTCATTGGCGTTGTCCCTGAGATTTCGCAGTTGATCCAGGGCTTCATCATATCCTGGCGCGATAACATCGCCATCTCTGACGGTGGTAGGAGGAGACTCAATGATCGCGTTGTTCAATAACGCCAGTTCTTCGGGAAATAGTTCTATCCGGTTCAGTAGTTTTAGTGCGCTTTGCATACTCTCAAGCAAGTTTCGAATTTTGGGGACACAAGTCAGAGCGGTTCGTAAGCGGTCAAAATCCCGCGGACTGATGCTGCCCAGGGCCAGGCGAGAGAGAATCCGCTGCATGTCCCCTAACGATCTAAGATGTGGCACCAGATTTTCATCAATATAGTGCTCCTGAATCTCCCTGACCAGCGTCTGACGTTGCATGGCCAGCGATTGTATGCGGGTAGGGGCATTCAGCCATTCTCGCAGGCACCGGGCTCCCATGGGTGTTTGCGTGGTATTCATAACGGAATAAAGCGTACCCTCTGGTTCGCCATTCAAACGTTGGTCAATTTCCAGGTTTCGCCGTGAATAACTATCCAGGGCAATGCACTCTTCCACACGGTGTACATCTATGCGGTCAATGAAATTTAGTGATTGGCGCTGTGTGGCTTTGGCATATTTCAGTACGGCACCCGCAGCGCTGATACCGGCACGCATGTCCTGGCACCCAAAGGAGTGCATATCGTGGGTTTCAAAATGCTCCAGCAGTGCATGTAATGCCAGGTCATAGTCAAAATCCAATGCATCCCGTAGCAGGGTCCGTTGGGGATCTAGCCATGGGGGCAGATTTACTGTTAGCGCATTCAGGTTTTCTTTCTTGCCAAGATGGCTCGATGATTTTTTGCTGGGTATATGCACATCTGCGGGAAATAGAATTTCATCTATTTGGAGTCGATTCAGCTCTGTACTGAGTGCATCGATACTTGCGACTTCCATTATGGTGAACTGGCCTGAACTCAAATCCAGTATGGCTATACCAATGTTATTTGGGTTATTTGGGTTATTTGAACCGTATGCGTCAATGGCTATTCCACCTAACAGACTGGTGCTGGTGGCATCTACCAGAGCTTCATCCGTCAGGGTACCGGGTGTTAATATGCGGGAAACAGCACGCGCTACAGGTCCTTTTGAAGTAGCTGGATCACCAATCTGTTCGCATATGGCAATGGAGATACCCAATTTGACAAGTTTTGCCAGATAGTTGTCAGCAGCGTGATAAGGGATGCCGCACATCGGTATCGGTGTGCCGTCAAACTGGCCCCGGGCGGTGAGCGTTATGTTGAGTAAGCTGGCGGCTTTTTCAGCATCCTCAAAAAACATTTCGTAAAAATCACCCATTCGATAAAATAGCAATTGATGCGGGTGCTCCGCTTTGATGCCCAGGTATTGTTGCATCATGGGTGTGTGCTGTGGTTTGGTGTTTTTGCTGGATTGTTTTTTCAAAGTTATCTGCATTAATT
>JAHRWB010000014.1 GCA_019090385.1 Pseudomonadales bacterium | reverse complement strand
GCGCCTTATAACCATAACGCTGGGGTCGGCTATCTATTCGAATCCAGAGTTTGTCGGTTATTGGTGCACGCGTTAAACTTCGCCAGGTGTAGCCAATAAGTTGTTTCTTTTTAAAGGCTCCGACACAAATATCTCCCCGCTCAAGGGCATTTCGAACAAATTGCTTTGATAAATGTAATTCTGGGTTGTCCGCTGCCAACAACAGGTCTTCTAGTGATAGTCGCCTGAACTCGAAGTTTTTTGCATGGGCCTCAGGCAGTTCATAGTGAGATATCACGGGGCGTGTCAGTATAGCCCAGAGGTGCAAGTTTACATATTGTTCGAGACGTCGGGTTATTGCTGCCTGGAGAACCCTGGTAAAACCATACCTTTTAATCCGCTGGTTGCTGTTCATTTCCATTCCTGGAGTTGTTCTTAGCTGAGTATAGAATTACAGTGCTCCGGATGGAAATTCCGGCAAGGTGTCTAAATCGACTGCATCTATGCAGTAAGCGAGAACAGGTAAAGTTTCATCACAATTTCGGTTTGCGAACAGTTTATATTAGTCAGTATAGCTAAGAACTGAGGACGCAATAATTAAGAGGGAGTATGTCCATGTATGCTTTAGGTGATTTACTGTCGCAGGCTGAGCCCCTTTTGGCGCCCTTGGTATTCGATGCGATTAGTGCCAAACTGGCCGAACAGGCTGGATTTAAGGCTTTGTATCTGGGTGGTGGTAGTCTGGGTTATATCAAGACAGTGACTGAAGCGAATCTTACGCCCCACGATTTTATTGAACGGGCTATTGATATCCGCTCTGTTTGTAACCTGCCAATTATTCTGGATGGGGCGGGTGGTTGGGGTGACCCCATGCATCTGCATCGCACTATTGGTTTGGCTGAAGCGGCTGGTTTTGCAGCGATTGAACTGGAAGATCAACTATTACCAAAGCGTGCCCATCACCATGCGGGGATTGAACATATTATCTCCCGGGATTTGATGGTGGAAAAAATACGCGAGGCCGTAGCAGCCCGCCGTGACCCTGACTTTTTGATTATTGCGCGCACAAATGCGACTCGAAGTGATTCGCTTGATGAAGCGCTCAGACGTGCTCAGGCTTATCTTGACGCCGGTGCAGATATTCTATTTGTGCTGCCGATGAACAGAGATCAAATTACTAATATTGCCAGCGCTTTTTCTGCCCCCTTAATGTTTATGTCGATGAACGGTAGTTTTACCGCCGCTGGATTCAGCCAGCAGCAGTTATTTGAGATGGGCTATCATCTTATTGTTGATCCAACTACGCCCTTTTTGGCTATGCATAAGGCGCTTAGACAGAGCTATGATGCTTTGGCCCAAGGTTTGGTGAATCCTCTGTTAGGAGGGAAGGGCGCACGATTAGAGCAGGAGCTGGTTCACGAGTCTATTGACTTGGAGCATTTGCTTGAAATAGAGCGACGAACCGTTGAACCGGGACCAAAATAAAAAACAACAAAGGGAGAGAATTGATGAGTAGAGGGCATGCGATTATAACAGGTGCATTGGGAGGATTGGGCACAGCAATTACCCAGGCGCTTTGTCAGGCGGGTATCCGGATTATTGCTACCGACCGACGGGCTGAAGATTTTGAGCCTTGGCTTGAAGCACTGCCGGCTGAAATGCGCGATCAGATAAGCTTCTTCCCGCTTGATGTCACCAAACAAGAGGCCGTTGACGAGCTTGCCACAACACTTGCATCGCGTGGAATCGAGATCGACTATCTGATTAACAACGCGGGCATCCAAGGTCCGGGTAAACCCTGGAAAATGGATATTAAGAACTGGGAGCGGGTTATGAATGTTAACCTCTCTGGCACATTTTACATGACCCACGCTTTTAGCGAGGGGATGATGATGCGTGGTTTTGGGCGTATTGTAAATATAGCTTCTTTGGCCGCTTATCAGCCTATGCGTAACCAAGCGCCTTATTCGGCTGCTAAAGCCGCGATTACCGGGTATACACGCTCTACGGCGTTGGATCTTGCCAGGCATGGTGTCACTGCTAATGTAATTGCCCCTGGCATCATTATGCATTCAGGCCTCGACGGCCTGGTAACGGGTACTAATCTGAAAAATATGGAAAAATCAGTGCCCATGGGGCGGCCAGGACGTCCAGATGAAATCGCCGCAACAGTGGCTTTTTTAACATCCGATGGGGCGTCCTATATTACCGGGCAAACCATACATGTTAATGGTGGGATGTATTTCCCGGGTTAGTGCCGTACACATATCTTGTAACATTGAGGTGGGCCAGTTGGACTTGGACGAGCGGCACAAGATCAATGCCTGGTGAAGATCTGACTCCAGGTGCATAGTATTTCTATAGACAAACGATACCGGGAGAGTCGATACTTTTCCGGTATTTGCTATCAATTGGTATCGTTCGCCTTGCAATCCAGCATTTAACTTAGGAGGTAGTATAAAATGGTCATGTCTAAACAAAAACAACCAACTACATCAGAAAACCCAACTTCTGACTCGCCATCGCTCACTCAATACGATGCCGTTATTATTGGCGCAGGCGTCAGTGGTTTGTATCAACTTTATTGTCTGAGACAACTTGGGCTTTCCGTGCGCGTCATCGAGGCTGCAGATGACGTGGGTGGAACCTGGTACTGGAACCGTTATCCTGGGGCACGCTTTGACTCGGAGAGCTATAGCTATGGTTATTCCTTTTCGGATGAGCTTTTGAGTGAATGGAATTGGAGTGAGCATTTTTCCTCGCAACCGGAGACTCTGAGATACCTGAATTTCGTGGCGGATAAGTTTGAACTGCGTCGGGACATTCAGTTTGGTAGTCGCGTTACGGCAGCTACCTTTAATGAAAACGACAATAACTGGGTACTCGAAATTGAAGGCGGTAGCAAAGTGTGCGCGCAGTTTTTGATCACAGCTTTGGGGCCTCTATCCATTCCAACAATGCCGAATATAGAGGGTATTGACAGTTTCCAGGGTGAATCTTATCAGACCGCACGTTGGCCTCATGAATCAGTGGATTTTACTGGCAAGCGGGTTGCTGTAATCGGCACTGGAGCCACTGGTGTTCAGGTGATTCAGGAAGTTGCCAAAACGGCAGCGCAACTTACGGTTTTTCAGCGCACTCCAAATTGGTGCGCGCCTTTGCACAACGGGCCCATTGATGATGAAACTCAAGCTGAGATTAAGGCCAGTTACCCCGAAATATTTGAGAAATGTCGTAATTCTCATGGTGGCTTTATTCATACTGCTGATAAGCGTAATGCCCTGGAGGTTTCTGCAGAAGAGCGTGAAGCCTTCTACGAGAAGCTATATGGAGAACGTGGCTTTGGCATTTGGATGGGAAATTTTCGTGATGTTCTGATTGATCAGGACGCTAACGATACCTTATCGGAGTTTGTTGCAAAGAAAATTCGTCAGCGCGTTAAAAACCCGGAGCTTGCCAAAATGCTGATTCCGACAAACCATGGTTTCGGAACTCGACGTGTGCCGCTGGAGACGAAATATTATGAGGTCTATAACCAGGAAAATGTACAACTCGTTGATATTCGTGCCACGCCCATTGAAAAAGTGACAGAGAAAGGTATTTCAACCAGTGCGGCAGACTTCGATTTGGATATGATTATTTATGCAACGGGTTTTGATGCGATAACGGGTGGCTTTGATCATATCGATATTTCCGGCACTACCGGGCAGCGGTTAAAGGACAAATGGAAAGACGGTCCCAGAACCTATTTGGGGCTCCAGATTGAGGGGTTTCCAAACCTCTTTACACTTGTTGGTCCGCATAACGCATCGACATTTTGTAACATACCGCGGTGTAGCGAGCAGAACGTTGAGTGGGTATCTGGCCTGATAGGGCATATGCGTGAACATGGACTGAAACGCGTGGAGGCGACCAAGGCAGCGGAAAACGAATGGACCGAACATGTCTATGAATCAGCCGAAAGAATGCTTTTTACAAAAGTAAGTTCCTGGTTTATGGGTATTAATTCCAATTTGCCTGGCAAGCAGAAGCCGACCTTTTTATTGTATGCGGGGGGCGCACCTAACTACCGAGAAAAGTGTGATGAGATAGCATCCCATGAGTATGAGGGTTGTGCTTTTCAATAAACATGATTTCGTATTTAGTTAAGAAAAATATAAGGAGATTGAGTCTTGTCTGTGAATGCCAATAATAAATCGGTTCGCGTACTCGAGTTGGGTCTTGGCGTAGCCACTGCTTATGCTGCGAAATTACTTGGCGACCAGGGTGCCGATGTAGTAAAGGTAGAATCGAAACATGGTCAAAGCCTGCGCAATTGGGGACCGTTTCCGAAAGATAAAGTTGACCTGGAGCAAAGTGGATTATTCCTTGCTCTCAACGTAAATAAGAGGAGTATTTGTCTTAGCCCAAGTGAGGATGGTGACGCAGCAGAGCAGCAGGCCGAGTCCGGGGTTATGTCGCATGAGCTATCGGTCAAGCAAGCAGCAGAAATACAATCATTGTTGTCCTGGGCTGATATTCTGGTGCATGACTTGCCTAACGATCAGGTGCAATTGTGGAGAGTCGACCCGGCTACTCTGGAGTCTGAGCATCCGGCCTTGGTTGTTTTATCCATTACACCATTTGGTCGCACAGGTCCTTACGCAGATTATGTTGCATCGGAACTAATACTGACCAACGCTGGGGGCTGGGCTAATCTATGTCCGGGTACGCATACCGATCCTGAGTTGGCCCCGCTAAAAGTATTTGGTGACCAATGTGCCTTGATGGCCGGCATATCCGGTGCTATGGCCGCGTTGGCGACTTTAAGGGATGTAAATTCAAGCGGTTGTGGTGAGTATATTGACCTTTCTATTCAGGAGTATGTCGCTTCGGTATTGGAGATGGGCGTGCCGGCTTACAGTTACCGGCAAGAAGTTTTTGCACGCTTTCATCAACGCAGTCTAATTCCTTGGGGTATTTTTCAAGCCAGGGATGCGGCTGTTTTTATCGTATGTGTAGAGGAAGATCAATGGCGAAGGCTGGTTGCATTTATGGGCAATCCAGAGTGGACAGAAATAGAGTTGTTCGATACCCATGCCGGGCGAGCAGATAATCAGGACCTGGTACATAACTTTGTTCAGGAATTTGTTGCGCAATGGGATGCTCTGGATTTATATCATGCTGCACAGGAACATCGAATTTGCGTAGCACCGGTTATGGAGATGGCGCAGTTGGCGGACAATGAACATCTTCAATCTAGAAGTTTTTTTACAGAACTTCCGACATGGCCAGCCCATGAGGGAGCTGGGTCAGTGCGTCCTAAAGCTGCCTACCTGGCTGCGTCGGTACTAGGCAATGCAGGGCGTGATCCCATACATCGACCAGCTCCCTACTTAGGAGAGCATACTGACGAGATATGGCAACAGTTAACCGAAACATCTGCGCCCCAAAGCTCGGTGGGTGAGGCGAAACTGCCTCTACAAGGTGTGCGTGTACTTGATATGACCTGGGCCTGGGCGGGTCCGTTTTGTACCATGAACTTGTCTCATCTTGGTGCAGAAGTAATCCGCATAGAGTCCGAGGTAAGACCTGATTTATATCGCAGGCTGCCTGTGACGCCGAAAGGTATGGAAGGTGGCTTAAATTGTTCAGGCATGTTCAACCAATGGAATCAGGGTAAATCAAGTCTGGCCGTAGATCTATCGACTTCGGAAGGGATTGAAATTGTTAAAGGCTTGGTCAAGCAAAGCGACATACTGGTGCAAAACTTCGCCACGGGTGTGATGGAGCGTCTGGGTTTATCTTATGAGAAACTCAAGCAAATCAATCCGGGTATAATCGTCGCCAGTATCAGTGGCTATGGTCAAACCGGGCCTTATCGAGGATATATGGGTTATGGCCCCGCCATACCACCGCTGACTGGCTTGGCGGTTACAACCGGTTATGTGGGTGGTGACGCGGAAGAAATTGGTTTGTCGATGCCGGATCCAACCGCAGGCATTACGGCCGCCTGGGCCGTGGTGGCAGCACTGCAGCGTCGGTCAGAAACTGGCTTGGGTGATCATCTGGATGTTTCGCTTTGGGAAGCTACAGGTGTGCTAAATATGGAAGCCTGGATGCAATATGCGTTTAATGGTACCCAGCCTAAACGTATGGGGAATCGTAGTATAAAAATGTCACCCCATGGTGTCTTTCGCTGTCAAAACAAAGGTTCAGACGATGAGAAAATGCGTAATTCATGGATAGCTATTGCCTGTCAGAATGATGCTCAATGGCAGATCATGGCGCAAATGATTGATTCAGAGTTGGCCAGGGACAGCCGCTTTCTAAGCGTGTCTGCACGCAAGCAAAATGAAGATGTGTTAGAGCAGATTCTGGGTGCGTGGGTAGTGGATAAAGACCGTTGGGAATTAACTTCGGAACTGCAAGCGCACGGCATCGCTGCATTTCCCACTTTGACCTGTCGCGATGTAGTGGAAGATCCTCATATGAAGGAGCGGGATTTTATCGAATATCTTGATCATCCGGAAGTCGGTGCTCGGGCACATACAGGCATTCCCTGGCGGCTCAAAAACAGAAATAATGGTGTGCGATTTCCAGCACCCTGTATAGGTGCTGATACTGCACGGCATCTGCGGGAAATTCTCGGGATGAAAGATGAAGAGATTCAACGCCTTTGTGAGGCCGGTGTGGTTAGTGTAAGTTAGCATCCAAATGAGAAAGGCTGGGTAATCCGGCTGGTTAATAGTTACGAAGTAAGGTTCGAATAGATATGAAATTTGCGATTAATCGATTGGACATGAGTAGCCCTGATGCATTTGCTGATAGCGCAGTCGAGGCGGAAGCGTTGGGTTGGCATATGGGTTTGCTGCCCTGTAATCCCTTAAAGGTGCCTGATCCTTATGTATCGTTGGCTTTGGCCGCACGCGCAACACAGCGCATTCATTTAGGACCATTGCTGGATAATCCGGTCGTTCGTCATCCTGCCGTACTGGCGGGATCCATCGCGACAGTGGCTAATATGGCACCTGGTAGAATTCACATGGGTATTGGTAGTGGAGATACTGCAGTTCGCTTTAATGGCCTGGTGCCTGCGACGGTAAAAAGCCTGGAAGCAGCAACCATTATGACAAAACGTTTATTGTTGGGGCAGGAAATTGAAGTAGGAGCGTTGAAGCCTGCCAGTCTGCACAATGCGATACCCGTACCAATATGGTTGGCGGCGCAAGGGCCAAAAACGCTTAAAATGGCAGGAGCCATTGCAGATGGCGTTTTCATTCGTGTTGGATGTGATCCGCAGAATATTAAATCTGCATGGCAGTCAGTCTGTGAAGGTGCCAGGGCCGCGGGAAGGGATCCTGCAGATATCGAGCTGGCGCTGATTTTTCATACGGCATTTTCAACCGATGCAGCCCAGGCAAAGCTAATCGGAAAAGCCATTGCTGCCGGTTATTATGAATATTCCCCCTTCTTGTTTGATGCACCAGGATTAGAATGGTCGGGGCCCGATGCACATGTATTACGCGAGCAGGCTTACCCGGACTTCCATCACCACCGGGATCCAGAGCATGCTGGCAGGGTGGTAGATTTTTTGGATGATGCTGCAGCTGATGCTTTTGCTTTACATGGGGATTGGGACGCTATCGCGGGGCAACTACAAAAAGTGCTTGATCTGGGATTGCCTGTGTCCATGGTATTGCCTCACCCTGTATTACCTATTGGCAGTGAAGTGCATTATCTGGAAGCCTGTGCTAAAAATTTGATAAATAAATTTTGATAAAAAAAGCCCACGTTATCGTGGGCTTTTTTAAATTGACACTCGCAAAAAAGAAAACTGATCCTTTAAAGCTAGCCAGTTGCAGCTTCAGCCAGAGGACCACGCAACAATTTGCCGGGATAAGTGCCAGTATGCTCGCCGTCTCGCATCAGAACTTCACCATTGACTATAGAGAAGTTAATGCCCGCCGCTTTTTGTACCAAACGTTGAGCACCAGCAGGCAGGTCATTCTTTGCCACGGGCATTAAGGGGGTAACCTTGTCGGCATCAAAAATGATGATGTCAGCCGCCAGCCCTTCTTTGAGTAATCCACGGTCTTCAAAGCCCCATGCCTCGGCGGGCTGTTGGGTGAGCATTTGTACGGCTTCTTCTAAAGTTATTGCACCTTCCTCGCGCACCCAATGGGCCAATACATGGGTTTGCAGCGATGAATCCATGATTTGAGAAACATGCGCACCAGAATCTGAAAAGGTCACTACTGAGTGAGGATGTTTCATCATCTCCAAAACATGTTCTTGGTTTTCGTTAAAACCAGGCTGACGGAAAAACAGCTTTAGGTCATTTTCCAGTGCCAGCTCAATCATTAAATCTACGGGATCCAGGCCGCGTTCTTCAGCCCATTCTGCCACAGATTTATTGGGCCCCTGGACGGTATCCATTACCATCAGCCATTTGTAGTTGGGACGACGTAGTTCGGCTCCAACCGCTTTGGTTGTATTGGGATCATCACCATTGGCAGCTTCAACTAAATGTGCACGAAATACCGGGTCGCGCATCATTTCAGCTTGTTTTGCCAGTGGTTTACTGCGCATTTCCTTCCACACCGGAAAATCGTCAAAGGGCATGCGGGTTTCAAATGACATCAGCACATTGATGGGTCGGCTATGTACCTGGGTAAACATTTTTCCACCGGCTTCCGCCACTTCATTGAGCAAGTCAAAATAAGGTGGCCAGATTTCCGGAGCCCTTATACTACTGAACATTCCATAGGTTATCGGTACGCCGGTACCCAAGGCCAGATCTTTTAAACGCCCTTGGTATTCTTTTTGGGCTTCGGGATTCCTGCCAACATCTTCAGAGGCAATCTCAAAAATTCCTGCGCCTAAATCCCCCATAACGCCGACTAGTTCTTTTACTTCATTCCAATCAGCAACACGGCTTGCCACAGGTCCTCCATCAGGCTGTTGGTGGTTGCGTGTTCTTGAAGTAGAAAATCCTATTGCCCCGGCACGAATGGAATCAGCCAGTTCTTCTTTCATGGTTTGCATTTCTTCAGACGAAGCTTTTTCGCTGAATGCCCGCTCTCCCATCGCATAGGTTCTTAATGCAGAGTGACCGATATAGGCGCTGTAATTGATACCCTTTGGTAGTCTTTCGACACTTTCGAGGTATTCTGGAAAAGTCGTCCATGTCCAATCAATACCCGCATCCATTGCTGCAGGTGAAATATCTTCTGCGCGCTCCAGATTCCGCATCACCAAGAGCTTGTCTTCCGGCGCACAAGGCGCAAGGCTAAATCCACAGTTGCCCATGACCACTGTGGTTATACCATGCCACACTGAACAAGTGCCTAAAGGATCCCAGGATATTTGCGCATCCATATGGGTATGACCATCAATAAAGCCCGGTGAAACGATAAGTCCCTTGGCATCGATAGTCTCTTTTGCTTTAGCGTTCGCCTCAGCGTCCATGGTTTTGATTTTGCCATCAACAATGCCAATGTTCGCTTGATAGCGATTTGTGCCACTGCCATCAATCACAGTGCCATTTTTTATTAGGATATCGTACGACATAATTTTTCTCCTGAAGTTGCCTGTCCAAGCGCCGGTAGTGTCCAATTAGTCTTAACTGATTATTTATCTGAGCTTCGGATTGTACCTATTTACTTCTTGCATTCCATGGGTTTTTTGCGCTACATAAGTATTGCCAGCATCAATTACAGAGATAGGTCGGATTTTTTCAGGCGTCGATTTGATCAAGCTGGGTGGTGTTGGCCTGGTTGTTCGTGTGCACTTGCCGATATTGCTGAAGTCATCGGTATAACCTAAATGAACCTTAAGAATTGCTGAAGTCATCGGTATAACCTAAATGAACCTTAAGATAAGGGGCTATATTATGAATGCTAAACATGTACTTGACGGTGTGCGGGTTTTGGATTTCACGCAACACGTAGCCGGGCCGACGACCACACGAATGATGGCAGAAATGGGGGCTGAGGTGGTCAAGGTTGAGCTGGCTCCCTGGGGCGATCAGATTCGCAACGTGGGTTTTATGAAGGGCGGGCGGGCTGGTTATTTCTTGACCCAGAATCGTGGCAAGAAGAGCTTGTGTGTGGATGTAAAGACAGATCAAGGCCGCCAATTATTACTCGACCTGATTCCACACATGGACGTGCTGGTAGAAAATTTTGCACCTACAGTTATTGCTCGAATGGGCTTGGACTGGGAGACAGTTCATAAAATTAATCCACAATTGATTATGTGTTCTATTTCGACATTCGGCCAGACCGGCCCGCTCGCTTTGCGGCCCGGCTATGATTTTATCGGTCAGGCCTTTGCAGGCGTGACTGATCTGATTGGCGAAGAAGATGGCCCGCCAACACTGCCTGCCCTGGCTATGGGTGACGTGATGACAGGCGTGCAGGGCGTAGCTGCAATCAACGCGGCGCTGTTTCATCGAGCCATGGGAGGGCCCGGACAGCACCTGGATATTTCTTTGCTCGATAGTTATTTTTATTGTCACGAATCGGCTGTTGCTACTGTCAGTGCCAGTGAGGGCCGGATTTCGCCTTCCAGAAGTGGCTCACACAGTAAGGGGCTGGCGCCCCTGGGCGCGTTTAAGAGCAATGATGGTTATCTGATAATCATTGCTGTACTGGATCGCTGGGAGTCCCTTTGCAAGGCTATGGGGCAACTTGAACTCATGTCAGATCAGCGTTTCAAAAAAATTAATGATCGCTCGAAAAACCGGCTTGTACTGGCAGAGATAATAGAGAATTGGATTGCCAGCTTTGACAATGACCAACAGGTTATTGAAATACTTGAAGAGGCTCGGGTGCCCGTAGCACCGGTACTGTCTCTAAAAGAAGCGATGGCGCATCCGCATCTCATTGAGAGAGGTACCGTACGTACAGTTACGGAACGCGAATTTGGGACTTTCCAGGTTCCGGGTATGCCTTTGCGGTTTTCAGAATACGATAATGACCTGGAGTTGCAGGCGCCATTTTTGGGTGAGCATAACCGGGAGGTGCTAACCGATGTTTTGTCTTATACAGCATTGCAAATAGCTGAACTAGAGCAGCAGGGTGTACTGATTGCTGAGGCTGTGCCAGATACATCGGCATAAGCCTGAGCCTGAGCTAGTCGTGGGCTTTATCGCACTAGAGTTAGGCTAAGTTATCGTCGAATTATGTTATTGTCCAATCATGTACTACTAACTGTTTTTATGAGGGTATGATGCAAAAAAATCTGGGTTTGTTCCTAACCAAGCGGGCTTTTCTTACGCCTGATCTGGAAGCATATGTTGATAGCGAAAGCAACTTGCGGCTCACTTACAGCGCACTCAATGAGCGTTGTAATCGATTGGCGAACGCGTTCGTGGATGATGGCATTGTCAAAGGTGAGCGGGTTGGGTTGTTACTGATGAATTCGAGCGAATTTATGGAAGCTTATTTTGCCTTGGCTAAGGTCGGTGCTGTAGTAGTGCCTCTTAACTGGCGACTGGTGGCAGATGAGCTTGAGTTTATTCTCAAAGACAGTGGCACAGCGCGACTGATATTTGGCGAAGAGTTTTTACAAACAGTGACAGAATTACATAGCCGTGGTGATAAAACTGATATCAAACAGTGGTTACAAGTTGAAGGTACTGAGGGTATGGCGTATTTTTCGACGCATTACCAGGTCTTTCGTGATGCCGGGTCCAAATCAGAACCTGAATGCCCGGCTGCGGAGGACGATATGCTTTATATCATGTATACATCGGGCACCACCGGATTGCCGAAAGGCGTTGTGCATACCCATAACACTGCAATATGGGCGGTGATAACGATGGGTATAACCGCCGAACATCAGGAGCAAGATCGCTACCTGGCTTGTTTGCCGATGTTTCATGTGGGCGCGCTTTCACCTCTTGCGGTTAACGTATGGCGAGGTTCAACCAGCGTGGTAATGCGTAGCTTTGATCCTAAACGTGCTTGGGAACTGATTCAGGAAGAAAAGATCACCACCGGGTTGGCTGTCCCTGCAATGCTTAATTTCATGCTGCAGATTCCGTTTGAACAGTACGATTATTCTTCTTTACGCTGGATAATGACGGGGGCAGCACCAGTGCCGGTTTCTCTTACGGAGCAGTATAACGACCTGGGTATAGGTTTGTTGCAGGTATACGGTTTAACGGAAACCTGTGGTCCTGCTTGTTTGATGGATGCGGATAATGCCATTCGTAAACCAGGGTCTACCGGCCGAGCCTTCTTTCATACCAATGTGAAGATAGCTGACGAAACTGGCCAGGAATGTACCCGGGGTGTGGCTGGTGAAGTCTGGGTGCAGGGTGCGCATATCATGAGAGAATACTGGAACCGTCCCGAAGCGACGGCAGAGACGCTGGTTGACGGATGGTTGCGTACGGGTGACATAGCCACCATGGACGATGAGGGGTTTGTTTCAATCCAGGATCGGATGAAAGATATGATCATCTCCGGTGGTGAAAACGTATATCCGGCGGAAATAGAAGGTGTATTGATTTCGCACCCGGATATCATCGATGTGGCAATTATTGGCCAGCAAAGTGCCAAGTGGGGTGAATCACCATTAGCTATTATAGTCAGGGCAAATGACGATCTGACCGAGGCAGATGTGCTAAATTATTGCCTGGGTAAGTTGGCGGGTTTTAAACAGCCAAAGGCTGCCGTATTTATCAATGAAATACCAAGGAATCCTAGTGGTAAAATATTGAAGCGTGTCTTGAGGGAACAATTTCCACTCGAGGCGTCTATCTAACGACTGGAGAATAGTTATGGCATTACAGGATATTACCCCCATAAATGATCAGTTAGCTGATATTATTGTGCGGGCCTCAGACCCATGGATTGAGTCTGAACAGGGCAAGGCATGGATTAAAGTGCTTTGGACGGGGCCGGAATCGGGGCGTTGGGCAGCACTGTTTCGTTGGAAAAAGGGTTATGTCGCGGCACCCCATAAACATCTTGCCGCAGCTCACACATATATTTTAAAGGGTAAACTCCAGGTGCGGGAGGGTACCCTGGAGGCTGGAGATTATGATTACGAACCAAATGGTGTACTTCATGATGCGACCACAGCCCTGGAAGATACTGAATACCTCTTTATTTGTGATGGCCCCATAGTGTTTTATAACAAAGACGGACTGATTAGCTATTCGGGGTGGGAAGAAATGCAACGCATGAAAGAGGCGTCTGCTAAAAATCAGTAAATGTGGTTGCTGTGGTTGCTGTGGTTGCTAAGGGTGGCTCAGTCTAATGAAGTTTAGCTCAGGCTGTTTAATTCTGGCTCAGGCTGTTTAATTCTGGCTCAGGCTGTTTAATTCCGGCTCAGGCTGGACAGGAATAATTTCGTGGTCGCCCTTACATTTTACATCCAAGCCTCGTACCATCAATATCATTGAAAAATCAAATATACAGTCGAGTGATTCGATAAAGGAGAGGATTTATGATTCCCGCAGGCGCAATTTCAGCTGATTCACATATTACAGAACCCCCCAATTGTTACACTGACTTCATTGACCCAAAATACCGGGATGATGCACCTCATATAGTGGAAGAAGCCAGTGGTCGTCAAGTCTTCAAAATTAAAGATCTTGAAATGTCGGTGCCTCTGGGCTTGGCAGATGGTGCAGGCTATTCGATTGAGGAGCGTACGCACCGGACTAATACCATCAAGTTCGAAGATACCCGACGAAGTGGATGGGATCCTAAAGTGCGTATGGCCGACCAGAATCGAGATGGCATCGCTGCTGAAATTATTTACGCAACCGTTGGTATGATTCTTTGTACGCACCCCGATTCCAATTATAAAGCTGCTTGTATGGCTGCCTACAATCGCTGGTTGCAGTCATTTTGCGAGGACGGCCAGGGTCGTCTGTTTGGTTTGGCTCTTACCCCGGTAATTGATGTCGATAGCGCCATCGCAGATGTACGTCGGGCCAAGGAAATGGGCATGGTGGGTATGATGATGCCTGGTAACCCTGTGTACGAAGACTATGACCATGCTGACTACGATGCCTTGTGGGAGTGTGCATCTGATTTAGGTATGCCCATCTGCTTCCACATTTTAACCTCCCAGGACGGGGATCTGGCTTCGGTATTTAAAGCACAAAGAGGGCACTCGTTAAATGGTTTTCTGAGAATCATACGTGCTGTGCAGGATGTTGTGGGTGTGCTGGTTCTGGGTGGTGTGTTTGAGCGTCATCCAAATTTGAAGATGGTATGCGCCGAAGCTGACGCAGGGTGGTTACCGCATTATATGTACCGCATGGACCACGCGGCTAAATTTAATGTTACCGGGGGCATACTGCCTGGTTTATCCAAGCTGCCCAGTGAGTATATTCGTTCTAACGTGTGGGCAACCTTCCAGGACGACTGGGTTGCATTTAAGATCAAAGATTTGTTGGACCCGAAACAATTAATCTGGGCCAATGATTTTCCTCACTCGGATTCCACATGGCCAAATTCACAAGCGCTGTTGAAGGAACACACTAAAAATTTGAGCAATGCGGAATGCCAGGCGATTATGCGTGATAACGTGGCAGAACTGTTCAATTTGCCCGCTGGAGATGCTTCCTGGCTTATGTCGGCGGCGAAGGCATAGTGTTATGGCTAACCAAAAGATAGAGCCCAAAAAGCAATCTGATCGGCGTAAGGCTGGGTATGATGTTTTAGGTACGCTGACTGGAACTGACAACCCGGAAAAAACTGCCAATGCTATGGAAGCGCGCCACGGTGCGCTGGGTTCTTTCGCGGTCGATCATGTGCTGGGTAACTTGTGGTCCAGGCCGCAATTATCCCGCAGGGACCGCAGCCTCATTGTTGTCACGTTTCTTGCGACGATTGGCGCGGAAGAAGAACTGGGTGCTCACATCGAAGGGGCGATTCGACATGGGCTGTCGCGTGAAGAAGTTGAAGAAATTATAAATCAGGTTGCAGGCTATGCGGGATTCCCCATGGCCATGCAAGCCGCTCGACTGGTTGCAGAAGCCTGGTGCAAAGCAGATGGTGTAGACCGCTTGCCGCCAAGACCACTGGCTAAACCGATGGACGACAATGCTCGTTGGGATAAGGCCTCAGATGTTATGAGCACATTGTTTGCTGGACGCACAGCCTCTGATCCTCAAGAAGCTAGAGCAAACATTGTGGACCAGCTGGGTGGCGTCGGTGAAATGGCATTTGACTTTGGTTTTGGTGAATTATGGTCGAGAGACCAGTTATCACGACGTGACCGCAGCATGGTCACTGTTGCACTCCTGGCCATTTTAAGTCGTCTGGATGAACTGGCAATTCATGCGCCGGCTGCGCTTAACCATGGTTGTACGGAAGCAGAAATTGAAGAAATCATGGTGCAGCTGACAGTTTATGGCGGCTTTCCACGCGCAGTGGAAGGTATACGCGCGGTACGTGCTGCGTTTGCCAAGCGCGCAGCACGCGCTGCAAACAACGAGTAGATCGCGGGCTGTAGGCACCGGCGAACAAGGTTGTTGTCTTTGCTCGCTTTGGCATTCTGAAGGACTGCCTTCTCTCACAATACCACCATACGTTGACTATTGTTTTGGTGAGATTTTACGCAAAAACATTATTTTGTGTTTTTCCTGGTTGCCAACAATACTGAATATATATACAGTACCTTCGCAGTGACTTACTGAATGGTCTAAGAGGCCATTTATACCCAAATATCATCAAAATTTAGCGGCAGTTTAGTCTGCCGGTTACGGAGTGAACCCTATCATGGCGGACCAAAAAGCAAACGATAATAAGAGTCAGGCATTGAGTGCGGCATTAAGCCAAATCGAAAGGCAGTTTGGAAAAGGCTCTATGATGCGCCTGGGTGATCAGGAGAGAGAAACTATTCCGTCAATTTCTACTGGTTCACTTGGTTTAGATATTGCGCTTGGCATAGGTGGTCTGCCTAAAGGGCGGGTGGTGGAAATTTATGGTCCTGAATCGTCTGGTAAAACGACTTTAACCTTACAGGTAATAGCCGAAGCACAAAAGGTGGGTGGCACCTGTGCATTTATAGATGCGGAGCACGCACTGGACCCAATATATGCAGAAGCACTGGGTGTTAATACCAGCGATTTACTGGTTTCCCAGCCAGATACGGGTGAACAGGCACTGGAAATTTGCGACATGATTGTTCGTTCCGGTGCGGTGGACGTTGTAATTATTGACTCAGTTGCCGCGTTAACACCAAAGGCAGAAATTGAAGGTGACATGGGGGACTCGCATATGGGGCTCCAGGCCAGATTGATGAGCCAAGCCTTGCGAAAAATGACGGCAAACATTAAAAATTCCAATACATTGGTGATTTTTATCAACCAGATCCGTATGAAAATCGGTGTAATGTTTGGTTCTCCTGAAACGACGACGGGCGGTAATGCGCTAAAATTTTATGCCTCGGTACGTTTGGATATACGCAGGATTGGTGCAGTAAAAGACGGAGACGAAATCACCGGTAATGAAACAAGAGTCAAAGTCGTCAAAAATAAAGTAGCACCACCATTTAAACAGGCAGAGTTTCAGATTATGTATGGGCATGGCATTAACCATCTCGGAGAGGTTGTTGATCAGGGCGTTAAGCAGGGAATAATTGATAAGGCAGGGGCTTGGTATAGTTACAAAAGTGACCGTATTGGACAGGGTAAGAAAAATGCACAGGTATTTTTAAAGGACAATCCTGAAATAGCTCATGAAATCGAATCCAGGATTAGGGCTGAGTTGTTACCTAATTTAGAACCACTGCCTGAGGTGACAATGCCTAAGGCAAAGTCGGCGGAGAACTTAGATGCTGCTACGATTTCCAAACAAGAATCTGCATAAACGATCCCAGCTCGGACAGCATTACTCCCAGGGTGACTTGGAGAGGGACGAGCTGCACAGTAGTGATGAGGCGACTGTGCTTAGCAGGGACAGTCGTAAGACATCAGAGCGAGCCCTCAGAATGCTTGGTATACGAGAGCATTCTGTGCAGGAGCTGACACGAAAATTGCTGGCAAAAGGTCACCAGGAAAAGCTGGTTCACCACGTGCTTGAAGATCTGCAAGACCGGGGCTTGATTTCAGATCAACGCTTTGCCGAAAGTTTTGTTCGTAGCCGAATCGCGAAAGGCCAGGGGCCGATATTGATATGTGGGGAATTGCGCTCGCGGGGTGTATCAGAGCGGATTATGGAAGATGTTCTGACATATTCTACTGAACATTGGCTGCAACTGGCTCAAGATGCGCGTGATAAACGGTTTGGTAAGCGCTTGCTCAGTGAATCTGCTTGCCAACACGAGCCAAATGGAAACGGCATAGAAAATGGTTTTTCGGAAAATGACATAGCGGAAAATGGAATAGAAGCAGATAAAAAACATGGCGCTGTTGAAAAATGTCGAATAGAGCGGCGAGAGTTTAGCGAATCAGAATCTATGGATTGCGAGGGAAGTCGGGAAAACACCCAGGCTGACTGGACTCGACAGGCGCGCTTTCTATCCAGGAGAGGCTTCCCTGCTGACATAGTGTACCGGGTTTTGGAACATAGTCAGGCTTAGAGGCAAGCATATTTTCTGCAGGATTGCCGCTGATACTCTATAATCGCAATCTTTTTTACTGGATTGCTTGTAATGAAAACCGCTGAAATTCGCTCAGCCTTCTTAAAATTTTATGAGGATCGTGGTCATAAGATACTGCCTTCCAGCTCCCTGGTGCCCCAGGACGATCCGTCACTATTGTTTACAAATTCTGGCATGGTCCAGTTTAAAGAGGCACTCAATGGGCGTGAAGATGTAGGAGCAAGTCGTGTTACAACTGCCCAACGTTGTGTACGTGCAGGTGGAAAACACAATGACCTGGAGAACGTAGGCTATACTGCTCGACACCACACCCTATTTGAGATGTTGGGGAATTTCAGTTTTGGCGACTATTTCAAAGAAGAGACAATTGCTTATGCTTGGGAGTTTCTAACCACGGTACTTAAACTGTCTGAGGACCGTTTATGGATTACGGTGCATCCAAGCGATGATGTATCCCGTAAAATTTGGATAGAAAAAATTGGCATTGATCCACAGCGGGTTGTGGATTTGGAAGAAAATTTTTGGGCTGCGGGAGATACTGGGCCATGCGGAAATTGTACTGAAATATTTTTCGATCACGGTTCGGAACTTGAAGGTGGCCCACCCGGCTCACCAGATGAAGATGGTGATCGTTATACCGAAATCCAAAATCTGGTTTTTCCTGAAAATAATCGAAATGCTGACGGAACCCTAACGCCATTGGCGGCCCCAGGGGTAGATACTGGCATGGGGCTTGAACGTGTTGCAGCCATCCTGCAGGGCGTCCATAGCAATTATGAAATAGATATATTTGCACGATTGATTCAGGAGGTTGGCAAGCTCGCAGGTTTGCCAAAAGGAGATCAACTGGTGCAGCATGCATCGCTTCGGGTCATAGCTGATCATATTCGTTCTGTCGCTTTTTTGATTGCTGATGGTGTGCAACCGGGTAATGAGGACCGCAGTTATGTACTGCGAAGAATTATCAGAAGAGCGTTGCGGCATGGTCATAAAATGGGCATAAACGAATATTTTTTATTCAAGCTCGTTGATCCCTTAGTAGAAGTAATGGGGGACGCGTATCCATTGCTTCGTGAGCAGCAAAAAGCTATCGAAGCATCAATTTTAAAAGAAGAGCAGAGATTTGAGGCCACCCTGGACAAGGGCATGGTGCTTTTGGAGAGAAGCATCAAAGACTTGTCAGGTACAGTGATACCGGGAGACATCGTATTTCAACTTTATGATACCTATGGATTTCCCGTAGATCTGACTGCTGATATAGCCCGGGAGAGATCTCTGGAGATTGACGAAAGCGGTTTTAATATTGCTATGGAGGCACAGCGAGCCCGTGGCAGAGCCTCTAAAAAGTTTGCTGCTGATATGAGTAAACAGGTTAATCTGGAGTCGTCGGTAGACTTTAAAGGTTATGACCTGCTGGAGACTGAAGCAGAAATTATTGCTCTCTATTGCCAAAATGATAAGGGGATATTAGAACAAGTAAATACTCTGCAAAATGGAGAGACAGGTGTTGTCGTGCTGGATCAAACTCCGTTTTACGCTGAGAGTGGTGGTCAGGTCGGTGACACTGGTGATATTTGTTTACGAAGTGATAGTGATACTAGTTTTGAAGTGAGTGATACCCGTTTGTCTCGAAAGCAATATTTACATATGGGTATATTGCGTAGCGGCGTTATGAAGGTTCAGGATGTAGTGAGGGCCAGTGTTTCACATAAATTACGCGCCAGAACAGTATTGAATCATTCAGCGACGCATCTTCTGCATGCGGCGTTGAGGCAAAAATTGGGTAAGCATGTTGAGCAAAAAGGTTCTTTGGTAGATGCCAGGCGGCTTCGCTTTGATTTTTCACATTCTCAGCCACTTTCTGCATCTGAAATAGCTGATGTAGAAAACTCGGTTAACACTGAAATTCGTCGTAATTCACTGATTGAGACTTCAGTATTATCTTATGATGACGCTATTCTAGCTGGAGCAATGGCGCTTTTTGGTGAGAAATATTCAGATCAGGTAAGAATGCTCAGTATGGGTGATGGGTTCTCTGTTGAATTGTGTGGAGGCACACATGCAGATCGCACAGGAGATATAGGCCTGATTAAAATTGTTAGTGAATCGGGCATTGCATCCGGGGTAAGGCGTATTGAAGCACTGGCTGGTGAGTCCGCATTGGAATGGTTAGGGCAGGGAGAGTCTGAATTCAGTAAGATATCAAGACTGTTGCGTGTTGGTAGAGATGATACTCGTGACAAGGTAGTGCAGTTGCTGGAAACCCAGAAATTATTGCAGAAAGAACTTGATCAGTTACGTGCCAAACAATCTACTCAGCAAGGCGCGGATTTGGTAGATGCTGCGATTGAGGTTAACGGTATTCCAGTGTTAGCTATTCAGGTTGATAGCATTGATAGTGCGGCCTTATTAAAAACCCTGGATTCTGTGCGTAATAAGTTGGGACGTTCTGTTGTACTTTTGGCGATGGTTGAAGATGACAAGGTAAATCTAATTGCCGGTATCAGCAAAGATTTGTGTGGAACACTTAAAGCCGGTGATTTGATTAAAACGATTGCTCCCATTGTCGGGGCAAAGGGTGGAGGACGGCCTGATATGGCGCGTGCGGGTGGAGGAAGTAATTTACAAGCGGTTCCAGAGGCGTTAGAAGCGGTGATTGAATGGGTAAAGGATAATACCTAGTGGCTGTATATGTACAAAAATTTGGAGGAACTTCTGTTGGCTCGGTTGAGCGTATACTCGCTGTCGCAAAACGAATTGCTAATAGTGTGGCTGCAGGCAATCAGGTAGTTGCTGTCGTGTCAGCTATGAGTGGTGAAACCAATCGTCTGAGCGCTTTGGGTGCAGAGCTGTCTGCAGCTCCCGCAGCAAGAGAAATGGATGTGCTGTTGTCGTCTGGAGAACAGGTTACATCAGCATTGTTAAGCATGGCGCTGACTGATCTTGGTATTAAAGCGCGTTCATATCTGGGTAGCCAGATTAAAATTACGACCGACTCAAGTCACCAAAAGGCGCGCATTGAGCATATTGATCCTGAAAATTTATTAAGTGATTTAAACAATGGATTTGTTCCGGTTGTTGCTGGTTTTCAAGGAGTAAATTCTGATGGTGATATTACTACTTTGGGTCGGGGTGGTTCTGACACAACCGCCGTCGCAATTGCTGTTGCTTTGCAGGCCGAGGAATGCCAAATATTTACTGACGTAGACGGTGTATATACCGCCGATCCCCGCATGGTAAAGGATGCGAGATTACTTGAAACTATAACCTTTGAAGAAATGTTAGAGCTGGCAAGTTTGGGCTCAAAGGTATTGTCCCAGAGGTCGGTTGAATTCGCAGGGAAATATGCAACGCCTCTCAGGGTATTGTCCAGTTTTTCGAATGAGTTCCCCGGCACACTTATTACTAATGAGGAAACCAGTATGGAAAAACCGGTTGTTTCAGGTATTACCTATTCACGAGATGAAGCTAAGCTTACATTATTGGGTGTACCGGATATTCCAGGTGTTGCTGCGAAAATACTCGGTCCCATCGGGCGTGAGAATATTGAAGTCGATATGATCGTTCAGAATGTAGGAGCGGACGGTATGACAGATTTTACGTTTACCGTAAAGCGTGAAGCCTATGATCATGCGCTGAATGTGCTAGAGAAAATCAAGGGCGAACTTGGAGCCAGTATGGTTATTGGAGACAAGACTATTGTTAAAGTTTCTGTTGTTGGGGTTGGTATGCGAAGTCATGCGGGTGTTGCAACCATTATGTTTGATGCTCTTGCTGAAGAATCTATCAATATCCTTATGATATCGACGTCAGAGATAAAAATATCTATTGTCATTGCTGAACGATATATGGAACTGGCCGTTAGATCTATTCATAAGGCTTTCGGCTTGTCGGATAAGGCGGTTTCTGAGGCTTAAAGTCTTAAAAATTGACTATTTGGTCAATCTATATTTAAAAATAGTATTTACTCCTCATTTAAGTTTGGGATATGGTTACGATTCTGGATAGGGCTACGTGTTTGCTTTAGTAATGGAATGAAGAGCATGCCAGCAAGGTCTGATACAGGTACTACAGAGCAGCTGGGTGCGATTTGACGCTGCAGGGATTGGCAATACCGAGGAATACGAATGTTAATATTAACCCGACGGGTCGGGGAGACCTTAATGGTAGGTGAAGATATTACGGTAACTGTGCTGGGAGTGAAAGGGAATCAGGTGAGAATAGGTATCAATGCACCCCGTGATGTAGCTGTTCATCGAGAAGAAATATTCAGAAAAATTCAGACTAAAGAGGGTGGAGAGCCGCCGGAAATTTCTGGAAATCGCTGAAAATACCTTATATTGAGATGATGCTTTCGAAATAGCGCATATATTGTTTGGATGGCAATCTTCCGGGGTCAAAGATCCTTCCATGGGTTGATAAGAGCCTGTGCGAGCATATGTATAGATTTTGGTGGTTCTGTATCGTTAACCGGGCTGCACCGCCGAGATTATCCCGTCTTTACTTCCCCTATTCATCCCTGCACAAGCCACACCCCCTTTAGTTAATATGTTAGTGTTAGGTGAAGTTTTTGTGGGTATGGCTTTGATTATTTTTTTTAGTACAGTCTGCTAGCAAATAGTGTTCGCGGTTACCTGACTAATTCAGCGAACCTAAATAGTCATAACAATTGCAATTAACTCGGGAGTTAAACTAACAATATGAAAAAACTTGTCATAATATTTATAGTGCTAATTTCTTGCGGGGTCATCTACCTGGGTATGGAAGGTAGCAAAATTCTAGAAATTAAAACAGAAATTGAAATTTCAGCGCCGCCATCTAAAGTATGGGGCATCATAACAGACATTGAAAATTGGCAGGAATGGAGTCCAATTATTACTGCGTCACATGGTGTAGCCTCGGTTGGGTCAGAGCTCAGCATAACCATGGTGGGTAAAGAGGAGGGCAAAGACGGCCCAGAGTATGAACCAATGATTATGGAGCTTAATGAGCCAAATTATTTTCGTTGGCGTGCCCAAATGCTAGCTGGATTTATTTTCACAAATGACAAGATATTTAAACTGGAAGCAACTGCTTCAGGAACGCGATTAAATCATACGGAATCGTTTAAGGGCCTGCTCGCTCCGGTTTTTCGTGGGCAGATGGAGAAAGGTGTTCCTCCTATGTTAAATTCCATGAACAAAGCACTGAAGGATTTAGCTGAGAAATAAAATGTGCGATAGTCACAGTCTCCATTGCTCCGGCATTTTTGTTACGCTGCGCTTCACAAAATCCCATGAGCTGGGTCGTTATACGTAAATAGAAATGGAAATACTTACTGCAATTGGAATGCTTATTATTTTCCCATTTGGTGCAACAATAATTGGTGCTCTCTATATCCGCATGTTTTTCAAGCTTAAAGTAAAGTCGGCAATAGCTACGGGTATTCTATGGGTACTATATTCTGTATATGAATATTTAATGTACACAAGAGTACTATGTACAGGTGAATGCAATATCAGGGTTGATTTATTGCTTATTTATCCTCTGCTAATTACTTTATCATTGCTATCAACTATTTTGTATTACCGCAAAAAGGTAAAACTCAGCCATGCCACGTAATTCACATATAACCAGCGCCAGCACAACGCACACTTCGTGTGCTCGCCCGTGTGGCGAGCGTTAGGCTCATAAGGAAGTCGACATGAAAGACAAAGAGATAAGTCTGCTAGTTCTGACAGCCTTAGAGCAATCTGAGTATAAGTGGAGGACTGCAAGGGGTCTTGCTAAAGAAACAAATATTCCCATACAAAAAATCCAGAGATTCTTGGAAAATTCACAGGCTATTTTGCGCTCAAAGAAGCCGAACAAGTCGGGAAAGCCACTTTATACAACTCGGGACAGATACAGGAAGAGCACACCAGTAACCAAACGGATTTTAGCCGCCTTAAGAAATGAGGCGCTTTAAATTATGGACAATATATTTAATCATGTATTTGCACAGCCAATATTTTTGGCTGCTTTAGGCGGGTTTGTTCTTAATATGATGAATCTTTATCAAGATCAGCAACGCCCTAAAAATCAACGAACAGAGAAAGATGTTCTTTACTGGGTAATGTTTTCATTTTGGCCCTTAGCTGGGGGAATGCTGGCATTTGTTTACTTGCTTGATGGTTCAACTCTAAGACCAATTCTATCTTTTACAGTGGGCATTACTGCTCCCACCACATTACAAGCAATGCTCCAAGTGACATTGGACAATAATGGAGTTGTCGAGGGCGATGACGTAGAGGATTAGTCTAACAAGTCAATCCTACGAGTTGTTGAAGGGAAATCAAAAGCCGCAGTGCGACAGGTGTCAACTCACCCTATTATCAAGCCGCTCATATCGAATTTCAATTAGGATTTTAAGGACGGCTACATTGTCCCGGGGCTCAGGGAATCCGGTAGAGACAAGCTACGTTCGATGGCTATCGGTAAGAGATTCGGTCGGCGGATTCGCGCCATCGGAATTGAGGCCCCGGGCGTCGTGTTTCACGCGCTTCGGAATACCTTCGCCAGCGCGTTGGAAACCGCGGGGGTACCCGAGTCTACAAGCAAGCTGATCATTGGCCATGAACGCGAATCTATGACGTATGGTCATTTCAGTCACGGGGTGCCCATCGGCGTCCTCACCGAAGCGGTGGAGTCAGTCTCTTATGGTGGTGTCGATAAGCTAATCACCTGATGAGCCGCGTTTCACTTGTGATAGTTCAAGCTCGAATCGACCTAGAATGTCAGGCTGCTTCAGAGTGCCCGACCACTGTCGAGAAAGAGCTGAAGTATTTCGAAGAGCCTTAGTAGGAGTAATTGGAAGCTGATCTGACGAACAGTGTCAGAACTCTACAAAGCGGACATTTGGAATCGATATAGGTGACTGGCCGAAAAGTGCCCCAACCTGACACCCACAAAACCTAGCCGGTAGAAGTCTAAAATAATCGCTTTTTGACGGGATCTAGCGCGGCGGGTCATTTTGAAAAGGAACCGATCTGCTCAAATCAATGCGGCCGACAGTTAAAAAAATCCGATAATGGCGACGGGATTTCTCTTCCCATTCGTATATATACATATACATTGTAAAGTGAGGGGAGTATGAGCAATTTTTTGGGTATGCCATTCGTTCATAGTCGACTCAATTTGCATACCATCGGACCAGGGATAATTTTGCAATGAGCACGCCACAGCAGGAAGTAATGCAAGCATTAGGACTGGATGACAAGCGCAAGTCATTCAACTGGATGTGGATAGCACTGATTGCCGTGGTCGGTGCCGGTATCTATTTTTTGCAACGGGACACTCGGGTGCAACCGTTTGAATACGTAACACAGAAGCCAACGCGAGGAAAAATACGGGTTACCGTCACAGCAACAGGAACCTTGCAACCGACCAAGCAGGTTGATATCGGCAGCGAAGTTTCCGGCATGATTAAAAAGGTGTTTGTGGATTTCAATGACAAAGTGACAGCAGGGCAGGCGATTGCACAATTGGACGTCCAGACTCTGGAAGCAAGGCTGACTTCTGCGCTGGCTTCATTACAGGGAGCGCAGGCATCGCTGGCAGAGGCCAGGGCAACTTTGATTGAAGTTGAAGCAAAAGCCCGGCGCTCGAGAGATCTGAGTGAACGCAATTTTGTCTCGCAGCAAATACTAGAAACCGACGAAGCCGCGTTGCTAAGGGCTACGGCGTCGATTGCCGGTAACGAAGCTAAAGTGACGTCAGCAAAAGCTTTGTTGAAAGAGTCTGAGACTGCGCTTTCGAAAGCAGTCATCACTTCACCCATTGACGGCATTATCATTTCTCGCAGAGTAGATCCTGGTCAGACCATGGCTGCATCTTTCCAGACACCGGTGATGTTTACCATAGCTGAAGACCTCACTAGCATGGTGCTGCATCTGGACATCGACGAATCTGACATTGGGCAGGTCCAAGAAGGTCAGATCGCGACGTTCCGAGTTGATGCCTATCCTAAAACAGAGTTCTCAGCGCAAATCATTTCTGTTCGCTTCAAGCCCCTCAAGGTGAACAACATCGTAACCTATGAAACCGTGCTCAGTGTCAGCAATCAGGAATTGTTGTTGCGTCCGGGTATGACAGCAACGGCTGAGATTCTCATAGAAGAAACGGCAGAAGTGCTGCTGGTGCCAAACCGCTCCTTACGTTTTCTACCCCCAGACGAGGTGGTCGCACAAACTGCAACAGTGGAAGACCACGTTTGGCTACTGGAAGATGGCCGGCCAAAGCCGCTTTCGGTGACGATTGGTTTAACTGACGGGCAGTTCACCGAAATTAGGTCCGGCTCACTACCGGAAGACGCGGTTCTCGTTGTTGATGCTGTTAGAGAAGTAAGATCTCGGCCGTCAGGAAATGGCCCATTCGGATGAGCGGATCACAATTGACTCAGACTCGGGATAAGGGATTGCTGGCGGAAGAGACTGCACATTCACCTGGCAGTGTACCTACCATCCATCTGCAACAGGTTGAACGCCGCTATGGACATGGTGAGTCAGAAGTAATTGCCTTAGATGGTATCGATTTCACGGTAAAGCAAGGAGAGTTCGTTGCCTTGATGGGGCCATCAGGGGCGGGCAAGTCCACCTGTCTGAACATGCTGGGTTGTCTTGATCGTCCCACTAGCGGACATTACTTTTTTCAGGGCGTGGACGTCGCCTATTTGTCCGGAGAACGACGGGCATTGTTGAGGCGTCATTTCATTGGCTTCGTATTCCAGGGATACAACCTGCTGAATCGTACGACTGCACTTGAGAACGTGGAATTGCCCCTTATATACCGGCGCGTCCCGGCCGCAGAACGTCATCGCCGTGCGCGGGAAGCACTAGCAAAAGTTGGGCTGAGCGGACGCGAAAGACACACCCCGGGTGAACTGTCTGGCGGACAGCAACAGAGAGTGGCAATAGCCCGCGCCATTGTGACAGATCCCGCACTGATGTTGGCAGATGAACCAACCGGCAACCTTGACAGCAAGATGAGTCAGGAAATCTTAGGCCTGCTAACGCAGCTCAATCAAGAGCAGGGGCTTACCATTGTCATGGTAACTCATGAACCTGACATAGCTGCAATCGCGCAGCGTGAAGTCCATTTTCTGGACGGGCGCATAGCCACGGATACCCTGCGTGATTCGAAATCGGCATGATGCTAAATACCATCTTGTTAGCATTTCGGGCACTGCGTCGTAACGTGTTGCGCTCCTTGCTCACCATGCTTGGCATTGTGATTGGGGTAGCGGCAGTTATCGCCGTGGTAACCCTTGGGGCAGGTGCCAGTGAGAGGATCACGTCACAGGTATCCAGTCTTGGTGACAAGTTGCTGTTCGTCGCTCCTGGCGCCGATCGACGTGGTCCGCAAAGCGGGTCTGCTGTCAGGCAATTTACCCGCAGGGATTCGGATGCTGTTGGAAAAGACATTTTTGGAATTGAAGGAGTATCCCCAACGGTTGCCAAGAAAGTCACTACAGTGCACGGCAATAAAAATTGGTCTACTTCTGTCACCGGCATTACAGAGGAATATTTCCGAGTACGTAACGCTGGGGTGATTCGCGGCTCTGATTTTTCCGCGCAACATTATCAGAGCGGACGCCTGACCTGTATTTTGGGCAAGACTGTACGTGAGGAATTGTTTGGAGCTGTTGACTCGGTGGGGAGCACAATTCGTATTGGCAATGCCACTTGTCAGGTCATCGGAGAACTGGAATCAAAAGGACAAGCTGGTTTCGGTAACGATCAGGACAATATTATTCTGGCGCCGCTGCGCGCCGTGCAAATCCGTCTGATCGGCAATGAGAACATAACCTCTATTGCAGTTTCAGTGGGATCTGGCGCAACCAATTCGGAAATCAAGTCGAAAATTGAAGAACTGATGCGCGATCGCCGCAATATTCGACCGAAGGATGAGGATGATTTCCGAGTTCTGGATCCCACCGAGATTACCGGTGTCTTGGAAGACGTGACCGGAATTCTAACTCTTTTCCTGAGCGCCATTGCCGCAGTTAGCCTGTTGGTGGGCGGCATTGGCATCATGAACATCATGCTTGTATCGGTAACAGAACGCACCCGAGAAATTGGTATACGACTGGCCATTGGCGCACTGGAAAAAGAAGTGCTGGCGCAGTTTCTAGTGGAGGCTGTAATCCTGACTACGCTGGGGGGCTGCATCGGAATATCAATCGGCTTAGCAGGCTCTTACATGGGATCGCTCTACATGGGGTTCGAGTTTAATATTGATCCAACGATTGTGATTGGCGCCTTTGCATTCTCGGCTCTAGTAGGTGTGGTGTTTGGATTTGTCCCCGCACGACGTGCGGCACGTCTCGACCCGATCGAAGCATTGCGACACGAATAAGACTCCTGGTGTTGAATAACTTTGGGGGTCCTGTTCGCCAGTTAAGAAAGATCCTGAAGTGGGTAGCCATCAGCATTTTGGGTTTCGCAGTCGTGGCTTTGCTCTTCCTCAGTGCGTTCGGGCTATACGGCCGCCACACCCCTAAACAGCAACTTCCACCGTCCGGTCAGATGGTCAATATCGGCGATCACCTAATGCACATTCTTCACAAATAAATTTGATGCTCTTAATCAAACTGTCACTAAAGCTATGAGAGACACCTCTCCGATTTTAACTAAGGAAACCACAATGTGGGACGCTTGGATGGGATTCAATGCCAGTCACAGTTTAGGAGCCATGCTGGTAACGGCGTTTTATGTTCCATTGGCTCTTGGCAATATGGAGGTTGTTCGTGAATCCGCGTGGTTTTCGAATCTTCCAGTTTTTATCGGGTTGCCATACCTTACATTGGCAAAGAGATATTGGTTTAAAATATCTTTTATAGACATTTTTTTAGCAACTTTATGCTTTATTGGTTCTGCAACATTAATAAACACCTAACACATACGAGCCTTTCTCGAGTCAATATGCAATAAAAAGTGCTTCAGCATGTGGGGTGATGCCCCCAAAACAGAACACTTTAGCATTGAGACGACAGATACATTACGATAGACAATCAAACCAGATGAGCTAATCTGTCTCTTAGATCAGGCTACATTCTGTCCAAAAGGTTTTGACGACGTACAGAGAAGAATCGCTGATGAGCCTGAAAGATCATTTTGAATTGCTATTCGTCTGCAATCAGTGGATGAACTCAAAAATTGATGAGGCTGCGGGTCAACTTTCTACAGCAGAATTGGCGAAAGACCGTGGGGCCTTTTTGGCTCCATTCTGGAAACTCTCAATCACATTATCTTTGGCGTGCCGTAGATCAGGAAAGTTTGCCTCACGAAGTGTTGGGCATGGCGAAATGGTAAAGCTGCAAAGCGATTATTCAAGAAACTACTGAAGAAATATAAGGGTGAGCCAACAAAAATTGTGGCGGATAAGCTGCGAAGTTATGGTGTGGCTCATCGAGATCTTATACCGGATTCTGTTCACGACACATCAAAATATGCCAACAATAGAGCGGAGCTGTCGCGTCAGCCCACTAGAATCTGAGAGCGAGGCATACGGAAGTTCAAATCGGTGAAGCAAGCGCAGAGATTTCTGAATGTTCATGCCGCTGTTTACAATTTGTTCAATCTAGGGCGACATATAGTCTCAGCTGAAACATACCGGCATTTCAGATTGCGTTCTTTTGCGTCATGGAATAACGCAGCGATGATTTAGTCAGAGATTTGGTGTGACTAGCTGAAATAGAAAAAGTTAATTTGCCAATACCCGTAAAGCTGATGAGTTGATCCAGCTCGAGTATTCCAGCGACTTAATAGTTCTGTCTGGTTACTATAGCCCACCTTTGTTGCTCTTCGTACTCACCTCCAGCACCGCTGCCGGTACGCTCCATGCCTCATGGGCCGCGATCTGCCCCGTTTGATTAGTTCAGCGACCGCGAGCAAGCGATTCGATTACGCCAAAGAATAGGTTGCCGGTTGATATGAGTAGCGTAAAGAGCGCGAAACAATATGCGGGAAACAAGTGATCTGATGGCAAACCGAAGACGCAGCACAGTAGCGCGCCGCATGCTGCCGTCAATAACGCATAATTGACATTGGCTCTGAAACGTTTGAACCCTGTATGCTGTTTCATAACGGCTGTTCTGCGCAGGATTGCGGGCAGCGTTGCAGCGATGGTAACTATGCCTATGACGCCACTCACGCCCCAAACCCAGCGATCTGCCACCCTCAGCAGGATAGGGACGAACGGAATCAAAGCTAAGCCCGTTACAATTAAGCTGACAGTGAGCATGTTGAGAAGTCGGCCAGAATCGACGTAGGCATCATCCTGACCAGTGTGATGCACGAAAATGGTTGCGAGACTTGCAAAACCTGCAAACGCCACCGAGATTTGAGCAATCGTTAACAGCAACTCTGATTCATCCATACCTTATGCCCACCGCTTTTTAGTGTACCCCGTCAGCACCATGCGGACCAATTAGCATAATTGCCTAAGAGACACGTCTAGTTCATCGTTAACCCGAGAGGAAATGATGATGACAGAGAAAAGAAGCACAGAAAAGACCGTGCGAGATATTCGCTGACGAACCCGTAATAAATATTCTGCCGAAGAAAAGATATGTATCGTTTTGGAGGGGCTTCGTGGCGAGGTAAGTATCGCTGAGCTGTTGATTTGTATCCCAGATTGACCCTACTTTTGCATATCAGAAATGACCCATCAACTATCCGACAAGTGACTTTAAATCAATCTCTTGCATCTCTTTATATGGTTAAATATCCGCTGCAATTATTTGCTGTTTCTAGCTCAAATTCCGATGCAAATCAACAGAATACCCATTTGAGGTTGCTGTTAGTCAGTATATTGGGAATTTGCCTTTTCTCTGGTTTGGAATTGAAGATGAGCCAGGACCAGAGAGTGGTCGGGGTCGAAGTGGTCCTCAGAACAGGGGGAAGTCCAGCATGGTAAAAAACTTGTTTTGGACGGGGGGCAAAAATACAAAGAACCGGATAAAAAACTGGTGCAAGCACTAATTCATGCCCACCAATGGAATGAAGCACTCAACGATTCAGACATCAACAGGTTTAATTTACTGGCAAGTAAATTGAACCTGGAGAGCAGGTATCTATCACGAATCCACAAACTGATCTTTTTGGCACCTGATATTCAGCTGTCGATCCTGGCGGGAACTCAGCCCCCAGACCTGACATTAGACAGGCTCAGTAAACACCTGGATATGCCACTGTGTTTTGTGGAACAGCGAAGGCTATACGGGTTTACGCCTGATATGCTGGACGTTGTCATCTGAGAAATTAGCCTATCAGAAGAGAGCGGGCATCTTGCATAGCTATATATCGATTACACCAGTGTTCAAAAACACTATCTTTTTTCTATAAAGTAAAACGTATCGAGTCATTCTCAACCAGAGAATTCCACCTTAAATAGAAGCTTAATGTCCGTAATAGATTAGATTTCGAGCGCTAAAATTGTGCTGTATTTAATCTAACCTTTTGATTCTTGGGGTATTGTTCAAAAAAATGCAGAGTGGAGGATAAACTTGCAGACTGTCTGGCGGAGAGGGAGGGATTCGAACCCTCGATGAGTTGCCCCATACTCCCTTAGCAGGGGAGCGCCTTCGGCCACTCGGCCACCTCTCCAGGAAGCGGGCATTTTACACGGTTATTCCCAGATCGAAAATGTCCGAATCAACTATTTGCATATAATTTTGAAATAGGGTGTTTGTTAACGAGTGTTAGGGGTCTTTTGCCTCCGTAAAGCCCGGGATTTATTGAGTGCACCAGGTTTTTGCTACTACCAATGAATAAACCATTATTTATTTTACAGTGGCGCTCAAGTTGATCAGAAATTCGTTGTCGCTGTTTAATAGACTCTGCACTTGAAGGTTTAGGCTGGACGTGACTGATAGGCGCCATGAACCTTCACCTGAACCCATCGCACCAAACAGTGCTTTGTCGATATTTCCTGATTCAAGCTCCGTGGCATTGAGTTCTATAGTCGCATAGGGGGATATGTCAAAGATCACTACGCCTCCGGGTGCAGTATTCCCCGCATCATCTACGGCTCTGATACTAACGCTGCCATATTGATCTGAGGTATTGGAAACCCGGAGTATACTTTGTTGATTTGTTTCGCCGGAAGCAAAAAATATGGGCACCTCACTCTGTGAGACTGTCGTTTTACTCACTGTCTCACTTAAGTTGGTAACTACGCCATTTGGCATTCGCATTAGGTTCATCACTTCAATTTCTAGGTCTGAGTCGAATATGAGTGACCAGGGACCGATACCTGTGCCCAGTGAACCCATCAGATTTTTGTTCGGATTTCCCTTTTCAAGGTCGTTGGTATTTAGCTGAACTGATTGATCGGCATTGATGGTGAGCAGCAAATTACCACCGGGTGCGGCATTTCCGTTTTCGTCCACAGCAGTTATTTCTACACTGCCTGGCAAATTAGTAGTATTGACTATTCGTATGAAGGTATTTTGTAAGATTTCTTCAGCGGGGGAGGCTAAAAATACACGGTTGTTGTTTGCATCATCTTTGGGGACAACACTGCTCAGATTGCTTAGTATACCGTCTTCTGTGCGTATAAGGCTCATAACAGACAGGTCAAGACTAGGAGAAGAAAGCTGTATATGCCATTTTCCGGTACCATCACCCAGTGCACCACTGAGTCCTTTTTCTGAATTGCCCAGTTCGTAGTCCAGGCTATTAAATTGTGTAGCCGCATTCGCTTCTAGAAAAAAATGTACTACGCCACCTGGGGCAGGCGATCCATTATCATCCATTGCGCTCATGGATATCATTCCTGAAAACTCTGAACGATTAACTACTCTGATAAAACCTTGTTGGGCCTGGTTGCTGGCTGGATTGGCAAAATATACTTCGTGGATGTTCGCTGAGGAGGGTACTGATTCCCCGAGGTTACTTAAGTTGCCATTGGGAGAAACGACTAAATTCATTAAGTCTATGATGGATGATGAAACAATGCGGAAGTGCCATTTGCCTTGGCCATCGCCTAAATTTCCTTGAAGTCCTTTTGCGGTATTCCCGTTCTCCAGATCTTGACTGGTCAGGAATATGCTGGTGCGGGGTGGTATTGAAAAATACACCTTGCCACCAGGTGCTGGCATGCCAGAATCATCATATCCCTGTAATTCAACCTGAGTGAAATAGTTTTGTTTGTTTATAAAGCGTAAAACAGTTTGCATTTGTAGATTACTGGCTGGATTTGCAAAGGAGACACGCTTGATCAGAGCAGATTCAGTCGGATTTCCCTGCCCAGGATTGGTGGTGCCGGGTTCAGGTTCAGGCTCCGGTTCAGGCTCGGGCTCCGGTTCAGGCTCGGGTTCAGGCTCAGGTTCGGGTTCAGGCAGAGTGGTTGATGTAGCGTAAGCTTGAACGTCGAGTGCCACCAATTCAATGGCACGTTTTGCATCTGCTTCCTGGGCTTCGCCAGGTGCTATGCCGCAAGCCAGGTTGTTGCATTTGCTGCTGTCGTATTGGGAAAACCGGTTTAAAGGAGTGGCACTGCCGAAGGATCTTTCATATGCCATGACGGTGGCGAATTGATTATGAATACCGTAGCCGCGACCGTAGGGTACTACGGCTCCTTCTACTCCCTGCAAGGCGGAGTGGTTGAGGCCAAAGCTGTGGCCAATTTCGTGTGCCAGGGTTCTTCCCGGACAATCTATTCCCACCACGGAGCGACGAGCGATTCCCGTGATGCCTTGCTCGGGGTTACCTGAAGCAACAAAAGCTACGCCACACAGACTGCTGCTTGCGGGTGTAAACAGCACGATTAAGTCAGCGCCATAATTTGACTGTAACTGGGCTGCTTCGACATTTGCCGTGAGCGAGTACAGGGCACTAGAACTCACTTCAAAAAAATTGGCATGATTGATGGAGGATATAAGTACTGGATTCAGAGTGACCTGAGTATTGCTGTTTTTGTGTGCTTGATTGGCTGTCGCAAACAATGATTCTATGCGCGCTTCAATATTAGAATATATCGCGTGTGATTCGGGAGAATAGAGGGCTAGTACATCTATTGTTACTGCGGCGGAAGCGCCGAATTGAGTTCCAGCTGACAGGATCAATGCACAGCAGAATACTCGCAGCCGGAGAACCACATTCTTATATATTCTCTTCTGCTTCGCAGTTATTCTAGATGGCATAGCTACCCATACTGGCTTCCTGCAATAGCAGTTAGAAAGTGGTGATTAGACAATTAAAGTCTGCTCTTCAGTGTTTTCGAAGCAGACCTGCCTCCCAAAGCAGCCATCCGGTGCACGCGGGGATATTCAAACATGATAAAATTGCGAATGAAAGAATATTGTAATGAAAAAGTATGAGATTACTTACAAACTCTTCTCATTGTATCCGGTATGGCGCGCATTCATCTGTGGGTTGGTGTTTACCAGATAGCCTCTCATACAGCCGCAGGTGAATCGGGTGAAGGTCATATATTTAGGTTTGGTGTTTGTATTGGCTGCTTTTTTGACTTTTCAGTTTAGCGTTCGTCCTGAAATTGCCGTTGCGCCTCTCGTAAAATCGGTGCCGGGGAGGTTAGATGAGCAAGTTGAAGTGCCAAATCTTTCTGTGGATTATAATGGTGAGCGCCTAAACGCTTCGGTGACGCGTAGTTTACAGCGTCTTGATTTGAGCCCCAGAGCAGATGCTAGATCTTTATGGGCTGCAGGTGTTAGTGCCGAGGTAGTCATAATACAGCGCGCATTTTCGATATCGGCCCTGCGAGTTTACACTGATGATGTGGTACTAGCCTCGTTACAACCTGGGGACAGCTTCAGTATGCAAATCCCACAGTCTGCACGAGTATTGTCGGCGACCATTATGGAAAGGCAGAAAAATGCTTATAGTACTTCACTCTATGCAACTGTAGATGGTTCAGGAGGACTACTTCATGCACAGGTCACCTTTGGCGAGGGGGTAGTTTTTGCAGAGGTTGAAACCCCTGAAGGAGTATTTCTCCTGGAAAAGCAAACGGTTGAGGGAAAGCCGCAAGCTCTTATTTACAACCAGTCAGAGATTGACCAGCATATGGACTATACGCATTCCGATGCTATTCCTCTGGAGTTCAGACCAGAAGTAGTCGTCGATACACCCTGATATCCGCTTTTAACCATGTGAGTATCTGAGGTGCTGGATACGAGCAGGAAACGCAACTAACTGCGTGAAATATTTCTTAGATCGATATGAGATATCTGCTTGCCTGTGTGCATACCTTTAGGCAATTGTGATCGGGGATGGGTGAGGGTCGTAGTAAATCTGAATTCATCCTTTCCTGGACGGTTTCTTCCATGAGTAATACCAAAGCGGCCGTTAGGTGTTTTCAGAATGGCTCCCATATGTTCCACATCATTTTTTGTTGAATCTTCCAAGTAGGCGAGGCCCATTGCAGTTACTGCGGCTAATTCAGTTTGGTATGTGGTGGAATCCAGCATTCGGGTCATAACGGGTTTTGAAGCGAGCGCAGCATGACAGAAAAATATTGTGCTCAATAAAAATGGAGTTTTGCACAAAGCACTTGCACCGAAGTATTCAGCGGGTCTTTTGCAAAACGTAAATTTGCGCGGTGTCACAGTTGTCTGGTTTATAGTTTGGCTTATAAATGCTTCCCATCTTAATGCTGGTAGTAGGCGAGATGTTGGCACTACTGCGATATATATTGCTGCGCATTAACTCACTTATACCCCAAGGTTTAATGGAATAAAGGTCGGAAGCTAATTGTTTTGCCCGATTCGAATATTCATGCAACTTTATTGGTGTTTAACGCATCTTATAACCAGGTGAGTGTAGTTTTGGGGTTTTGAATTTTGGTGCGTGATTTTGGGAAGGAGTCATCATTGTTTTTGGTTAATAGAACAGTTTCAAAGAAACAACTGGGTGATCTACCTGCGTGGATTCGCCAGACCGCTAATGTGGCTGCAGCTGCAAATGTTCCAAATTTTCCAGATGCCAATGGGCTTGGCAGTGTTTACACACTGGGGGAGGTAACGGTATACGTTAATGAGGGTTGTCTTGAAACACCGGAAGGGTCTATCCATTTGCAGCCACAGCTATTGGATGTATCAGGTGTGTTGGCTGCACGCGCGGGAGAGGTGGTTAGTCGCGATACACTTCTTGAGGCGGTGTGGCATGGCAAAGTGGTAACGGAAGAATCGCTGACGCGGGCAATATCCGAGTTGCGCAAGGCGCTGGGGGATAAGGCTAATACGCCAAGTTATATTCAGACCATTCCCAAAAAAGGCTACCGACTTTTGTGTAACCCTGCGCCTGTCTCGTTTCAGTCATTCAGGAAAATCAGAGTAAGCCCTAAACTGGCCTGCGTATTTTTTGAGATATGCTGCACGTAGACATTTAACTTTATATCAAGGCATAAAAAAGGCCAGCTGGTTAATCAGCTGGCCTTTTTTATGGGAAGGATGCAGGTCAGACAACTCTAACGTTTACTGCCTGGGGGCCTTTTTGGCCTTGTTCAACATCAAATTCTACTTCTTGCCCGTCAGACAAGGTTTTAAAACCAGGTTCATTAATTGCACGAAAATGAACAAAAACGTCATTGCCATCTTCTCGCTCAATAAAACCAAAACCTTTTTTTTCGTCGAACCATTTTACTTTGCCAGTTGCCATAAGTTTCTCCAGAGGCGTTATACGATGATCGAAGAGGATTATTCCATTTCGATAAATTGCTGAAAGATTTGGGAACGTACTTACGAACAAGCAAGATGAGAGATTATAATTCTTATTAAAATTTCATCGACATAAATAGCCACTGTACTCTTTACCAGCTACGCGAGTTTACACCATATTATCTCGATGTAAAGTATGTGTACTTGGCAAATTGAATTAAAAACTCATCCAATACCGACTGGAATATAGATCACTGGATAAGTTTTGACACTTCCTGAGAAAGTTTACTTTCGTTGTTAGAGTTATCAATGCTTGAAATAGAAAAGTAATACTTTCCGGGGATAAGATTGACGGTTACTTGTGTGACATCGGCATTGAGTGCCAATTTTTGAGTATAGGCGCCAGGCTGCTGGCCGTAGTATATTTGATAGGATGCAAGATCAAGCAGAGGGCTGCCATCGGCATTTTGCGTAGGTCGTGCCCAGCTGAGTGTAGCGGATCGAACCCTTATTGTTGCCATGGCCACAGCGCTGCCATTTTTACCCTCACAATTTAGGGTAAAGTTTGAGTCCGCTGTTATTGGGCCTACGGTCAGACTGCCAGCGATGGATTTGGAACCACTCCAGCTACCGGATGCTTGGCATTCACTGACTCCGGTACTGTCCCATGACAAAGTGGCTGATGATCCGGCATCTGTCCACGGTGTGCTGATAGTCAGCGTTGTATTTGCAGGTAATGGTTCAATTACGTTTTGCAGTATTACTGGAATGATGGGTTCTTCTTGGCTTTCAACATTAACATTGGGGGTTGTGACGACAATAGCCTCTTCGGTTTGAATGAGTGGCATTGCAGTATCCTCCATCAACGGGGGAGGGACTTCTTCATTGAGTGTCACTTCTGTTGCTGGTACTGTTTCGACTGCGGCGTTGCCCTCAGGTTCTGGTTGCTGGATAGGTTCTATCGCATTTGGGTAAAGGCCACCGGATTGATAAAAAAATAATGAAGATAAGGTGGGCACGTCTTCATATTGATCCAATATTAAAGGTGGGCTTTCTATTTCTGCTGTCGGGCTCTCTACGGGTACAGTCGGACTGGTTTCAGTAGTCGTGATATTTTCCTGTACGAGAACTTGCAGCGTTTCAGTTTTCTGCTGCGAGAAATAAAAACTCAACCTGGATGTTCTATCGGGTATTTCGCGTCCAGCAGATACTTCGCTGGCAGCAAACATCATCAAACAACAAGAGGACACAAGGGTACTTCGTTTATTAGACAGAGACATATTTACCATAGAGATAATAGTTTCGCATGATGAAAAGGACATTGGATAATGGAAGTGGTTACGTCAGTGTTACCGTGGGAATTATTGATCATGCTAGTAGTTTAGCGCAATTAGTCTCATTTATTAGGTAGACAAAAATACCACCGAATATCATCGGTTTTTAAAATAGCGATCCGTTGCTAGCCCGGGCACATTAGCCGCTAGATAGGTCAGTGTCAAACTTCATTGCAAGTTTAATTTGTGAGAAAATTCAGCCGCGTACACAGGGCTGAAAGTTTGCCAGGCCTTACTGGCAGAATGCAGGTATTCAGCAAGACAGTCCAGCTCTGGGAATTCCAGTCTGATACTAAAAATGGCAAAGCAGTATTTATAATAGGAAGTGCTACAGCACACCTTATTACAGGAGCTTGGCTAATTTTCCATCGTAGTTTTCTATTAGCATCATTCCTGTTGGTTTGTTACGTAGCTCTATTATGGAAAATGCGCTTTCAAAATTCCTATTGCGAATACTGGGGTTTGCACCAGCATCTAATAATAGCTTGGCGCATTCCAGGTTTTCAGATTTTGCGGCCGAGATCAGAGCTGTGTCACCCCGAGCATTGGGCATGTCCAGGTTTGCTCCCGCTTCAATCAGCAGGACCAGGGCTTCCGTCGATCCTGCATGAGCGGCTAGCAATAAAGGAGTGTTTCCTGAGCGGGTTTTTAAATCTATATTCACCAGTTCCATAAGTGGTTCTACTAATGCGGGGTGGTTTTCTTCTGCTGCTACGTGCAGGGCATTAAACTTTGATAGATCTAGGGAAGGTGCGGTTGAAGAGTTCAACAGGTTTAGTGCTATATCAAGATAACCGCGTTTGGTGGCCCACCAGAGGGCATTGCGGCCTGCATTGTCAGTGAGGTTATGCTTATCAGGTTGGGTAAGCAGTAGCTTTGCAATGCTGGCTCGTCTGTTAATTAGTGCGTGGATTAGGGGCGTTTTCCCATCGTTATCCTGAATCTGGGCTGAGGCGCCATTGCGCAACAAGAAAGTCACGCATTGCTCACAACCTGCTTGAGTGGCTAAAACCAGCGGTGTTTTGTGGAAGGCATCGGTAGCATTTATATCCAGGGAATGTGTAATGAGCAGAGGTAGCGTATCGGCATTGGAAGATTTGGCTGCCAGGTGAAGCAGATTTTGCTTTTGAGCAAATACCGTATCGGTCCTAGCACCCCTGTTAAGTAATAGAGGTACTATGTCGCGCTGACCATTGAGTACTGCATGGGCCAAAGGGGTGTATCCGTTAGCTTCTGCGCTGCTAATGTCAATACCCTGATTTAGCAATTTTTCGGTAAGTTCTCGATCACCCCGGCGTACTGCATCGACGAAAAGTTTCTCCAGGTTTTGTACTTCAGAGATTCGTTGTAGACGTATATTGCTGTTTGAGGCGTCTATTTTAAGGGCGGCTCTTATGTTTTTGTCGTTGCTGCGTTTGGCTAGGGTTGTTGGTGTCCAGCCGCTGCTGTTTTTTAGGCTGACATCTGCTCCAGCTTTTAGCAATAAATTTGCTAGCGCTAATTGTTTAGATGCAATGGCCAGATGCAAAGGCCTCTCCTCATCAAATGTTCCAATATCAGGGTTGGCCCCGGCATCTAGCAGTAGTTTTGTGACGATCTTACTTTTGCCATGTATCGCATAGTGAAGGGCGGTGCTGCCTGATTTATCCTGCATATCCAGCAAGGTGGAATTTTTGACTAAATGAGCGACCCATTCCAGGGAATGTTCTTCGACTGCTATCATTAGTGCCGTGCGTTCAAAACTGTCGGTAGTACTTAGCAGCTC
>JAHRWB010000216.1 GCA_019090385.1 Pseudomonadales bacterium | reverse complement strand
GATCTTATCAGCTTGGGGTTTTGTGCAGCAGAGTAATAGTTCATCGTTGTTTACCTCCATAGCATTAGCCTCATAAACCACAGACCCATTATTCAAACTTGCCTTGCAGGAGCCGCATTGCCCAATTCGACATCCAAACTCAGGCTGAATACCCTGAGTTTCCAAAAACTCCAAAAGCGTTCCATCTTCTGGTTGCCACTGATGTTCCAGAATTTCCTGACCACTGCTGTCGCTAACATTGATGATAGCGTGTTCTGCAACCTTGGCCTGATCATAAGATGATCCGTCTGAGCTGCGTATCAATGAGGCTGTTCCAAAGGATTCGGTATAAATATTGATATCAGGGATATCTCTGGCCAGGAGCAATTCATAACTGTTTTGCATAAAACCCGAAGGACCGCAAAGATAGAAATCGGCACTGTCATCGAGGTGAAGCCTATTGATAGTACTTTGGCTGAAACGGCCATCTATTTGATAGTCTACGCCTAAGCGCAAATTTTCCTCGGGTTGGCTCAGCATCCATACAACGCGCAAATAACCTTTGGCTATTGCCTCAAGGGATTTCAGTTCGCTATAGAATGCGCGCTCTATGGCGTTGCGCGCACATGCGATCAGCAAGATAGGACGTGAATGATTGAGTCTCCCCTTATCGAATATCTGGTCGCGGATCATGGCTATCATTGGTGTAATGCCTACGCCGCCAGCAATGAATACGGCAGGTCGCTTTGATGTGCGGTTTAATACAAATTGTCCCATAGGGGTTTTGAGTAGTAAGCGTTTGCCTTTGCCAACATGGTCATGCAAATAATTTGAGAACAGACCTTGTTTCTTGACGCTGATTCGGTACTCGGACTCGCCGGGTGCATTGGATACCGTATAAGTGCGAATGACTTCATGCTTGTTAACGTTTTCTTTAAGGGTAAGAAACTGACCTGCTTGAAAGTTCGCTAATTCGCCAGTGACAGGTTTCAAATAAAAGGATTCGATAGTCGCGCTTTCACAAATAACATTTGAGATCTCAAAATCCTGCCAGGTGTTTGCATTTTTTTCGAGCGGTTTATCGAGCGGTTTATCGAGCGGTTTATCGAGCGGTTTATTGAGCGGCTTATCGAGCAAGTGCAATTTGCGTGCCTGGGCCCAGGTGCCGGATGACAAACTGTTTCGGGAAACGTCATTGAGCTTAAAATTGAAAGGTAGTGCATTGTATAGCCACAGCCCTTTTTTGATTGTGAATGACCAGAATCTATCTGCGTTGGTAAAATGTGGCTGATAGTCTTGAGACCAGTGAATCTCAACGCTGCCTGTTAGCATCAACAGATGGCCTTTCTCAAAATCAATAAACAACAAACCGGCCTTGGGATTTTCATGAAAATTGCCCAGTGTATTAAAGTGATTGTTTCCTGGAAAGTCGGGGATATGCAGGGTGTTGCCTTCAAGCCCGACAAACCCTGGTTGACCACCCCTGTGAGATATATCGACACCTTCAATTCCTTCAATCGGATCCGCAAAGTTGTCTCGCTTGCTATCGCCTACAAAGCTCGAAACAAAAAAGGTATCTGCCTGTCTGATAAGCTGTATGGCATCTTCATTGAGCCCATCAAAGCTATGTGTTGTTGGCGTTACGGGTGGTTTTGTCGCTAAGTCCATGCTGCGATTTTGGATATACTGGGGGCAGTTACCAAAGGCTTGGTCTACCAGTACTGAAAAACCATTTTCAGAGACATGCTCAATTGTTGCCGCGAGGCGGTTTCTACGTCGAGTTTCCAGTTCAATGCCCAAAAAGCCCAGCTTGCAGTTCGCTTTTAGGCTTTTTTGAAGTGGGTCGCCTGGCAGGGGTGTTGTTGTGAGGTGCAGCTTCCTTTCATTGGGTGATTGGATAAATCCTTCTGTCCAAGCTCTGGAATTGCACAGCATTGATGCCCAGGGATGGCCATCCTGGTCAACGTGGCCGACAAAAATATAGGCTAGGCTTGCATAAAATTTGCGGTGTTGGTCAGGCATGAAATCGCGGATTACCTGCCGACCGAAGCCTTCCATTTTTTCTCGTACGCCCAGCCGTTCTTGTATTTTTTTTTCACCCCGGTGAAAGGGCGAGGGGCTTGTAGATTCCATTATTTTGTTCTCCGGGACCAGGCATCGTCCGATATAGGTGACATTATGTGTATCTCTATGTGTCTCGCTGATTGTGGTTCAGCTTAAGCGGCTAAACCGGTCGCGGTGGCTTGCATTGGGGCAAATCCAGCTAAACTTTCCACGCGCTGGAGCCAGGCACGAACATTTGCATATTCCTCGAGGGATACATTACCTTCCGGTGCGTGCGCGATGTAAGCGTAGTTCGAGACATCTGCGATCGTGGCATGCTCCGCTGCCAGCCACTCACGATTTTGCAAATGTGTGTTTAATACGCTCAGTAAAGTGTGCGCCGCATTGATGCTTTTCTGGTGATCCAGTTTTGCGCCAAATACTGTCGCCAAGCGTGCCGTGGCCGGACCGTAAGCTAGCGGGCCTGCTGCAACGGAAAGAAACCGATGCACTTCGGCGGCTTTTTTTGCATTCACTGGCAGCCAGCGTCGATCAGGATCATATTGTTGTCTCCATAGACTTTGCGTTGGTACGCTGCGCTGGTGGGCTAATGCCTCATCTACATCAGCAGCTTGTACTATTTCTATTTCAGGAACATCTATTTCAGGGATATGTATATCAGGAATCGTGCCAGGTTATATTTTTATAAATATCAATAACATGTGACTATTTGGCTGTCTCAAGTATTTGTGAATAGCAATATTTTGAGACGTGACTCTCAATATACTGTTAATCTTTGTCGTCAATTAAAAAGCTCAATGGGTACCTGCTGTGGAAGAGATAAATTTTGGCGGAGAGAGTCTGCGTCACCGTCAGCAACTGATTTTGAATGCCGCAGGAGAGGGCATATATGGCCTGGACAGCAACGGAGCGGCTACTTTTGTCAACGCTGCTGCCATACGTATATTGGGCTGGGTTGAGGAGAAGGTGATTGGAGTCACGCTGCATGATCTGCATCACCATACCCATGAGGATGGATCACCCTATCTCAAAGAAGATTGCCCCATTTATGCAGCATTAAAAGATGGAGAGGTGCATCAGGTTAGTGATGATGTTTTTTGGCACGCTGATGGTCATGCTGTGCCGGTAGAGTATACCAGTACGCCAATTTGGGAAGAGGGTAATCTCAACGGTGCAGTTGTAGTATTCCGTGATATATCTGAACGGCTCAAAATCGAAAAGGAAAGACAAGAAGCTTTTGAAGAAATCAAATCTTTGAAAGAACAGCTGGAGCAGGAGCGTGATTACCTTCGAGATGAAATTAACATTACCGCTAATTTTGGCGAAATCATTGGAGAAAGTCAGGCCCTCAGACGCACGCTTTCACAGATAGAAGCGGTGGCGAAAACGCCTACCAGTGTTTTGATACTGGGTGAATCTGGTGTCGGCAAGGAAATGGTCGCGCGTGCTATTCATATGAATAGTGAGCGCTCACATCACTCTTTGGTCAAGGTTAACTGTGCATCTATTCCCAAAGATCTTTTTGAGAGTGAGTTCTTTGGCCATATCAAAGGTGCATTTACCGGCGCCCACCGGGATCGGATTGGGAGAATGCAGCTGGCTAATAAAGGTACGCTGTTTTTGGATGAAGTCGGTGAAATACCGCTGGATCTTCAAGGTAAATTGCTTCGCGCTTTGCAGGAAAGCGAGTTTGAACGGGTGGGCGATGAAAAAACAGTCAAGGTTGATGTGCGTATAATCGCTGCTACCAATCGAGATTTGGCTGAAGAAGTTAAACAGGGAAGGTTCAGGGAGGATCTTTATTATCGGCTGAGCGTTTTCCCGGTTGAAGTGCCGCCTCTAAGAGAGCGAGTATTGGATATACCTCCTTTGGCACAGCATTTTTTGAATCTCTCCTGTCAACAGCTGAGCAGAAGCAATCTCAAGCTGACCCAGGTACATATCGATCGTTTAAAGCGTCACCTCTGGCCAGGCAATATTCGTGAATTAAAGAATGTGATTGAGCGTTCCGTGATTCTCACTACAGGCGGTCGCAGCCTGAATCTTGAGCTGAGTTTACCGACAGATTCTAAAAAGCGGCTCGAGGTGGTAAATCCGGCCTGGGAGGAGGGCGAGGTACTAACCGATCGGGAGTTTTGGCTGCTTGCAAAGGCAAATCTCACCAAAGCGATGCGGAAAGCTAACTGGAAAATTTCTGGTCCAAATGGTGCAGCTGAGTTGCTTGGAATTAAACCGTCAACATTGGCCTACCGCTTGTCACAATACGAAATAAAGAAACCCGCTTGAGCACTCAAAAACAGTATAGATGAAATTGGGGTGGTCTCGTAATCCTTCGTTAGCGAACTGACTCTGACAATGCTAAATTACCCGTTGACCAATAACCTGGTGCAGAAAATGACGGTAAATGCTGGATTGATAGCACAAGAAACCTTTGGATATAAACTTGTTCATTTGTCTCCCTGCATTGGCACAGAGGTGCATGGCATCGATTTAGGCGATAATCTGAGCGATGAGGTAATCCAGTTTCTCATGGATTTGCTGGTTAAGCGAAAAGTTATTTTTTTCCGCGATCAGCGGATTACTGAAAAACAGCATGTTGATTTTGCCCGGCGCTTTGGTGAACTCGAAGTCCACCCTTTTATTCCCCACCATGAAGCGTATCCAGAAATTATATTCCTTGATAATGATAGACAGCGGCCGCCTACTATTAATGTATGGCATTCGGACGTTACCTGGCGTGAAGTACCTTCCCTGGGTTCTGTCCTGAGGGCGCGCGAGGTGCCAGAGGTGGGTGGTGATACATTGTTTGCAGATATGGAAGCTGCTTACGATAGCCTGGATGCCGAAACGAAAGAGCAAATAGACGGGCTTTATGCCATCCACGATAATGCTTTGTTTTTGAATCAATTGAAAAATCAGGGTGCTTCGGAGGCAGAAATCGAAGCGCAGCGCAAACAGTACCCGCCCTCCCGTCATCCTGTGGTTCGGACCCACCCTGTTACAAAACGAAAATCTATCTATGTTAATAAGACCTTTACTCGCACGATTGAAGCAATGCCAGAGAATGAAGCCAGGACCTTGCTCGATAAACTATATTTGACGGCATGGATACCCGACCACCAATGTCGGTTTCGTTGGCAAAAAAATTCCTTTGCCTTTTGGGATAATCGAGCCGCCCAACATTATGCAACGGCAGACTATTGGCCCGAAATCCGTAAAATGGAGCGCGTTACAGTAATAGGGGATCGTCCAGCGTCGAGCATGAGTTAAGCCAAGTAATTGTGGCATGATGGATCATTTAGAGCAGCTAGATTTCTTGTGCATAGTTGTTGGCAGCGGGTGAATGGTAAATGACAGCGGTAAAAAGACAAGTTTCCGGTTTTATTGTTTTTACGGTGGGTTTTCGTCCCTTTTATCTTGCTGCCCTGGTATTGGCTGTCATCATATTGCCGCTTTGGATAGCGATCTTTTTTGGGCTTCTACCATGGGGCGGACATCTGGACCCGGTTTCCTGGCATAGCCATGAAATGATATTTGGCTTTGCTGTTGCGGTGATCGCTGGTTTTCTTCTTACAGCCGTGCGCAATTGGACTGGATTACCGACGCTTAGCCGTGGACCACTCGCAGCACTTGTTACACTCTGGGTTTTGGCCAGGATACTGTTGTTGACTGGACCCACAATACTTGCCGTATGTATTGATATGCTGTTCCTACCGACATTGGTTCTGGTTATTAGTAAACCCATAGTGCTAAGCCGGAACACCCGGAATCTAAAAGTGATCTTTGTTTTAGGTGGTCTAGCTTTTGCGAATATGGGGTTTCACCTGTCGCAAATTGGTTTTTTGCCCCCGGAATTTGCCCGGATAAGCATCCTCGTTGCCATCGATATTATCGCTATTTTAATGGCAGTCATTGCCGGGCGTATTATTCCTGCTTTTATCTCAAATGCTGTGACGAATGCGAACCCAAAGCAAGTCATTGGTATCGAGTTTCTGGCCTTTGCCTCTCTGATCCTGATCCTCGGCTTCGAGCTTGCCGCATTTTGGTATCCTGTGCCGGGCGTTCTGTGGTTTATCGTGTTGTTAATTGGGTTTATCTCACATGCCGTTCGCCTGATATTATGGCATCCGTTTAAAACTCGACATCAGCCCTTATTGTGGATGTTGCCAGTTGCTTATGCATGGATTCCGCTCGCTCTGTTGCTGCGAGCCCTTGCCATGCCGCCGTTGGAGATTCTTGCACCGAGTTATACGTTTCATGCGATGACTATCGGCGCTATGACTTCTCTAATGGTGACTATGATGATGCGTAGTGCTTTAGGGCATACAGGACGAGAACTTGAGGCCGACCGTCTCAAAATTGGCGCGTTTTTGTTGCTACAGACAGCAGCTATTCTAAGAATTCTGCCAGGCTTCATCTGGCCGCAGAATTTTCAGTATTTTTTGCTGGGGTCTGCCATGTTCTGGTTTCTCGCTTTCGTAGGATTGCTAGTCTGTTTGGGGCCTATTCTTATACGTCCAAGAATTGACGGCAAACCCGGCTAGAAAACGCCCTGGTTTGTGATTAATAGCTGGCTGGCATAGAAATAAAGCGCATTAGCTTTAATACCTTTTCGTATCTACTTCTCTTTTTACATGGTTCTTTGATCTAAATTGCCGCCTTTTCAGGCACTTTTAAAATCTTGTCTATACTCAATCCAAGTAATTGAAATAATCAGGTCAAAAAATGGAATCGCCCAAGCGGAGTATTTTTTACAAAATACTGATAATCCCTTTAGTTGGAGCAATTAGTCTAATTGTCTCTCTGGCTATCAATACCAGCGTTACTCAGAAAAACAGTCTTCTATTGGAGGACGCAGAGCTTGTTCAATTCCCGCTTTTACAAATAGCGGAGAAAAATCTGGTCCAACTAGAGCGAATTAAGGAAGCACTTTCTGGTGCTGTGACAACAGGGGATGCTGATTCTCTAGAAGTTGCTAACAAATTGGCAGCAACGCTGGAAATGGATTTGGCCGAAGCAAAACTGTTTGCGAAGTCTGAAAGCAACAAAATTGGTGAAATAGAAAATGACTTTGGTGGTTATTACTCTGCGGCGTATACGATGTCGTCGCAGATGATAGATAACACTGCAGACTTTTCCAAGCTTGAAGAGACCGCGCGCAAAATGAATGCGCAGTATGAGCAGACCCGAACTAGTCTTACAGCTTTTCGGGATTTACGGCTGTCCAATTTCACCAATGCTATTAGCCTATCAAAAAGTAATGCCAGTGATGCCATTTTGTACGGGATTGTTATTGGGGTTGTAGCGATCATAGCGTTGTTCGGTACAGCTATACCAATTTGCAGAGGCATACTTGCCAGTGTAAAAAGTGTTGTTACTTCACTAAAGGATATTGCCCAGGAAGATGGAGATCTAACCGTTCGACTGGAGCAAACAAGCCAGGATGAAATTGGCGAACTTGTGCATTGGTTTAATACCTTTGTTGACAAGCTCCAAGGTGTTATCTCACAGATCGTCGTTAGTGTGAACCCCCTGTCGGACATCTCCGAGACTCTGGAGGATTTTGTTACCCAGACACTGGGTGCTGTAGAAGAGCAACGCAAACAGACTCATGAAGTTGAGAACTCAGCGTCTGAGATTAATCAGAACGTAGGGGATATTTCAACCAATGCAAAAGCGGCGTCAACTACTGCTGAGGAAACAGAGAAATTTGCCCAGGATGGGCTTAAATCGTTGATGGATACTGTAGATAAGATTGGTGATCTTTCACAGGATATTTCTGAGACAGCGGTTTCGATTGGTGAGCTTGAGCAGACTGCGAGCAACGTAGCCTTGGTTATTGGTGTGATTAGAAGTATTGCTGAGCAGACCAACCTCCTGGCGCTAAATGCTGCTATCGAAGCGGCTAGAGCGGGAGAGCAGGGCCGAGGGTTTGCCGTTGTGGCGGATGAAGTACGTAGTTTGGCCAACAAAACGCAGGAATCTACAGATGAAATTCAGGGCACCATTGATGCATTGGAAATGGGCTCGAAAAAAGCAGTGCAGATGATGGAATCCAGTACCACCAAGACCAGTGAGTGTGTGGCGAGCGTCAAGGAAGCAGGTGATCGCTTTGAATCTATTATGGAGAACATAACCAAGACCAGTGCGACAAATGCAACTATAGCCGCAGCTACGGATACGCAGCATGATTTAACCAGTCAGCTTCAGGTTAACGCGACTAACATACGGTCTGGGGCTGATCAATCTCACACCACAACAAGTCAGTTGGCAGAAAACATACAGGAATTATCTGAGCTTACGCATTCGCTAAAATCTGTGGCGGCTCAGTTTAAAATTTAGTGGTTGATTGGATTACTACTACTTGGGGGAAGAGAAAGATGAAATTGAGAAGCTTAAAAGGGCGGGCTTTATTGACTTGTCTTATAGTGAGCACGGGGATCAGTGCGCCTGCATATTCGGAGATTAACTATAATGGCTTTTTGTCCGCGGGTGGCGGGACTCTGATAGATGATGATGAGATTAAGGAATATAAAGGCTTTGATGGTGAGTGGAACACCAATCCTGATACCACCTTCGGTTTGCAAATTACTGCAGAGATCACGGATAAGGTTTCTGCCACGGGCCAGTTCGTAGCCACGGGAGATAATAATTACAATGTTGAAGCTGACTGGGCCTATGTCAGCTATAAGATTAATGACAAATGGGATGTTCGGGCTGGTCGTCTACGTGCGCCTTTCTTTATGTATTCTGATTTTTTGGAAGTGGGTTACGCATATACCTGGATTCGTCCGCCGGAACAAACCTACCGTTTTTTGTTTAGTACCGTAGAAGGTATAGATACGGTTTATGCCACTACCATAGGTGACTGGGATAGCACAGTGCAGGCCTATTTCGGGCGCTTAAATGACGAACATGAGATCGCAGGGTTTCGTTTAGATCTAAAAGCAGTCAATTTTACGGGCGCCAGCTGGGTATTGGCCAATGATTGGGCGGTACTTAGAGCTAGCTGGAATCAGGCAGAGGTGAGTTTTGATTCGCCGGCGCCGTTAATTTCCTTGTTTGGCACGCTGAATCAATTGGGTTTTGGCAGTGTGGCGGATGCGCTGGAAGTGACTGACGAAAATGTCGCTTTTTGGGGTCTTAGCGCCACAATCGATTATCACGATTGGTTGGTGGCAGCAGAGTACACGGAAACCCTGGTAGAGGACCAATCACTGGTTTCGGATGATACTGGTTGGTATGTGATGCTGGGCCGTCGCTTCGGAAATTTTATATTACACGGGACTTATTCAAAGCAGGAAAATCACCGTGATTTTGGCTTTCTTGATGCTATTCCCGCAGATGTAGATCCTGGTCTTGATGCACTTCGGGCAGGTATCGTCGCGTCACTACCTAAAGAGGACAACACTGTCATGGCATTAGGTGTGCGTTATGACTTTACTGACAGTACTGCGTTTAAGGTTGAGTTGGCAGATCTGGAAGTATTGGGTGCGGATGGGCTGTTGTTAAGTTTTTCTGTTGATTTGGTATTTTAAGAGGAGTCATGAGAATGAAAAAAGAAAGAACACTTGGAATCGTCTCAATTGCCTTTGCATTTGCAATCACCATTTGCATGCCGAGTATGGCTGAAACGGTAGTAGTTGTGCATCCGGATAATACCAGTGCGGGCTCTACTGATATGGCCGCTGTGCAGAAAATATTTTTGGGTAAATCGAAAAAATACCCAGATGGCACTATTGCTGTCCCCTTAAATCAGGAGGTGGGCAGTGGGCCGCGGGGTGAATTCGATTCCACGGTATTGCATAAGACAGCATCCCAGCTCAAAGCTTACTGGTCTAAGTTGGTATTTACGGGTAAAGGAACGCCTCCAAAAACAGTTGCTAATGATGCAGAGGTGATAGCGCTTGTTTCAAAAAACCCGAGTTTGATCGGATACATTGATAAAGCCTCAGTCGATGGCAGGGTTAAAGCTCTGACTATGCATTAAGAGCCAGGGTGGGCATTAAGAGCCTGGGTGTGTAATAACGGTTTGGATGTAAAACTAGTAATACTGTTAGATTAAAGAGCGCCAAAACTATTGGTTATTTGTAATCATTTACTTTTAGTTTTGGCACAAATAGTTTTGGAGAAATAAATGAAAGGCATTAATATAACATGGCGCGTATTCTTAG
>JAHRWB010000013.1 GCA_019090385.1 Pseudomonadales bacterium | reverse complement strand
AGCAGAGGCATGCCTATGCTATATAAAAAAAATCGCATGGCGCTCTTGTCGGGGCTCAAGGCTGTTGTTCGGCTCAAGGCTGTATTCCTTTGAGTTAAAGAATGTGCAGCATATCGTTATTGGGTAAATTTATCACCTAGGCGCGTAGAGATGTCGTCGCTTAAGCTAAGTGAGCGGAATAGATCATATAAATTCTGATCGATATTGAGGTTGTATTGAATGAGCTTTCCCGCTTGTACATCCGGGTTGTGGCCCAACAGACTAACGCCGAGTTTTAGTTCGCCATCAGTGGCCAGGGTGATACTGCTTTCGAGATTTTTATATTGGAAATGTTTGAATGCAGCCAGGGCAAAAGCAAAACCAGATTGCCTGGCAAAATCCAGACTCTGCGAATTTATCTGGTATTCAATGAGTCCGCCGGGGAGACGTGCCTGCAACTGGCCTTTACTTATTTGAAAGCCAAGGGTAGCGTTGTTTAGCTGTGATGTTGATAGTTGGATATCACCGTCCAGTATTCCGGTAGCTTTGATATTTTCGTCAGCCAGCGTAACGATTTGCATTAAATCTAAGCCACTAAACTGCATTTCAGCTTTGGCAGAGTAGTCACTAAAGCCAAATTCAAATGGTTTGCTTTGTAGATGTCCACCTAGCAAATGTGCTGAAAACTCGTTTGCCTTGATAACACCGTCATTGAGGGAAAGACTTCCGGCAATATTATATAGAGGAACGCCGAGTTCAGCTGCTCCGATACTTAGTGTTATATTTCCCGTTTCGATATGTTTGTTTAGGGTTGAAAAAGGGGCGGTCAAGTTTATTTCTCTGAAACCGAGCGCCTCAAAGTTTATGTCTGTATTTTTGGCATGAATAGATCCCGAAAGATTCGTTAGCGTCACTTGGTTAAGATCTACTTGTGTCTCTGTATTGATACTGATTGTACCATTGCCATCAACTGCGTGGGGCCACTTGGAAAAGAGTTGCTGGGCAAATGAATCCGTTGCGCTTAGCTCCGTCACAGTTTTTATGCTCATCACCCCATCGTTCAGTCTTATGGCTGATGATGAGGTAAAAGTGCTATTTTCGTTCGCCAGCCCAATGGTAATTTTCGGGTTTGGGCCAGAGTGATTGGAAGCGGTTTGACCAGGTGCAGTTTGATCAGCTTCAGCCAAGGTGGCAGTATTCAGCATAAACTTTGGCAGGTTAATTATCAGATCTACAGGGTAGTATTTTGTATCCTGATATTCCAGCTCCGGTATGCTCAAGCGAAAGGCAGCTGCATCGATGTCTAGTAGTGAATTTGCAGGGGAGTAAACCAACTGTGTATTTTTGGTGATTATCAATGCCAATTTTGGTATTGCCATATTTGGCAAATCCTCGAACTTTACCAGAGCCTGGGTTTCGGGATGAATCGAGAGTGTGATTAGATCTTTATCTAATTTGAAGGAGCCAGCTGCACTCAATTCCAGCTCGGCAATATTTGCATAGGAGTTATTAAGATTGGCGCGGGCCTTGAAAGTACCCACTAGGGACGAGGGTATTTTTTTACGCTGATGGGGTGCATGCAATTGAAATGTAATGTCTATGGGTTTGTCATAATGAATGAAATCGTGATCGGCAGGAAAATTATTTGCTGCCGCCAGGATAAACTCTGCATTTACGGTGAGCGAGCCGGTTGTGTTGATCTGTTGCTTTTGATCATTATCATAGCTGAGCATTGACTGAAAATAGATTAGAGGATTGTTTGCTAATGGGTGACTGATGGTAAACTGAAGGCGGGAATTTGGGCTTGGCTGATTATTTGCCTCCTTGGAAATTATTTGCACCAGATGAGTACTAAAAGCCAGGCTTGGACCGGCAGGGTGGGAAGAAAATTTACCCTTGAGGAGTAGGTCTGACTGTGAGAAGGAAAACTCACCCTCGGCTCTGATTAGGCCGGCGTGGTAGTCAAAATTAGCGATACGCAGGTGCTTTATAGGCAAAAACTCATACAGTGCTGGCCAGGATAGCGTGGAGAAGGGCAGTTGTAATGTAGCCAGATCGATGTCCTGCTTTAGTGGGCCTGCCCCTTGTGCAGTGTCGTCTGGCAGGATTGACGCGGCTGGTGTAGAAGAGAGAGTTAGCTGCTGCAGAAAGACTTTACCCACCTTGCCATTGAGTAGCTCCGCGATATCGTACGACACATGAATCTGCTGCATTTCTATGCTGTAGCCATGCCATTTAGCACTGAGCAGCTGGAGATCAACGCCTTTCATTGTGGGACGGTTTATTTTTATGATGATATCTTTGGCACCTTGCTGACTGAGATACAAGCTCGCCAATTCTTTAGTTGTCCAGGCACCAAAAAAATAAAAAAATAACGCAGCCAGGCATAGCAGGCTGACGATTATTACACCAGGATTTCGTAATAAACGCATACCGCCATCTTATGCTTGAAGGAGCATCATGTTATTGGCTACGAAGTAGTTGATAGTTTTTTCGTGATAGTTGATAGGCAGGTTTTACCTGCATGTAATCGAAGCCATTGACTGAATGCAGGAAACTGTCGGCAGCTTTTTTAGGATCGCCCTTTAGCGAATGGTAGTAATTTAGCGGCCGTTGAAACATCCACTGGTTAAAGGGAAAAATGGCCCGGTTGGTTAGGGTATCACCAATGGTGACATTGAAGGTTCCGATAGAGCGCGGAATTTTTTTGTCTCCGGGATTTTCATCAAACCAATCGGCCAGTGCTTCACCGGTTGCCACCATGGTGGGAATGCACTCCTGAAAAACGCGTGTCATTATTGGTATGAGGGATGTTGGCAGCGTCGATGATTGCGCTGGGGGTGTCGATTCAGTACTTTTGAAAAACCCGCTCTCAGGTGCCGGTGTATTCATCATATCTACCCAGCGTACTAAGTTAGGCGCGAGTTTTTGCATGAGTTGACCAGACCAGGGGTCGCGATAATTGTGGGCGTATAGCGGCCCCATTAGCCCATAATCTGCTATGGAGGGTCTGGAACCAAACAAATACTCCCGGCCGGTAAGATGCGTATTTAACTCGATGAGCAATGCTTCATATCCCGCTTCGATGGCCTGCTCGCTGGATTCATTAATTCCGAGAAAGGGTAGGGCTCCTTGAAAGGGTGCAGAAATTTTTTCACCGGCATATCGGCGTTCCTCAGCGCTGCCCTCGGGATGCGTAATTTTGCCAAACTCTTCCAGTATGTAATTCCGATTGTATTTCCAACGATAGTGCATTGCCGGTATGACCAGCCATTCATCGCCGTATACTTCAAGCAACAGGGCGCACAACTTTTGTACAGGGTCATCCGGGTAAACGGATGGGCCCGGAATATTATTCTCCAAATGGTCAATAATTTCAGTAGTGTCTTGAATAAGATCACCCTGGGGTGTTTCGAGTACGGGGATCATAAAATAGCCAATTTTTTTTACAACAGACGCTGGTATGGCTTTCTCTATAAAAGGAATGTTCCTGTAGCGTAGATAGGCTCTAACTTTGCCCGTGTACAGAGATATTGAACTGCCGTAGAGTGTATAAAAATCAGACATCGTCATGCTCGAACTTTTAAATACCAGAATTGACTATACTCACTTCGGCCAATGACTTCACGTTTTGAGGCACGGCTTTGAAAGTGCCCGTGACTATGCAAGTGACTGTGCCTGACTGCACTAGGATACTAAATAAGGAAAAAAGTACCATGGGGAAGGGCTGTGCCACTCTCAATTCTTAGAAATGTTTTTGGTTATGAGCAATTTCGAGGGCAGCAGGCTGAGATAATTGAGGCCATTTGTGCTAACGAAGATGTTTTGGTGCTGATGCCTACTGGCGGGGGGAAATCCCTGTGTTATCAGATTCCCGCATTGATTCGAAATGGTATGGGCGTGGTTATCTCTCCGCTTATTGCGCTTATGCAGGATCAAGTTTCTGCTTTGGCCCAGGTGGGCATTAAAGCTGAATTTTTGAATTCCAGTCTATCGGCCCAGCAAGCACAGGAAATAGAGGAAAATGTTCGTCGTGGAGAGGTGGATCTATTGTACATTGCGCCGGAGCGATTAATGCAGCGGGGCACCTTTGCATTGATTCAATCTCTGGTAGATACACAGAGTATTGCCTTGTTCGCCATTGACGAGGCGCATTGTGTGTCCCAGTGGGGCCATGATTTTCGCTCAGAATACCTCAAACTCAGTATATTGCATGAACAATTTCCGAGTGTACCCAGGATCGCGCTGACGGCAACAGCCGATGCCAGAACCCAGCAGGAGATTATCGAGCGTTTGCAGCTTGAACATGCCCGGCATTTTATTAGTGGATTCGATCGTCCCAATATTCAATATCGTGTGCATGTGAAAGATAATCCAAAGCAGCAATTATTGGCTTTTTTGCAAGCCGAGCATGAACAAGATAGCGGCATTATTTATTGTCTATCCAGGAAAAGTGTTGAATCTACGGCAGAGTGGCTACAAATTCGGGGCTTTGATGCCTTGCCGTATCACGCCGGTCTGCCAGCTGAGATGCGTCGTGAGCATCAAGCGCGATTTTTACGGGAAGATAAAATCATTATGGTGGCAACCATTGCTTTCGGGATGGGCATTGATAAACCGGATGTCAGGTTTGTTGCACATATGGATTTGCCCAAAAGCCTGGAATCTTACTATCAGGAGACGGGTAGAGCGGGGCGCGATGGCGAAGCTGCTAATGCCTGGATGGTATATGGCTTGCAAGATGCCATTAAGCTTAAACAAATGATGGCCCAGGGTGATGGCAATGAAGATTTTAAGCGTGCAGAGGTGCAAAAACTAGACGCTCTGCTGGGCTTTTGTGAGGTAACTACGTGCCGCCGCAATGTGTTGTTAAATTACTTTGGTGAAATACACAGTAAGCCCTGTGAAAATTGTGATACCTGTTTGCGGCCTCCTGAGACATGGGATGCGACGGTGGCGGCCCAAAAAGCGTTATCTACGGTGCATCATTCCGGGCAGCGCTTTGGCGTTGCTCACTTGGTGGCAATTTTGTTGGGTGCCGACAATCAGCGAATTCGTCAGTTTAATCATGACAAGCTATCAACCTACGGCATAGGCAAAGAACTGGATGCAGTGCAGTGGCGTAGTGTATTTCGTCAATTAGTTGCTATGAATTATATAGCGGTAGATATATCCGGGTACGGTGCGTTGAGTCTTCAGGAAACCTGTCGGCCCTTACTGAAAGGTCTGGCAACACTGATGCTGCGAGTAGATCCGCAAGTAAGTGCCGCCGTATCAGGTCGAGCCCGGGGTGCCGCTAATATTGCGAAAAGGATAGAGGAAGAAGATGTACCACTCTGGATGGCTCTGCGAAAATGTCGTAAACAACTGGCTGAAGATCTGGGTGTTCCGCCCTATGTTGTTTTTCATGATGCAACGCTGTTGGATATGATTGCTAAACGTCCATCCAACAAGATGGCATTGCTCGCGATTAACGGTGTCGGGGAAAGTAAGATGGAAAAATATGGCCAGGAATTTCTTACTGTGATCGAAACGGCTGGCTAGTTTCTGCTAATCGTTAACTATTGATAACTGATTAATTTTTCCGCTATCTGTTCCGGTGTTACGGTGGGTCCAAATCTCTCTACGACCTGGCCTTCGCCGTTTACAAGAAACTTGGTAAAATTCCATGCGATATCGGCTTTGCCTTCTTCATCGGTTTTTTCAGATTTTAAAAACTGGTACAAGGCACAGGTATTTTCACCGTTGACTTCGATTTTTGAAAACAATGGAAAGTTAAGGTTAAACTTGGATTGCACAAAATCTTGTATTTCTGCTTCTGAGCCGGGTTCCTGGGCGCCAAATTGATTACATGGAAAACCCAGCACTGTCAGGTTTTTGTTGTCATTGTGGAGTGCATTCAATCCAGCGTATTGTGGTGTAAGGCCACAGGCGCTTGCGACGTTTACAACTAAACACAGTTGCCCTTTGAATTCAGTAAATTTCACTGCTTCGCCGGTGATGTCCGCCATGTCTAATTTATGGAATGCGCTCATCGTATGTTCTCCTGTTAGGTTGGCAGATTTGTTAACTATGCAACAAATCTGCTTTGGTATTACGGTTTAAACCAGATTTGTAATGGGTATCAGTGCGCCATGTATCGCACTGGCACGGTCCGATGCGAGAAAACAGACCAGTTCAGCAAGTTTTTCCGGTGCTACCCAACGGCTAAAGTCATCATTGGGCATGTCGCTACGATTTGGCGGTGTATCAATGATACTGGGCAATACCGCATTAACATTGATGCCATGATCTTTTAGCTCTTCCGAAAGGCTTTCAGTCAAGCGCATAACAGAAGATTTGGCACAGCAATAGGCGCTCATTGCTGACAGACCGCTTAAGGCGCCTAAGGCGCCGACATTCACAATCGCGCCGCCCTTATTTTCGATAAGCAGCGGAGCGGCCGCCCGAACTGCATTGCGCAGGGTAGTTACATTGATCCTGAACATCTGATCCCACTGCTCATCCGACGGGTCACTTGCGGAAAGCCCCATTGCGAATCCACCAGCCAGATTGCAAATGGCATCAATTGGGCCCAGGGAATTAAAACAGGCTTGGGTATCTTCAGTGCTAAGCAGATTGACTTTGCGGTATTCATCGACACCTTTGAGGGAGGTTGTATCTACAATGTCCAATCCCAGCACAGTGGCACCATACTGAGATGCCTTTTGTGCAGTGGCCAATCCCAGGGTACCTGCAGCACCGGTAATTACTATACGTTTATTTTCGAGCATAAAATGAGCACCATCGATTCAGACTTAAGTGGATTTTTACAATTGTAATTCTTTTAAGAGTGTACCCGTATTTGGGCATCCATTACGAGTGAAAAATATCGCCCTGGGTTCACACAGAACTCATGGAGACAATGAACTTGAGTTTGCATTCTGATACGGGTTAACTGCTGCATCATAAGTGCAGTTTTACTGTGTATCAATCAGCTCCTGAGCAGGATTTTGGAGCGCAGTGGAGTTTTATCATGTTGCAAAGAGTATTTACTGAAGAACAGGATATGTTCCGGAGTGCCTATCGGAAATTCCTGGAAACTGAGATCGTGCCGCATATGGAAGGCTGGAGAGAATCGGGCATTGTAGACCGGGCGGCTTTTCGAAAAGCTGGAGAGCGCGGTTTTTTAATGGTTTGGCCCGACGAAAAATATGGTGGTATGGGCGATAACGACTTTAGATTCGAGCAAATTATTATGGAGGAAACGGCTTATGCGAGAGCGGGGGATTGGTACAATTCGCTCCATAGTCGGCTCGTAGGTCCGTACATCACGCGATTTGGCAATGAAGAACAATGTCGCAGGTTTATCCCTAAATGTGTTAGCGGGGAGAGTATTCTTGCCATTGCCATGACTGAGCCTGATGCAGGCAGTGATCTGGCGGGCATGAAGACCACGGCTGTGGAACATAAAGATCACTGGCTTCTGAATGGCTCAAAAACGTATATTTCTAACGGCATTAATGCAGATGTCGTTATTGTCGCGGCTAAGACAGATCCAAAGAATAAACCACATCATATGACTTTGTTCCTCGTAGAGCGGGGTATGCAGGGGTTTGAGCGAGGTCGGAATTTGAAAAAAATGGGCTTAAAAGCGCAGGATACCGCCGAGTTGTTTTTTAACAATGTTAAGGTACCCAAGGTTAATGTGCTGGGTGAGCCCGGCCAGGGTTTCGTGCTTTTGATGAAGGGTCTGGCTGAAGAGCGTTTGATAGGTTCTGTGGGATATCTTGCCGCCGCTCAGCTGTCCTGGGATCTGACCGCTGATTACGTGAAGCAGCGGTCAGCCTTTGGAAAACCGTTGGCTGAATTTCAGAACACGCAGTTTAAGATGGCGGAATTGCGCACGCATTTGGATGTGGCCCAAATTTACGTGGATCAGTGCGTTAAGTCTCTAAACGAAAATGTGTTAACGCCGGTAGATGCGGCAAAGGCAAAGTTTATTACCAGCGAGTTGCAGGTTGAGGCCGCTGATCTGGGCGTTCAGCTACATGGGGGTGCCGGGTTTATGGATGAGTATCCAATCAGCAGGCAATATACGGATGCCAAGGTATCAACTATTTATGCGGGTAGTTCAGAAATTATGAAAGTGATCATTAGCAGAGATTGTTTGTCCGAGGACTATGCGCCATTCAATACCCGCAATTTTTAATGACCAGCTTTAGCTAAGATAAGTGCTTTGCATATTGCTGAGTATGATTAAAATATAGAACGATTTGTTTGTTGAGGAGAATATTTATGGGTCCATTAAAGGGCTATACGATGATAGAAATGGCGGGTATTGGTCCGGCACCGATGGCCGGAATGATATTTGCTGATATGGGGGCAGAGGTGATCCGCATTGAGCGCACGGGTATGTTGGGCAGAAAGCCAGATGCGGTCAGCTCGCGCGGAAAAAAATCGGTAGCGATTAACCTTAAATCTCCCGAAGGTGTTGAAACACTGTTACGCATGATTGAAAAAGCCGATGTGCTGATAGACCCTTTTCGTCCTGGGGTTTGTGAAAAGCTGGGTATTGGCCCCGAGCAATGTATGGCACGAAACCCCAAGCTGGTATACAGCCGCATGACGGGCTGGGGACAGGAAGGTCCGCTATCCCAGGCCGCTGGTCATGATATTAACTATATTGCCATTACCGGAGCGCTTTATGCGATGGGCAACCGCAATGAAAAACCCTTACCGCCACTAAATCTTGTAGGAGACATGGGCGGTGGTGGTATGTTATTGGTTAGTGGTGTGCTGGCAGCTCTGTTGGAGGCGGCTAATTCTGGCAAAGGTCAAGTGATTGATGCAGCTATGGTAGATGGTGCGGCTCAGCTCATGTGGATGTTTCACGGATTTGAAGCTTCGGGTGGATGGGATGCTACGCAACGCCAGTCGAATCTGCTGGATGGTGGGGCACATTTTTACAATACTTATGAGTGTGCAGATGGGGAGTATATTTCCCTGGGTTCGATTGAACCGCAGTTTTATGCTTTGTTGGTTAAACTGGCTGAATTGCCTGCGGATGAATTTGGATCGCAAATGGACCATAGTCAGTGGGGAGTGAAGGAAGAGAAGTTAACGGCTATTTTCAAGCAAAAAACCCAAGCACAGTGGTGCGAGATCATGGACGGTACGGATGTATGTTTTGCGCCGGTTCTGACTCTTACTGATGCCACAAAATATGAAGCAAATGTAGCACGAAAGACGTATATCGAGGTTGACGGCATTACTCAGCCGGCGCCTGCTCCAAGGTTTAGCAGAACTCCATCCGAAGTGGCCCATGGCGGGCATACGGTGGGTGCTGATACCCGTCAGATCTTAAAATCGATGGGAATTGCAGAAAAGGAGATAGAGGTACTTACAGAAAGTGGTGCTATTGAATAAATAAAATTACCGAATAAGTAAAGATACCGAGTAGATAAAATATCGAATCCTATTAATAGTCACAAAGAATATAAGGAAAATGATTATGTCTGAAGCATGGATAATTGATGCTTGCCGTACCCCCAGAGGTATAGGCAAAAAAGGTAAGGGTGCACTGGCTGATGAGCATCCGCAGCATTTAGCCGCTGCGGTATTGAGTGCGCTACAGGAACGTGTGGGTTTTGATACAGCCGAAGTGGATGACATCGTTTTTGGTACTAGCTCTCAGCGCGGTCAGCAAAGTGGGGATCTGGCGCGCATGGCGGCCCTGGATGCAGGTTATGATGTCCGGGCCAGCGGCGTCACTTTGGATAGATTTTGTGGTTCAGGAATAACATCAGTCAACATTGCCGCGGCTAATATAATGTCTGGCATGGAGGATCTGTGCATTGGCGGTGGTGCGGAGATGATGTCTGGGCATGGCCAGGGAGGAGGCAAGAGCTCTCCATTTTTGGATAATGATAACTTCCGCTTGCGCAAAGTACATCCGCAGCCCCATCAAGGTGTTTGCGCAGATGCTATTGCAACACTTGAAGGCATAGACAGAACAGCGTTGGATAGTTTAGCGGTGGTTTCTCAACAACGTGCCGACAATGCCATTAAAAATGGATATTTCGACAAATCCCTCATTACGGTTTATAAGCTCGATGGTAGTGTTGCCTTGGATCACGAGGAATTTCCGCGTCCACAGACATCTGTGGAGTCCTTATCGGTTCTGCAACCTTCCTTTGCGAAGATGGCCGATATGTCGCTGGATGATGCCGGTACAACTTTTCGCGGTCTGGTTAAGCAGAAATTTCCTGATCTGAATATCGAGCATTTTCATCATGCGGGTAATTCTTCTGGCGTTGTTGATGGTGCCGGGGCTGTATTAATGGCCTCTCCGGATTATGCCAAAGCCAATGGTCTTAAGCCCAGAGCGCGTATTGTGGCAATGTGCAATATGGGCGACTCGCCGACACTTATGCTCAACGCGCCTGTGCCTGCAACAAAAAAAGTGTTGGCTAAAGCTGGTTTGAGCTTGGCTGATATAGATCTATTTGAAATTAACGAAGCTTTCTCGGTGGTAGCAGAAAAGTATATTCGTGATTTGGATCTGGACCGGGATAAAGTCAACGTTAATGGGGGCGCCATGGCGCTTGGTCATCCCATTGGTGCGACTGGGTCAATGCTGATTGGCACGGTGCTTGACGAACTAGAGCGACGTGGTCAGCAATTTGGCCTGGTGACAATGTGTGCGGCAGGTGGAATGGCACCTGCCGTTATTATTGAGAGGATTTAGGAGAGAATCTCGCTGGTTATTGTAGGTTACTACTGCGCAGTACTGCCGCCATCAATAACCAGTTCGCTTCCCGTCATAAATGCTGCATCATCTGAAGCCAGGTAGACTACCCCGTTGGCTATATCCGTGGGAACGCCGAGTCGCCCAATAGGGTGAGATGATTGCATGGCTTGCTTTACCTTATCTGGGCTTCTGTTTCCCCGGGCAGCAGAGTCGATCACCAATTGGCCCATGTCGGTATCGATTAGTCCAGGATGTACAGAGTTTACCCGAATACGTCGTTGGGCAAATTCCAGAGCACAGGCTTTGGTGTAGAGACGGACCCCACCCTTACTCATGCAGTAAGCTGACGCACCTCTGGCACCGGTTAATCCTGCTACCGAGGACAAGTTTACAATGGCGCTGCCCACTTTCGCTTTGGCAGCACTCTCTGCCAAAGCCGGTAAGGCGGCTTTAGTACCCAAAAACACACCATCGAGGTTTACTGAGGTCATAAGACGCCAGTCTGCCAATGTCATTTTTTCGGTGCGTTTGGTAAAAAAGATACCCGCATTGTTAACCAGCACATCAAGACTTCCGAAGGTATCCACAGCGGTTTTAACGGCATTTTCCCAATCACTTTCACTGGTGACGTCAAGATGTACATAGGCTGCGTCTGCACCGGCCTGCTTTAGTTCTTCAACGGTTTTTTTACCTACGTCATCCAATATATCTGCAACCAGTACCTTGCCACCACCCTGGGTGAAAACCCTGGCAGTTTCTGCTCCAAGCCCTCGGGCAGAGCCAGAAATTAATGCTACTTTGCCGTCTGTTCTGTTCATTATCTTATCCCCTTAATTTGGCTTGTGCCGGTTATTGTGCGAGATATCCGCCGTCTACGACCATTTCTGTCCCGGTCATAAAGGAAGAGTCATCGGATGCGAGAAAACGTACAGCGTTAGCGATATCCGTATCTTCACCAAGCCGGCCTAAGGGATGGCGTCTGACAATCCCATCAATAAAGTGCTGGCCACCGCCTTCTTTGCGTTCTTCGGCGACATCGACGCCACCGCGTAATAAAGGCGTATTAATAAACCCCGGGTGCACTGAGTTAACGCGTATTTTTGAAGGCGCCAGTTCCAGAGCTGCGGCTTTGGTTAATAACCTCACTCCCCCTTTGGAGGCGCAGTAAGCAGCAGCTCGCGCACCGCCAATAAACCCCATAATGGATGATATATTGATGATAGATCCGCCACCTGGCCATAAATGCGCGCGCTCGCGCAGGGGCCGAATAGCATGTTTTACACCCAAAAATACGCCGTCATAGTTGATACTGTTTAATCGTCGCCAGGAATCCAGTGAAAGATCTTCCAGTGGCTTGGAGGCCCCGGCAACACCGGCATTGTTGACAACAATATCCAGTCCGCCAAATTCATCCAGCGCAAATTTTACTGCCGCTATCCATTGCTCTTCGATAGCGACATCATGTTTGATGAACTTGGCATCACCGCCTGCGCTGATAATTTTATCCAAAGTTTCGGCAGCTTCTTCTTCGCGTATATCGGTGATAACTACTTTGGCGCCTGCTTCCGCCAGCTTAATTGCAGACATACCACCCAGACCTCGGGCGCCACCGCTAATCAGAGCAATTTTTCCTTCTACACTGTTCATCGCTATTTCCTTTCTTGTCTTGATTTGTTTGGTTAATGTAAATTGTGAACATGTCATCTGGTGTGCAGTACTAATGTACCGCAAGGCCAGGGCTCAGGTCTTGTTTGAAATGAATCAATGGTAAATTTTCTTTTAGTACCTGGCTGAGGCCGAGAAAAACTGCCCTGCCATTGAATTTCCAATTGTGACCTGTATCTCAATAAAAATCTGAAAAACAGGCAGTTGTACTCACTTCACTGGATGTAATTTGTCTACTATGTTTAATCACTTTTTATCAGACAGGTACTGACCGTGGGAAAATTGATCAGGTGTTATGGATTGCTATTCGCTTTGCTTGGCTCGTCCTGGATGTTTGCCAGTGACAAAGACACCGCGGATGCTGCTATTGGTGGCGGTGTGGGTGGTGCACTTGGCGCAGCTATTGGATCGGAGTTGGGAGATAAAAATGGCGCGGTTATGGGTGCTGCTGTTGGCGCGGCAATCGGTGTAGTGCTGACTACAGATGAACAGCATCAAATTGAGGGACGCGTGGTTCCTGAAGTGTACGTAGACGATCACCATGTGAGCGAAAAGCACCACCATCACAAAGGTGGTCATCACAAAGGTGGCCATCCCAAAGGACGACATTGTCCCCCTGGTCAGGCCAAAAAAGGGCGTTGTTAACCGTTTCACTAACCCATGTTAAACATATCATTTTGATTTGGGGCTCGTTCACGGTGCATTAGTATCCACTGGGAATGCTCTCCCAGTGCTGCATCCCCAAGGGTTTGTAACACTCTTCTTTTTTCGTGATCATTTACAGCACTATCAATACGTCTGCGTGCATTGCAGAAAATTTGATACATAAATTCATATTGTTTAATCAATTCTGCATCGGCAATACCGAAGCTATAGGATTGCCATACACCGACAAACAGCAACATAATGCCCATTAGTATTACCAGGGGGTCACGGACTTGCTCGCCCAAATCTGCACTCATCATTACGAAAAAAGTGATTGCTGCAAATCCAATCCAGAGTGCAGCCGTAGTCAATCGTTCAGTACGTTTATAGCGTTTGGTGCACTCAGCACCTTTCCGCCGAAAATAGCCCAGCTGGCCAGTATCATAATCTCCCAGCCATTCGCTAAGCGTAAATTCCAGGCCAGCTGGCTCACTATAGTTGGACGCATCACATTCGGTGCCACTGATACGCATAACATTTCGGATCCAGCCGAGGTCGGGGTCCTGGGTTTGCAAAAATGTATCATGGGTATATTTTGACTTGTGGCCTTTCATAACGCCTGCCGCTGCCCAGTAAAATTGAACGCGCAGGCCTTCTGCAAGGGTGCGGTAGTCGAGGTATTTACGGTGCCAGGCCCGGCGCTTGCTGTACGTAAGGATGGCGCTTGCTATTAAAAAGAAGCTGAGAAATGCATATAGAAACTGTTGAATGGGCAGTAGGTCCGAATAAGCGATATACATCAGGCCCATTAGTATGGCCAGCAAGTGTGTCACCTTAAGCGTGAGCAGTACACGGCTTTGAAAATGCCCAGCCAGCCAGTCTGCTGCGCGGTAAATGTGATCAATATCGCCGAGACCAGGCGGAAGGGTGGCGCGGTTTTGTTCGTCGAGCAGCGGGTATGCACTGTTTTGAATATTATCAGCGTACATTAATGCATCCGCGCTGAATTCGCTGGTGTATTGGAATACACGGCGATGACTTTCTGGTAGTTGTTTCGAGCGAGGTTCTTTTTCATCCAGTGAAAACCACCAGTAATCGCCAGCTGTTAGCAATGCTTCTGGTTGTCCATCCTGACAATCTCGTGAGCATACGATGTGATATACCAAATCACTTTCATCATCGGCTAATATCAATCCGCTGGCAGCAGATTCCTTTGTATATCCGGGCATTATGTCGTCATGATGGAAGCGAACTACCTGACCAGTACCGCCCAGTTTTTCATTGTATTTACCATCCCACAAGGCCAGCAGAATATGGCAGTGCGCACAGACGAATACGCCCAGTTGTGCATATTGCTGATCGCGACCATCACCGTAAGTGCTGATCGATTCCAGGCTGTGACCTTCTGTGAGCGGTAGTTCATAAACTTCTGCGGCCTGGGATAATAAACGCTCAAAGTTTTCTCGTACTTCGGCATTGTCAAAATCTTTTAGATATAAGGCCTTGGGCATGGGAAGTGGCACGATAAGTGGAATATCCAGGCGTAAGGCTTCATTGGCAACCAATTGATCGGCACCTTCAGCCAGTGCAGACATAACGGATACACCACGATCCGGGTAATCTTTCTGGAGATCCAGTAGCAGTTTACTAACTCGCCTGCGAATCAGCGGTATTTCTTCTGGTACCAGATCTCGATGCCCGGTTACGGCAATAATTAACGGTATAGCCAAACCAGTTTGGCCGCCGACTACGGTTTGTGGCTGTGATTGGGATTGCAAGTGAGATTGAGATGGTAACTGTGATTGGGGGAGGTCCATGCGTCAGGCCTTACCTTGCTGCAACCAGAGGATTTTTATTGCGGGTTAAATCCGGCGTCAGGAATTGAAGGGAAAAACAGGTGGGTATAGACATTGTCAATAACCAGCATTTGTACACTTGTCTGACCAATACGGTTGGCGGGATCTTCACCGGCGAGGCTAAAATCCGCTACGGTACTCTCCAGGTTTGCATATTGACTTAGATAAGCTTGGCAGTTCTGGCTACGTGAACTGTTTTTTGGCTCCAATGTTGCGCTCATACATTTGTCGAGCTTGTCTCGTGTATTGTACAGAGCGCTGGAGAAAGCGTTGCAATCAGCTGTCGCCAACGGTGCGTTAGATTGCCCATCTGCAGCGATACAGGCGAGTTGGTTGACTGATTGCTCCAGATCATCGTAAAGAGATACCAGTAATTTGAAAAATACGGCACTGTCATTTTCTGCGATACTTGTTCCATCGTAGGTATCCGGTGAAAAACCCAGGTCGAAGGCCCACAGTGACCACCTTGAACCACTCATGCGACTACTGCCACAGCCGGTGTTGGTTAGCATGACTTCATGGTCATTATTGCCGTTTATATAGTCGCGATTGATACTCACGAAACCCTCAGAAACTTTGACGGCCACGTCGTAGCCGCCAATCAGGGTTAGCGCAGGTGTATTTACCGGATCGCCAGTGCGACAGCCACGCTGATATCCACCGGCCAGTTCAGCAACTTCAACTTCTATATCAAATACGCCGCTGAAATTTGCGTCAGTAATACCAAACATGGCGGTAAAGAACCCTGACTTAGGCGACTCCAACTGCGCTTGATATTGCTGGGAAATCCATAAAGGTGGCAATGTGCCAGCAAAAGGCTCAGTTACTTCACGTGGTAGAAGAGGGGTAACATTGAGTAGTTGTGCTGCTGGGTCACCGCTTCCCTGTCTGTCGATAATAATGTTTTCGGTGACGAGGTCGGCTTCTGAGTCAATGTTATCCAACAAAGCAACACAGGCGCCTGGAATCAACCTGCAGTCGGGTAATCCTTCTATTAAAAACAAGGTCATGCCGGTTTTGCTTCCGGGGATAGTTGTCACATTTGACATGGTGGCACCGTTTGATGTGCCTGCAACGAGAGTACAACTTTCACCAGCGCCACACTCACTGAGGTCAATAGAAGCCCCGGGTGCAACAGTGGGCCCGAGTACCGGGAATGTACCTAGAGTCCCGTTGGTGGATAAGGTTAAATCGCTGCTGCCTTCAGGCGCATTTATCAAACCGATTAAATTATTGCCTGCATCAAATGCCGGTAAAAGCGCTAAAACCTGGCAATATTGCTTATCCGTGACATAGGTCAGTCCGGATTTTGGACTGGTACGGATGCCATAATAGGCGTTGTCAAAATTACACTGAGTGGCAGAAGAGTCGCGCTGGCCAGCGATGTCGAAAACTTCGCGCGTATCGGGTGTACCGTCAGTTTCAGCCAGAATGATACGGTCTTTGCTGGTAGTAACCAGCAGGTAGTTTTCAATGGCTGAAGTGCCAGGGTTTTCTACCTGAAGCAGGGCAATGCTTTGTAATTGTTCGTTTCCAGCTAATCCCCAATCTCGTTTACCACTGGCCACGGTGATTACAGTGTTTACTGATTCATCATCGCCATCATCTAGAAACACCACAGCGGTTTTTCTTTCTTCCAGTCCGACCACTGATTTACCAAAGCCCGTGAAGTCGGTAGCGGTGTCTCCGTCAACTGAATTTAGATCCAGCAGCAGTGGCTTGTCCTCCGACCACAGGGTTGCGCAGTAATTAGCATTATTTGTAGCCAGACAAGAGCCATCAGCATCCTTCTCCTGAAGCTTGAACAAATTGTGCGTTTTGCCTTTGTTGCGCACGGCCAACCAGATATTACCGGCCAAATCAACGGTCATGCCGGTACAGGATTTGGCCTTAAAGGCTTGATCCTTACAGTCGGCGATGATGTTTGAGCCACCTGCAGTTGTGCCTGTTGGCCAGTTAATTACTTCATCACCCACCAAACAGTATGCGCCATTGGTAGCACTAAGTTTGCAGGCTTTAAAATCTGAACCAGGTGAGTTGATCAGTACGTCAAAATCCTGGGCTCGCGGAGCCGGGTCGTCGAATTTCATGCCCAGTACGGATGTTTTATCGAATGCGTCCACGCGATCTAGTACCTGGGTTACCCCCCATGCACTAAAACTGGTTAACGTATAGATAGAAAATAATGCCAGCGTGGCTAGATTTTTATATTTGATGAACATGATTTGCCCCGAAAATTAATACTGTTTTTTTTAATGTAACAGCATTATGAGGTGCTGTGTCAACGCTTTAATTGTTTGATTTTACTAACAAATTATGTATTTTCTGTTAGAAAGCGCTTTGCACCTTTATCGGGCGCAGCGCACATTTATTGAGCAGAGAGGCTGTGGTGGATTTGGAAAGTAGGCCTTAAGTGGCAGAAAGCAGGGCTTACATTTTGTTGAGGGTTGCGTATTGCCGGGCTTTTTCAGGCTTGTTCCAAACGGTATAGAGTGATGCTAACCGGCCATTATTCTGCTGGGAAATTCCTGGAATAGGTGCCTGCTCCAGCGGTTTGATGCTGTTCAGTAATAATGTTTCAGCCTCAGGGTAATTATTCAGGTGGGTAAGTGCAGCGCCTTGTACGGTTGCGGCAGCAGCCACGCGCCAGTGGTCTTTGGCCAGATTTTTAAGGAGTATTTTACCCGCTTGCATGGCTATTTTTTGCGCTTCTTTAAAGCGTGATGTGGAAAGAAGTAATTCGGCTTTTACTGTCAGCGTGGCTGCAACACGCGGATCTTCGCTGCCGAGTGTATTGCGTCTGATGAGCAGGGCTTCATCCAGCAATTCTTCTGCTTCGCTATATTGGGATTGATGGATTAGCCAGTACCCCAGGCTGCTGGCACTTTCGGCGACCTCAGGGTGATCGTCACCCAGAACCTCACGTCGCATATTCAGAGCGCTGCGCAAAAATTCGATGGCCTGTTCAGTTTCTCCGCTGGCATATGCGATAAAGGCCAGATTACTGACCAGCATGGCGATATCCGGATGAGCGCCGGGGTAGACTTGTTCGAAAATATCCAGCGCCTCCTGGTAAGCTTCACTGGCAGCGAGATTATCTCCGCGTAGCTCAAGCGCATAACCAATATTGTTGAGCGCGTAAGCTATCTCCGGATGAATCTCTTCATGTACTGTGCGCTTCATTACCAGTGCTTCCCGGTAAAGTTCCTCTGCCTCCGCCAGTTCGCCAAGCTCAAGCAATGTCCAGGCCAGGTTATTGAGTGATTCGGCCAGAGCAGGGTGTACATCACCATGTAGATTCCGGCGCATTGCCAGCGCTGCACGAAGCTGAACGACTGCTTGCTTATAATCATGCTGGTCAAAATAGAGCAGGCCTAAATCTTCAATGTTTTCTGCTATGCTCTCATGATCCTCATGATGCAGAACATGTCCAATCGCCAGTGATTCGTGGATCAGTGGCTCTGCAGCGCTATAGTCTCCCTTGCGGGACAATACGTCAGCCAGCCGGGTGAGTGATTCAGCAACCTCTACATGCTGGTTGCCATGCAGTTCCCGGCGCACACTCAGGGATTGGCGCAGGTAGTGTTCGGCTTTTTCGTAATCTGCTTCCAGGGTGAGGACTTCTCCCAGATGGAACTGACTTTGAGCGACATCGGTATGCGTTTTACCGAACAGGGCAGTGCGTTTGTCCAATGCCAATTGAACCAGGTTTTCAGCGGGTTTATAGAGTCCAAGGCTGGTGTATACCGTACCCATTGTTTCCATCAATGTAGCTTGTATTTCAGGCTGATCTGTTAACTCGGTTTCAATGCGTGATGCCCCTTCATCCAGAATTTGCCGGGCAGTAATGCTGTTGCCCAATGACTCTCCAGGGTCCGATACCTTGAACAGTCCTATCATAAATTCAGCGGTGCGGTTCGCGGTTTCTGCTTCCACCGCTGCCCGGTTTCGTTGTAACTCCGCTTCGTCTCGTGCGACGATGGCCAGACCTGCCAAGCCACTGGTTATTACCATGCCAGCAAGTGCGGCTGATGTGATAATTGCCATACGTCTTTGACGGCGTTGTTGTTCCCGTTGTTTAAGCGCATCAAAACCGACGCCGAGCATGCCAGAGATTAGTTTGAGCTTGGCATTTTGTTTTCCGTCGCCCTGGGGCCTGACATCAGCGGCGATGGGTTCAGCAGGGTTTTCTGACAAATTGCCATCGGCATCTAACTGAAAGCGTATTGCGGGTGGGAAGCATTCACTATGCTTCGAGCCGGGTTCGCCCTCAACTAACAGACAAAAAATTCGGTTTTCGCGGCCCAGGCGCTTATAGGTCAGGATTTCCTCATTGGTCCAGTGTGAATTTGCTGCGTTTGGGGAACAGATGACGATCTGACAGGCAGAATCTTCAAGGGCCTGAGTTAATTCAGTGCCCAGGTTGTGGGAACTTGAAAGTTCCTCTCGGTCACGAAAGACCTTGCCCAACCGACCTGGGACGGTGCCCATGCTGGTGGTTTCACCCACAAGATGTTTCGGTACGCGAAATGTCTCAAGAGCTTTATGTAACCAACCCGCCCATTTCTCGTCTTTGTGACTGTAGCTGATGAATGCGCGATATTTGTATTTTCTTTGCATTTAGAGCCTATCTCTTAACAGGATCATTTGAGCCATGATAGAGGAAGCTGATTTTAGATTCGACTTCTCCAGCGTTCAGGCTGGAGTTTTCCGGATAAAAACATGCGATGGAAACTGCCATTACATTATTTTTCAATGCTGCCATAAACTGTGGTATTTTTAATGGTATGAGCCAGTGATATTTAGTTGAAGCTTTTGCGCAGCTTGGTCCTGGGATGATGAGTAGTATAAAGGCGTGTAGTTCATCAGAGATAAATGAAGCACAGTTTTCAGCTTACAAGATCTATTGGCATAGTATGCTTGGCGATGCTTGCCTGTCTGTTGCCTGCCATTGGTGAAAATCGGTATTTGTTGGCAGCAACACTTGTTTTTATATCCCTACCGTTGGCTATTTGGGTGCAAAATCGATATCCAGTGGAGGAGATTGGCTGGAGTCAGCCCTTATATGATCTGATATCTATTGTGGTATTGGTTCATCTCATTCCTGAAGCCTGGCATTTGGCATTATTGGTAGGTGGCCTGTTGCTGGGAGCCACAGGCATTGTTGCCAGTCATATAGGCTACAGGTTTTATATTTGGCTTATTGCCATCTTGATTTTGGGTATGTCCCTGGCGGGATACGTACATGACGTGGAAGGTTGGGTGGCGAGTATTCTGGTTGTGATGGTATTGATACCTAGCATGCTGGTGTATGTTCACCAGGAGCATAGCAGGCTAGAGCTATTGAATGAGCAAAGCTCAGCGCTAGATAATCTTGCTTTGCTTGCAGGGGGCATCGCTCATGATTTGAATAATATGCTTACCACAATCAAAGGAAATAGCGAGCTGGCTTTACTTAATTTGCCGGTTAATCATGCCAGCCGTGAAGCGATCGCTACGGCCATAGATGGGGTCAATCGGGCCAGTTTACTTAGCGGCCAGCTATTAGCATTTTCGGGTAGGAGCTTGACGGAGGTGAGTACAATAGATTTGTGCTCAGAGATTGTCACTATTACTAATCTGATTGAACATGCATTACCGAAAGGCACTGTGATCGAGGTGGATTTGTGTGAGACCCCTTGTTTGATTGAATGTGATCAGGCGCAGATTGAACAGGTGTTAATGAACCTCATCCTTAATGCCGGGGAGGCAATTGTTAGCCCACCTTCAAAAATTTACATTTCGCTGAGGCACGAGAGCAGTGCCGCGAATTTGTCCCAGCAGATTGTTTTAGAAATACGTGATGAAGGCATAGGCATACCAGCTGATAGAATCGGTTCGGTATTTGAACCCTTTGTAAGCTCAAAGCCCATGGGACATGGACTAGGCTTGGCCAGCGCTAAACGCGTGCTTGAAGAACATCAAGGGGATATTACCATCCAGAGTAAAGAGGGTGAAGGAACCACCGTCTGGCTGCGTTTTCCGGCAGTTCAGGGCCCCGTCCCATCATCGGTGGGGCAAGCGCTGGAAACTAAGCAAGAGCATACTTCTACGGACTTTGATTTGATTCTGGTAATAGATGATGAGGATCAAATTCGAGATGTAGCCTGCCGATTATTGGATGTGCTTGGCTATAAAACATTAGAAGCTGAAAGTGGCTACGAGGGTATTGAACTATATAAACAGCGCCGCAATGAGATCAGAGCAGTCTTGCTGGATCTTAAAATGCCTGGTAAAGATGGCTGGCAATGCCTTGACGAGATTCGAGAAATTAGCCCGGATGTGCCTGTGGTCATCTCCAGTGGATACAATCCGGAAAATAAGCAACCGGGTAGGCACAATCTGGCGTTTCTCGCCAAGCCATACAGCCTTGCGGATATGGATCAAACATTCAGCACGCTCCTGGAATGTGAATCGATATAGCGGAATTAGAATTGAACAGGGGTATGTGTACGCTTGTTTCTATTCCTGGTTTTTATACTTGCTCCTAGTTTTTACACCTGCCCCTATTTTTTATACTTGCGATGTAACGGAATGCTATCATTGCAGTTTTGCTATTACGTGAACGGGGGAGTTATGAGCGGAGAGTCTATAAAAGTCGGTGAAAATCGGTATCGAGAATCTTTTGGTCGCTATCTGGAAGATTTTAAAGTTGGCGATATATACGAACACAGACCAGGACGAACCATCACCGAAGCTGACAATACCTGGTTTACGCTGCTGACTATGAATCAGCATCCGGTGCATTTTGATGCGGAGTATGCCAAACACAGTGAATTTGGTCGGCCTCTGGTTAATAGCGCGCTGACCTTGGCTATTGTTGTTGGCATGACCGTTTCTGATGTCAGTCAAAAGGCCATTGCAAACCTGGGTTGGACGGATATTATTATGCCCGCTCCGGTTTTTAATGGCGATACACTCTACGCAGAAACAGAAGTGCTGGACAAAAGAGTTTCCAAATCTCGTCCTACCCAGGGCATCGTGTCTGTTCTTACCCGAGGTTTTAATCAAGACAATGTTAAAGTGATGGAATTCAAGCGTAGCGCATTGGTTCCAAAGCGGGGGCATGGGGTAGACGATATCATGGCAAACTTAAATAAAGAGAAATAAAAATGGCGGTAGAGACAATACAGGCCCGTTCGGGTGACATATTTACCACTGAGGATGAGACGCTGATCCTTAACAGCATAAACCAATGGTTAGACCGTGATGTGCGAGACAAGGTTCTGGAACTCGAACATGCTGATGAGTATCCCCACGAAATGGTAGAGCAGATGAAAGCACTGGGTTTGTTTGGTGCAAGCATCAGTCAGGCTTATGGTGGCCTGGGTTTGCCCAGTTCTACCTATGCAAAAATCGTCACGACCATTTCTGAAGTATGGATGTCATTAACGGGCATATTTAATTCCCACTTGATTATGGCAGCAGCAGTGGAGCGATTTGGAACCGAGGAACAGAAGCAGCGTTTTCTACCGCGATTTGCCACTGGCGAACTGCGCGGTGGGCTGGCTCTGACTGAGCCCAATTGCGGTACGGATTTGCAGGCAGTCCGAACCCGGGCAGTACGTGATGGCGATGATTATGTGATAAATGGGACAAAAACCTGGATTTCTAATGGCATAGAAGGTGGCTGCGTCGCCTTGCTGGTGAAAACTGATTCTGAAATTCAGCCACGCCATAAGGGCATGAGTTTGTTTCTGGCTGAAAAAGGCCCAGGATTTAGTGTAGGCCGCAAATTGGAAAAGCTGGGTTATAAGGGAATCGACTCAGCCGAACTGATTTTCGATGAATACCGCATACCCGCGGACAACCTGATTGGTGGTGAAGAAGGCCATGGCTTTCACCACACCGTGGGCGGCTTGGAGCTGGGCCGCATTAATGTTGCAGCCAGAGGGGTTGGGGTGGCTAACGCGGCTCTCAATGATGCCGTTGCCTATGCGCAGATCAGGGAGACAATGGGCAAGCCGATTGGCCAGCACCAGGCAATTCAAACCAAATTAGGTGATATGGCTACACGCTGTCAGGCAGCCCGGTTGCTGGTCGAAGACGCTGCTAAAGCCTATGATCGCGGCGAGCGATGTGACATGGAAGCCGGCATGGCGAAACTGTTTGCATCTGAAGCAGCGATGGAGAATGCCGCAGAGTGCATGCGTATTCATGGCGCTTACGGGTATTCAAAAGAATATCACGTAGAGCGTTACTATCGTGATGCGCCACTTATGTGTATCGGCGAGGGTACCAATGAGATGCAGCGTATTATTATAGCTCGGCAAATGATGGAGCGTAATCCTGTCTAGCTATTGAGAGTAGCATTGGACAGGTTCGATGTGGATAAGATTAATTAAGGAAGTTTGTTAATGAAGCTAGAAGGCATACGGGTACTCGACCTGTCACTGTTTTTGCCAGGTCCGTTGCTGACCCAGATGATGGCAGATCATGGTGCAGAAGTGATCAAGCTGGAACCGGTAAACGGTGGCGAGCCTAATCGGGAAATTGGTCAAAAACGGGATGGCGTGTCGGTCTATTTTGCCAATACCCACAGAGGTAAAAAAAGCGTACAGCTGAATCTGAAAACCGACGAAGGCCGGGAAATGGCATTGCGTCTGGCAGAAAAATCTGACGTGGTTATCGAGGCTTTTCGCCCTGGTGTTGCTGATCGCCTGGGTATGGGATATGCGGCCGTCAAAGAACGAAACCCGGGTGTTGTATATGCTTCATTATCGGCCTTTGGGCAAACCGGCCCATATATCAAAAAACCAGCGCATGACCTTGCAACTGAGGGGTATGCAGGCATATTGAGTGCCAATCTGGGTTTTGATGGCAAGCCTGCCATACCCGCCATACCCGCCGCAGACATGCTAACTTCAATGATGGGCTTATCTGCCGTATTGATGGCGCTGCTGCGCAAAAAAGATACCGGGCAAGGGGACTATATTGATTTAGCCATGATGGATTCTTT
>JAHRWB010000215.1 GCA_019090385.1 Pseudomonadales bacterium | reverse complement strand
GCGATTGCTACAGCAATTAGAACGATCAGCGTAAATGGTACTGCAAAATAGAATTTTCGTCGTTTTAGAATTTGAAGATAGTCATTTATCCCCATCTGATAGTCAAAAACATTCATGATCAATTTATTCCTCTTGCCGTATTTTGAAATCTAGTTTTGACTGAGCGGAGTGTATGAAAGAGCCAGGGCCAATGAGCTACCTGAGGCACTGCCAGGAGTGGTGAAGGTATTTTGTGCGCGATCTACCCATGTATATTTGTAAGCAAGGTTCATGTTAAAAGTAGGCGTTAAGCGATATTGTATTGTTGGGCTGAGTTGTAGAAATTTTCTTTTTTGTCCGTCATCTGTATTTGAACTAGACCCTGAATCAGTTGTATAAGCACGGGTGTCTAATAATAAATCTGCTCTAGCGGAAATTTTGTGCGTAACGCCCAAGCTTAATCGATCCGCTTCGACTAATTGGCCAAACGAATTGGGGAGGATAGAGCGCTCTGCCGAAGCACGGACATGTGTTCTTTGATAGCTACGAGAGCCATTTACACGAAATGTAAATCCGGTGTCCTTGCTGGAAGGACGATTAGCGGAGGCATCTACTTTTGTTCGGCGAACACCTATTTGAACGCCGATTTGGGAACGCTCGGAATATTGATGATTCAGAATAGTTCGCAATTCGTAATTTTGGGACTTTGCGTTGCGATCAGGGTCAAAAAGACGGATTGATGTTGATACAGATAACGTGTTTTTGTCGGACATGCGTCTACTTAGTGTTAGTTTGCCAGTTTGACTATTATTATCGCGGAGGCCAACGAGCTGTGCAGCTCGCCCATAACTCAAGCTAGAATGAGAAATTGCTATATTTCCATTTAAACGCTCAGAAAATTGCCAGCGCACAGATGGCTGTACACGGACTCGCTCACGCCGAATTTGCAAGCGTGTTGCGGCGTCATCAAGGTCAGGTATTTCTTCTAGATCATCGGGAATTATTTCAGTATCTTCTTGAGGGTCTGAGTTACTGAGTAGGTCATCCACTCCTTGGATAAAACTTGATCTTCGGAGCATTAAGTCTCTGCGATAGGAGCCATTGAGTCTAAACTGAGCACGTTCCTGCTTTTTTGAGAGATTCAGATCCAGAAACTGCATATCTTGATCGTCAAGATTGTTTACTCCTGAATATTTAAGAAAACTTAATCCAGCCGTGGCAGATATTGCCGATGTCTCGGTAATGCGTTGTAAGCGCACCTGGCCAGTTGCAGTTGTGATGAAGGCATCATTTGCATTGTCGGTTGACATGCGCACATTGTCATCATATTCAGTTTGCAATTGTGCAGAAGGGGTGATTCCCCATTCCCCGCGTGCCGGCATGGCTAAAGTCATGGGTAAAACAAGACCTAGTGTGAGAGCCGGGAGTTTTAGAAAATTATTCATTGATTGAACCATTCTGGTAGCCATCAAGGTACAACTACGACATCGTCAGTTTGCAAAATCACATTTTGTTTCAGGTTTTTGCCTTTTTCGACCTGGCCATAATTGAAAGGCAGCACGTGGATCCCATTATCGCTACGACGCATGATTCTGATATCTCCCTGATCAGCGAAGGGAGTGAGTCCTCCGGCTAGGGTAATTGCTTGCAATACATCAATATAGCGGCCTACTGTAAATTGGCCGGGGCTTCTTACTTTCCCGGTAACATATATTCTTAAGCCTTGTATTTGTGTCATTGAGACTGTTACGACCGCGTCTGGTATATATTTGTGTAGTCTGGCTGTTAGTATCTTTTCAAGTTCGACTGTTGTTTTTCCTGCGGCGGCTATGTCACCTGCCAAGGGAAAAGATATGCCGCCATCTGGTCGAACTACGACCTCGCGCTGCATATCTTCTTCTCTCCATACTGAAATATTTATCACGTCTTCCGGGCTAATGCGGTATTTTTCTGTTAAGGGGTCGCTTGTAGAAGCGAAGGCATTGGGAGCTGACACCAGCATGCATACCATGCAGGCGCGGACCAATTGTAATGTTTGAATGGGAAGTCTTGTCCGCATTGAATTTCTTTTATTTTTCAGGTTTAGCATATTGTAATCCCTTTCCAAGAGCTTCCTGTGATAGGCCTCTCTATTTCTGCTCTTTAAGTTGCTAGAATACACTCGAACTAGTAATTGCTGAAACCCGGTATGATTCTGACGCGTGGTGATATGCAAATACTTTCGAATTTTGGATATTTTAAGAATTAACAGCGTGAATTGTAACCTAGCGTAGCCTAAATGCTGTTGCCAAGATGTAAATAGTTGATAATTCTGACAGGATCTATTCTAAGCTATTTAGGGCGCAGGGTTATACTCGCCAAGTTAAGGATTGATGGTAAATGTTATGCAGTGTGTTGGAGCGACATAATTATGAAGTTCATTATATTGCTCGGAATGGGGTTGTTGCTTGGGGGGGTGATCTATATATCAGAAGAGTTCGTTAGCAAGGGCAATAACTCTGAACAGCGCGTTGTTGAAAGCAAGGGGAGGCAGAAGTCTACCGCTTGTATATCTTGTCACGGTCTAGCGGGAGAGGGGCACGTCCAAGGGGCCCCGATACTTGCAGGGCAAATTAGAGACTATCTAATAGTAGCGATGCAATCCTATGCCGATGGACGAAGAAAACATGACTTGATGCAAAGTTTTGTGTCCGGGCTCTCAGATGAAGATATGCAGGATTTGGCGGATTTTTATTCCTCTCAAAAGAGGCGATTAAGATAATTCCGGTATGGGGAACTGGCCACTATTATGCTGATTGATTCAGGCGATATACCTTACGATAGTGTTATAAATACAGATGTTTGCATAGTAGGCGCTGGTGCCGCTGGTATAACCTTGGCTCGGCAGTTTGCTAATACAAATATCCGGGTTTGCTTGATGGAGAGTGGTGGGTTTAACCTCGAACTCCCTACACAGAACTTATATAAAGGCTCCAACGTAGGCTGGCCATACTGGCCCTTGGATAGTTCGCGAATCCGCTTTTTTGGAGGAACCACTAATCATTGGGGAGGGAATTGCATACCGCTAAATGATGATGATTTTGAGCAGCGAGACTGGATTTCTGACAGTGGTTGGCCAATTTCCAAAACAGACCTTGAGCCCTATTATCGAGCAGCTCAACCTGTTTTTGGATTAGGGCAGGAAGGCTACGATCCAGTGGAATGGCAATCGGATTCGATGAAGCTGCTAGAGTTTAGTGATGATCTTATTACCTCTAATATGTTCCAGGGCTGCGAGGCCAAGCGCTTTGGGGCAGTTTATAGAGCAGAATTACTTGCTAGTAGTAATCTTGACACCTACTTACATGCTAATGCGATAGATATTCAAAGTAGTGAGAATGGCAAGGAGATTGTCCGCATAAAATTTGCTTGTTTAAATGGAAATAGGTTTACAGTTAATGCTAAAACCTATCTCTTGGCCTTGGGCGGCCTAGAAAATTCGCGTTTACTTTTAGCGTCCAACGGAGTTCAGCCAAAAGGACTTGCCAACGGAAATGATTTGGTTGGACGGTATTTTTCGGATCATTATTATTTTGCGCGTTTGGGGCTAATGGTTGTCCCAGAAGCAAATCCTAATTTGAATTATTATCATAAAAAAATTAGGGTGAGCGGGCGGGAAATTGGCTTACATTTTGAACTAGCATCAGCAGTAAAAAAGAAGAAAAAATTGCTTTCTACCAGAATTCATATTTCAAAGGTCCCATGGAGAGCGTATTCTCATGATCCTGGTAAACCAGCAATCAATAGAGATTTTGGGGAAAAAGTCGCATCGAAATTGAACAGTGTTTGGCAGTCTTTATCTGGTCTGGAAAAGCCAAATAAAAATAGGCCTGAATCCTACGGAGAACTATCCAGTGCGAATTTGTATAGCATTGGTGCCTGGATTGAGGTAAATCCTCGTAAAGATAGCCGGGTTTACCTCAATGATGACAAAGATGTTTTCGGTATGCCCCGTATCACTTTGGACTGGATTATTGCCAATAACGAGAAGCGTAGCTTGATGACCTCGTTAAATTATTTTGCTCGTCAAGTGGGTGCAAATGGTATTGGGCGTGTGCGCCTGGATCTCGATGAACAATCTCCTTGGCCTTGGCAGGGTGGGGGGGAGCCTGGTTTGCATCAGATGGGTGGTACGAGGATGAATGACAGCGCTCTCAAGGGAGTAGTTGATAAACATTGTAAAGTGCATGGGATTGCCAATCTGTATATTGCGGGTAGTTCAGTGTTTCCAACTTTCGGTACGGCTAATCCAACGCTTACGATAGTGGCACTTGCGTTGAGGTTGGCTGATCACGTAAAGGAAATTCAAAGTGGATAGGCGGCGGCGAAAAATACTGTGTGGAGTGATAACGCTGCCTGGTACTGCGCTGGCTTTTTCGGCGGCTGACAAGGGTAGTGATTTGGCAGTTAGTAAGTGGGGTTCACTTCCAGACTATTTGGGTAAAGAGAATGAAAGCTCAGTGCTGATGGGTAAAAAATACTACGAGAGCAAAGTGCTTTCTCAATGTGAATTTCAGGAAGTGTTATCTAATTATTATCGAAGTATTCAATATTGTCAGCCAGGAGAGAGGACTGTAAATATTGTGGATAGATTAGTTCGTGATGACTTCAGAGGTAATGTGGTAGTGAATATAGACGGTTGGGTTTTGTCAAAAACTGAAGTGGCGCTTTGCATCCGTAATTTTTTGCAGAGCGCCTGAAAAGGTCTCCAGCAATGTTTGTTGAAACCCATATTAAGCGGCTTAAAACAGTTATAAAAGCTGGTCTGAAGGGTGCATTGGAAGCTTGGAATGAAGACAGGTCACGCTATTATGCATTGAGCAATGAGAGTGAACCGCTTCCTGAGCACTTGCTGCAAGCTGTAAGTCAAATAAGGGGACTGGACCGGCCTCCAGCGCTTATTGTGCATGGTGTTATGCCGCGTTCCGGTACAGTTTATTGCGGTGAACTCATCCGCTTGCATCCTGATATTGTTGCATACCCATATGATTTATGGGAGGTGCCTTTGCTGCAGGCAAAAAAACAGGTTGATGAGCTGCAGAGTGCTTTTTTAGATGGCTATCGGATTAATTCCGACAAACTTGTGGCTACTGAGTTTCAATGCATAATCGGTGCTGCATTTATTGGGTATATGCATGCTGCATTGCCCCCCGGAAAGCGGCTATTACTCAAGGTTCCGAGGGCGGGGCACCTGAATTATTTTTCTTCCATGTTTCCCATGGAAAACGCATTGTTGCTGATGCGAGATGGACGAAATATTGTGGAATCAACGCTAAAAACCTGGCCGGATAAAAACTTTAAAGAAACTACGGGTACCTGGCGTGATGCAACTCGAATGATGTTGCAGGTTGCTGGGGAAAAAAGTGGGGGTAGAAACTGCAAGTTATATAACTATGAAGATGTCAGTCGAGCTCCTGTAGAGTTTGTAGAAGATATGTGCTCGGTTTATGGTTTGGAGCAGAAAAAATATCCTTTTGAACAAATTCATGATTTGCCTGCTCGAGGCTCTTCGAGCCTTAGTAAAACGGGGCAGGTTGATTGGAAACCAAAACCCAAACCAAAGAAGTTTAAGGCGAATGAACACTGGCAAGACTGGGATGCGCGAAAAAAAGCAAACTTTAAGCGTATTGCTGGTCAAGAGCTGATAAAGGCCGGATATGAGCGTGACAATACTTGGTAGGTAGTCTTCATTCTTTGCTATAGAAACTGTAAAAGGTTAATTATTTTTTTTCTTGTATCGCCACACTGCAGTTCATCACATTCTCCATAGATGGCTGTAATGGATGCGTTTCCCCGTCCGTGTAATTTTTGTCTTATTTGTGCAAACGTTACCTGAGTTTCTATCACATTTGCTTCATTACCAATTTGGTACCAATACCAGATGCCTGATATTTTACCATCGGCTTGCTGTAGAATTAATTCTGTTATTTTTTCTCGAGTATTTATCCCGGTGGAGATGGTCAGCTTTTTGAATAATTTGTGGGATGGGTCGTACAAATTATTATTGAAATGGATGACTTCATGTCCCTGTGATTGTTTGGCATAGTTTGCTGTGAATACGTGTAGTGCAACTTTGTTTCCATCAGCATATGTTACCAGCTGAGTATTGTCCGCTGTGGGATAGTCCGGGCGCCATTTTGCAGTGCTGGGTTGTTGCAGATAGTTCCCCGCATGTTTGGGGAGTGTTTCGTCTTTGGTAGTTGGGCCGGGAAATGCCTTGTCGATTGAGAAATAAACTACCGGTAGTGTGAAGCTGGCAAGCAGTATTAGAACGAACCGGCGAGTAGTTATTTTTCCAGTTTCGTAACTGATAATTTGGTTTTCTTCCTGGATTGCGGTGTGTTCTTTTTCAGGTCTGTACTTACTAATAAGATAGAGGTACGGGAAGAAAAACAACGCAAAAACCAGCCATCCGAACCCGACATGATCTCTCACCAGCGCTTGATCCATTCCTCCGTAGTATCCAACGAGAATAATAAGCAGAATGCGTATCCAATTTGCCAGTAGCGCGATTGAGCCACCCAAAAACAGAAGTGCGATACCGTGAGAAACTTTCCTTTTATCGAGGAGCGATAAATATCCAGTGAGGCCAAGTGATACGAGTATAAACCCGATCCCGCTGCAACCCCCTTGAATTTCAAATATGCCGTTGGGTATGCTGATGAAGTTGCCTTCTACGTAAACAGCAATCCCCATAAAACTGAGGCCAGCTTGTACAGCATAGGTTGCTATGTTTTGCAGTATAAATTGTATGGGTTGCCAGATGGGTAGAGCAAACAGAATGAGAAAAAATATTGGCAGAACAATCCGGTAAGTATGTCTGCCAAATATACTGCAAGCACCTGCTAGGAATATCAGATAAATGGCGAAAATCTGAATGATTATCAGATTTGCTGCCCAAGCAAGTAGCCAGAAAACTGAAGCGCAAAACAGGCCTGCTATAACGAATGCGGATGGTGATGGGTTTGTTTGCAGCAGATAAATTCGCTCTCGCCAGAGTAAGTGCCCAAGTAGCGCAACTAGTAAAGAGGAATGGCTATAAAACCCACGTGGACTAAACCAGGCCGGGATCATCCAGGCGATCGTTTCAAAATAGACAGTCAAGAAACAAATAAAGAATATGGCAATTGCCAGCACTTTATTTATTTGAAAGGGTTCAGAGTTGGTTCTCATTTTTTACCGCGTAAAAGTAACCGACTCCAGACTGGTTTACCTACGATGCACCTTCCCCTCGTAAAACGACCGGAACAATTTTTAACATTATCGAAAAGTCCAACCATAAGGACCACTCTTCGATGTACTGTAAATCCAGTTCCAACCATCTCTCAAACGAAAGCTTGTCGCGCCCGGATATTTCACGCAGGCACGCCAGCCCAGGCCTGATGCTGAATCGTTTACGCTGAATGCCTTTGCTAAATAAATTTACATCTCGGGCTGACATTGGGCGAGGCCCAATTATGCTCATATGTCCCATAAGGACGTTTAGGAGCTGCGGAAGTTCGTCTATGCTTGAGCGTCTTAGAAATTTTCCGATTCGAGTAATGCGTGGGTCGCAGGCCATTTTGAAAATGGGGCCTTCAGCCTCATTGAGATGTTCTATT
>JAHRWB010000214.1 GCA_019090385.1 Pseudomonadales bacterium | reverse complement strand
TGTCTTTTTCAAAATAGCCCTCACTCTTAAAATGAAACTTACGTTGACCATACTCCCACTTGGCAAACCCATAAGCAGTAATACCTCCCAAAGCATATAGATTCGTTCGCCACGCCTTACCTCTGCGAATTGATGCTGCATGTTCTTCGCGTTCGGTCGCTAGCGTTATTTCTTTGCTATTTTTAGCAGAAAGCGGACTCTCGGAGGAACTAACATCAGACAACTCCAGATTAAGTTCGGAAGATTGCGCAAAGACAATAGGGGATGTAAACAAATTAACCAAGCAGACAGACAGACACAGAAAAGTGTGCAGAAGATTCATTTCCCAGAAGACCTTATCAGAATTTACCCAGAAGGGCCGTAACTATAGCCAACTAGCATACGGAATCAACTTTTGTATAACAAAATCAAGAAAACTGCTTATCTCGCAAATGATGTAATTGCGGTGGGAATACCCTGTAGGGTTATTTCACGCTCCACCGCACCTCGTTCAACGGCAACTGCGGGCATTCCATAAATTACACAACTTGCTTCATCCTGTGCTAGTGTGCGACCTCCAGCAACGCGCATTTCCTTCAAACCGTTCGCGCCATCATCACCCATGCCAGTCATAATGATACCCAAAGCATTTTTACCAACGTTCTGGGCTACAGACCGAAATAGAACATCGACGGAAGGCCTGTGACGACTCACCAATGGGCCCTCTTTTACGACTATTTTTTGTACCCCTGCTTTGCATTCCACCATCATATGCTTTCCACCTGCCGCGATAATTACCTTTCCCGGCTCGACCAGATCACCGTCGTTTGCTTCTTGTACTCTCACTTGGGAAACCGAATCCAATCTGCTGGCAAAAGCAGATGTAAAAGCCGCAGGCATATGTTGTACGACTACGATAGGCGGTGAATCCGCGGGCAATCGGGAAAGTATATCTTCGAGCGCCAGTGTTCCTCCGGTTGAAGTACCTATGGCAACCAATTTATCGGTGGATTGTAAGCCCCCGGGTGATCTGGGCAAAACAGCACAAGCTGAAAGCTTTTCGTTTGTCTTCGCCGAGGACGCCTGTCCTGCAGACAGCTGTTTTACTCGTTTCAAATTTGCTTGGGATGCTGCTTTAACGGCGTCGATAATAAGTTTTGCAGAATCGCCCAGGCGATTGCCAATATTACTGGTAGGTTTAGCTACCACTTCCACAGCACCCAAGCGTAAAGCTTCAATACTCGTTTTCGAAGCTTTTTGAGTGAGCGTGGAACAAATCACAACCGGTATGGGATCCTCAGCCATGATTTTTTTCAAGTAGGTTAATCCATCCATACGCGGCATTTCAATATCAAGGATCATGACATCGGGGCGCACCGTTTCCAGTTTTTTCATTGCAAAAATAGGGTCCTGAGCAACAGCAATAACCTCTATTCCCGGGGCTTTTTCTAGTATTTCACTTAGAATTTTTCTTACTACAGCGGAATCATCCACTAGCATTACTTTAATACTCATACCTACTCCTATACCTGACCGCTCTGGCTGTCAATTTGATGCCCATCAGATGCAGTGTGCTTAACCCATACATCGCCTGATTCCACATCAAACACTATACGTCTGCTACCGCTTTCTCCTATATGGGCCACGGCTAATTCGATGTCATTTAATGTTGTCATCTGAATAGCTTTTTGCGTATTTTTCTGACCTACGCTGGCTTGTGTTGGAGAGTTTAGTGAGTCGACTACATCAGCACCGCCAAATATCTTAGCTTGATACTCGCTTAACTTGGTGCCATGCAAGTGCACTACCATCTCGAACAATTGCATTGCCTCATCACCATACCGACCATCCGGAAAGGCGGCGTCTTTTTTTTCAGATATAGACCGGGTCGGTAATACATAATGACACATGCCACCGATTTTCAATTTTGGATGCCAAAGCACAATAGCTATACATGAACCCAAAATGGTATGGAAATGAGTTCCCGGCTCTCCAAACATAAAATCGCCAGGGTGTAACGTAACCTTTCTTAGCCTCGCTTCTTTCATATGGCAAGGCTACCTAACGTTTCTTGTAAAGAGTAGGCGCTACGAGATCCAGTCCCAAATCACTATCCATATTTTTCAAAGTTTCTGAATGGCCAATCATCAAATACCCACCAGGTTTCAATACGGTCATTACACGCTGAACGATGTCAGACTTAGTCGCGGTATCAAAATAAATCAAAATATTGCGTAAAAATACCACCTCATATTTTCCAATATCCGGTAATGCCTCTTTTAGATTGATAACTCTAAAACTCACGCGACTTCGTATATTTGGTTGTACTAACAAGGTGCCGTCGTTTTCACCCGTGCCTTTTAAACAATAGTTCTGGAGATAGGTTTTGGATATTCCTTCGATGCGCTGCATAGCATATTGACCGGCTTGAGCATGCTTTACTACTCTGCTACTGATGTCTGAGCCAAATACCTCCCAAGGTGCATTACCCAAATGCTCGGCTAGTTCCATCGCTAAACCGTAAGCTTCCTCACCTGATGAAGACGCCGCGCTCCAGACCCGAAACATCTGACCTTTCGGGTGATTAGGCAATATGCTGCTGACCAGGAATTTGTAATGATCGACCTCACGAAAAAAATAGGTTTCATTTGTCGTCAATAAATCGAGCATTTCCTGCTGCTCTTCGGGATTTTTTGGGTCCGTCGCCATTTCGAAATATGCGCTGAAAGAATCCAAATTATAATGTCGCAGACGTTTCCGCAATCTTCCCGCAACCATCTCACGTTTGCCATCACCAAGCTCAATACCTGATTCGTCATACAGATATTCCCGAATAGCCCTATATTCGGAGTCACGTACTGCTATCTTCAAAAAATCATGGGTATTGCTTTGTGTCTGCATTTTTATTATCTATCCATTTACGCTTGGGGGGCATCCAATGAATCACTGGAATCCGGCCCTTGCTGCGCCAACAACTCAGACATTTTTTGATCATCCTTATCGGGGTCCAAGGCCTTAACTGTATCGGGGTTTATAGCTTTTCTCTCCAGCTGAATAACACTGAGTTCATCTACGGATAAAACATTATTCACATCAAGCAATATCATAAATTGCCCGTCTATTTTCCCCATTCCTTTGATAAAATCAGCCCTGATAGCTGCTCCAAATGTAGGTGGTTCAGCTATCTGTTCAGCTTTTAGATCCATTACTTCACGGACTTCATCAACAATGATACCAATCTCTATGGGACTTCCATCCTCTACAACCTCAATGATGACCACACTGGTTTTCTTAGACCTCCTTTGAGGACTAACCTGAAAACGTATAGCCAGATTAACCACGGGAACCACACTACCCCTCAGATTGATAACCCCAGAAATAAATTCTGGCATCATCGGCACCTGGGTTAGGTCACCATACTCAATTATTTCTCTAATATTGAGTATTCCAATTCCATAGACCTCGCCACTAAGATCAAATGTTAGGTATTGAAGTGCCGCCTCGTTGTTACTTTCAATTTCACTATCTACTATTGCGTTCATAACAGTCTCTTACTCAATAATGATTAAAAACGCTCGAAGTTTTCCGGATCTACAGTACCCACCGTTGGGGGCAATGGGGCCGCTGATGCTGCGCTAGTCGCTGCTAATGGCGGTACCATGTGGTCTGCTAACCCCGCAGGTAGTTGGAAAAACCCAACCAGACTCTGCAAGGTTTCAGACTGGGTTCGCATCTCTTGAGAGGTTGCAGCCAATTCCTCAGAAGACGCTGCATTTTGTTGTGTTACTTTATCCAACTGCCTCATGGCACTGGTAACCTGTCCCGCGGCCGTCTGTTGTTCCTCGGATGCAGCAGTTATTTCCTGGACCAACTCCGCTGTTCTGGCAATATCCGGCACCATTTTTGTCAGCAAATCTCCAGCACGCTCGGCGACCTTTACGCTATTCGAAGTTAGATCACCTATTTCAGATGCGGCGGTTGAGCTACGTTCAGCCAGCTTTCTTACTTCCGCTGCAACTACTGCAAAGCCCTTACCATGCTCACCTGCACGTGCGGCTTCGATAGCTGCATTGAGAGCAAGCATATTAGTTTGATAACTAATGTCCTCAATAACACTAATCCGTTCGGCGATCTTCTTCATCGCCTCTACCGTATCGTTAACAGCACTTCCACCTTCTTTGGCGGCACTGGAGGATTCTACCGCAATACCATCTGTAACCCTGGCATTCTCACTATTTTGATTAATTGAAGCACCCATTTCTTCAATGGCAGCACTGGTTTCCTCAACGCTTGCCGCCTGTTCACTGGCAGCCTGACTCAGCGTGTCCGCGGTGGAACTTACCTGTAATGCTGCGCCAGAAATTTGTTCAGAATTATTTTTAACATCTCCCATCACCTGACTCAGACGGTCAATAGTTGCATTAACGTCGTCCTTCAGCGAATCAAAAATACCTTCGTAATCCGCATCAATTTTCTGAGTCAAATCACCCTGGGCAAGGCTTTGAATCACCCGTGAAATATCGTTCAGGCCCACCTCACTGGTCGACAATATAGAGTTTACACCCTTGGCTAAACTCTCAAAAAACCCTTCTTTTCCATCTACGGGTATTCTGGAACCAAAATCACCAGCTGCAGCTGCGGTCACAATTTCATTGATTTCGTTTTCAGTGGCAACTTCATTAGTCTGATTTTCCCACTCCACAACGGTACCAGCTCTTTCACCGTTATCATCAAAAACCGGGTTAGCAATCACCTGGAATACGAATCCTGCAACTTCTATGGTAGCCGTATATTGTTCCTTCAGGCTTCCTAACAAACCACGTTGGTGGGCCGGATTGGCATGAAAACCATCTATATTGGTACCTATCAAATTATTTGCATCAAAACCGGGAATGGCTTCTCGCAACCCCGCTTGCGCTGATTGCATCATTTCCTGAACAGCATCATTCATGTATATGATATTGAGATCTGGATCTGCCATCATCACATTGGTAGACACTTTATCAAGTGCAGTTTTTATCCGAAGGTTATTCGAAGCTATTTCTTTTTCAGCTTCTTCTCGCTCCATATCCAGCTTTTTCTGAGCATGTTCTGCGGTCCTGTTTTCCCACTCAACGACTGTACCCGTTCGTACCCCTGCTTCGTCAAAAACAGGATTGGCAATGATATTAAACACCACCTCTCCGAGATCCAGTACTGCTTCATAGGTCTCAGTTAGGTCTGCAAGCAAAGATCGCTGATGAGCCGGGTTTTTATGAAACGTATCTATATTCACGCCCATCAGGTTTTTAGCATCAAATGCAGGCAACAACGCTTTAAGCTCGCCTTCGACGTCTGTCATCATTTGTGATGCAGAATTATTCATATAATTTATATTAAGGTCAGTATCGGCCATCATCACATTGGCGCCAACAGTATCCATTACTTGCTTAAGTCGTGAATTAAAAACAGCTTCATTTTTTTCCTGGGTAATATCAGTCGCGAATTTAACTACTTTGTAAGGCTTCCCATTTGAATTAAACAAGGGATTATACGAAGCTCGTATCCAAACCTCTGCCCCGCCTTTGCCGATTCGTTTAAACTCGTCAGACACATATTCACCATGATTTAGTTTTTCCCAGAACTGGCGATATTCAACACTGGATTTATACTCGGGCTCAACAAACAGGCTATGATGTTCGCCTGTAACTTCATCCAGGCTATAACCCACCGTGTTGAGAAAATTGTCATTTGCTACAATGATAGTACCGTCCATTTCAAACTCTATGATCGCCTGTACTTTATCAATGGCATCTAACTTACTTTGGTTCTCCATTGCCAATACCGATGCAGCACTGGAAGAAGGTTTGCGTCCCACAGTTTTTTTAGGAGAAGATTTGACGGTTCGTTTACGAGTACTGCCTGTATTAGCCATAACAATTACCTTATTAAACACATTTGAATGGTGATATTCAGGTACCACCAGTTGAGTTTGAGGACACTATATTTTTACTGCCGTCCAGTCTTCAGAAATTTAACTTTACATATTACTAGTTCAATGCACATTGTTTGCTGCCTTGTTAACCCGTCCCTTGTCCAGACGAGCAACATCACCCACAAGTGAAGCCACGTCTATAATCATTGCGACCTCTCCACTTCCTAATATGGTAGCGCCACTAAAGCCCGCTAGATTTTCGAATACAGGACCCAGGGGTTTAATTACTGTCTGGTGTTCGCCCAGTAGATCATCAACAACCAAACCTGCCTTCTTACCTGCATATTTGACAACTACAATATTGTCTCTATGCCCCGGCTCAGTTCGTCGGTCTCGTTCATGGAACTGCTGGCCCAAGCGGATATAGGGCAGCACAGAACCACGCAAATCAACATAGTCACCACCATCTTTCCGATTGGCTGATTCATTATCCAATTCAATGCATTCATCCACCATGTCTAGCGGAATTACGTAGGAAGAGTCTCCAACAAGTACCTGGAAGCCATCAATAATAGCCAAGGTTAGCGGTAATCTGATAACAAACTTTGTACCGGCACCGGGTTGGCTAAGTACATCGATTTGTCCTCGCAGGGAATCGATATTTCTCTTAACCACATCCATACCCACACCACGACCGGATATATCTGTTACCGCGTCAGCGGTAGAGAATCCAGGTGCAAATATAAGACGGTATATTTCGTTGTCCGGAAGGCCTTTTTCACTGGAGATCAGATTTTTTTCAATCGCTTTTTCTAAAATTTTTTCTTTGTTCAAGCCACGACCATTGTCTTCGATCTCTATGATAATACTTCCCGAATCATGGTATGCGCTCAACATAATGCAGGCCTTACCTGTCTTTCCTGCTACGGTTCTTTCTTCCGGGCTTTCAACCCCATGATCAGCAGCGTTGCGAATGAGGTGCATTAAAGGATCACCCAGTTTTTCGACAACGACCTTATCGAGTTCAGTTTCTCCTCCGGAAATAACCAGATCGACATCCTTGCCAGTCTTGTTCCCCAGATCCCTGACTACTCTTTTATACCTATTGAAGGTATCCCCTATCTGCACCATTCGCAGACTCATGGTTGAGTCTCTTACTTCGTCTACCAGACGGCTCATCACCTCAATGGCCTCTACTAAACTGTCGTCCCCGGAGCTACGACTCTTCAATTCTGCATGCGCACTTGATATGGCAAGTTCACCAACTACATTTATAAGGCTACTAAGCTTTTCCGCATCAACGCGAATACTTTGGAATGTACTTTGCGTTGCCTGTCTATCACTCGTTTGTTTTTCCAGCGCCACTTCGACAGTAGATTTATCAACCATACCTTGTTCAACGATAACTTCGCCGATAGGTGCTACCGATGTCAAATCAGCGGAGTTGGATGCCTGCCGAACAGCATCTTGTAATAGCAAAGCTTGCTCTAGTTCTTTTTCGGTCAGCGCACCTGACTTAACCAGTATCTCGCCTAGCATAAGATTAGATTCGGGCAATTGATCAATTAGCGCCATGTATTCGCTAAGGGCGGCCTTCGGAGGTAGTATATGGATACTGCACTCATCCTGGACAAATTCGAAAACATCTTCAATTTCTGATTTAGAAGCTTCAGACTGTAGCGCTATCTCAAATCCCAGATAACAATCCAGACAATCCATTTCTGCAAAGGCAGGTAATTCATCCTCCAAAGTGTGTATATCTACCACATCTCCCAAAGAAGAGAGATAACGAAAAAATGACTGCGGGTCCATTCCGTCTCTCAGTACACCCTTTTCAAATCGCAAACTGATATGCCAATTTTTGTTTCCCGCAAGAGGGCCATCAACTACCAAGCCATTTTCTGGATCATTAACTTCTTTTTCTGTTTCTATCAACTGGTCGCCACCAGGTATTTCCAAATATTGGTCCAACAGCGCAACCAGTCGCTGCCCTTCACTAACATCCTCTGGAGCCAGCTCTTTCTGGTTAATAGCATGCTCAACCAGAACTTCCATCTGATCTCTGGTTCCCAGCAAGGTTGAAATGAGCATATTGTCGAGCGGGACTTCTCCATCGCGCACTCTATCCAAGACACTTTCTGCAACGTGGGTAAACGCAACAACTTTGGTATAACCAAACAAACCTGCCGAGCCCTTTATGGTATGAACATTGCGAAACAGCTCATCAATCAACTCTACATCCGTGGGCGCATCTTCAAGTTTTAGCAAAGTGATTTCAGATGCTTCTAACAGCTCTCGCGCTTCTTCCGCAAAAACCTGCGCTCCCTCATCCAAACCTGCATCATTACTCATTTATCAAATTCTCTCTATTTGTCAAACCGAGGCCAAGTTCAGCCGTTTGCTAATGTTAAACAAGTTCGCAATTTCCTGTACACTTTCACTCGGTTTATCCATTTTTAACGTATGACCCTCTGCTTCTGCGTGATTGCTCAGCGCTAACAGCATTTGTACGCCGGTAGTATCAATGTCTTCTACGCCTGCCAGGGATATTTCAAACCGGCTATAATCTTGCAAAATTGGTTTAAAGTCGGCATGAATCGATTCCGCTGTGTATATGGTCATATCACCTTCAAGCGCCAGCTTGCATATGCCCTTTGGCTTGTTGGAACCCTTGAGTTTTTTTATTTTCATAAACCTCTCGCAATCAAAAATCCTTTCTCTACGGCAGCACCAATTTCGAAACAGCATCCAGCAATTTCGGAGGCTGAAATGGTTTTACAATCCATGCCTTAGCACCAGCAGCCTTACCTTCCTGCATTTTTGATGCGTCACTTTCAGTAGTTAACATGCAGATAGGAGTAAATTTATAATTCGGCATATTTTTAACCTCTTTGACAAAGGTAATACCATCCATAACCGGCATATTTACATCGCTGACAATAAGATGAATTTT
>JAHRWB010000213.1 GCA_019090385.1 Pseudomonadales bacterium | reverse complement strand
GCAGCGTCAGATGTGTATAAGAGACAGTCATAAACAGCCCTGAGCGGTTCTTCATAAACAGCCCTGAGCTGCTCTTACGCAAACAGCCCTGAGTCGGTTCTTTATAAACTGTGCGAAGGGTACTTGGGCTGGCAGCATAAATCAGGCAAAATACGTCCCCCCGAATTTCACACTATAATTATGCGTTGTGGGAGAAAATTCCTGGCGCAATTACGGAGAACGTCCTCAATGAGCATAGACAGTTTCAAGTGTCGCAAAACTCTAAAAGTAGGTGCTAAGCAATACGATTATTTTAGCCTGCCTGACGCAGAAAAAAATGGTGTAGGTGATATCAGCCGTTTGCCATTGTCGCTTAAGGTGCTACTGGAGAATTTGTTGCGCTATGAGGACAATTTAACTGTTAATTCCAAGGATATTAGCGTCATTGGCAATTGGACTCAAAGTCCGCCGGATGCAGAAGAAATCTCCTATCGACCTGCACGGGTATTGATGCAGGATTTCACGGGAGTTCCCGGTGTGGCAGACCTGGCGGCCATGCGCAGCGTGGTCGCTGATGCTGGGCTTCCGGCAGAGATTGTTAATCCGCTTTCTCCGGTAGATCTGGTAATTGACCACTCGGTGATGGTGGATCACTTTGGTAGCAAGACAGCTTTCGAAGAAAACGTGGATATGGAAATGCAGCGTAACCAGGAGCGGTACCGCTTTCTGCGCTGGGGTCAGAACGCATTTGATAATTTCCGGGTGGTGCCACCGGGCACAGGTATCTGTCATCAGGTAAACCTGGAATATTTGGCCAGAGCGGTCTGGACCAAAGAAGAAGATGGTAAAACCATTGCTTACCCCGATACCCTTGTGGGTACAGACAGCCACACGACGATGATTAATGGTATGGGTGTGCTGGGCTGGGGTGTAGGTGGTATTGAAGCTGAAGCAGCTATGTTAGGCCAGCCGGTGTCTATGCTTATACCTGAGGTCGTCGGTTTTAAACTGCTAGGCAAAGCCAATGAAGGAATCACCGCCACAGACATCGTGCTATTGGTAGTTGAAATGCTGAGAAAACACGGAGTAGTGGGCAAATTTGTAGAATTTTATGGCCCTGCACTGGATCATTTGTCCTTGGCCGATAGAGCAACTATTGCCAACATGGCACCGGAATATGGTGCCACATGTGGATTTTTCCCCATTGATGGTGAAACAGTTAATTACCTGCGTTTGTCGGGCCGCCCCGCAGATGATGTGGCATTGGTTGAAGCCTATTGCAAAGCGCAGGGATTGTGGAGAGAAGCAGATTCTCCCGACCCGATATTTAGCGCAACTTTGGAGCTGGACTTGTCTGAGGTGGTGCCGAGCTTGGCCGGTCCCAAACGTCCCCAGGATCGTGTTGCTATGACGGATATGCAAGCAGCTTTTGATCAGGCTCTGGAACTTGAAGGGCGAGCAAAAACCAAAGATATCAGCGTAAAAGTAAAAGATTATCAATTGCAGCATGGTTCTGTTGTATTGGCTGCCATCACTTCCTGTACCAATACCTCCAACCCGGCAGTTATGTTGGCGGCTGGTCTGGTGGCTCAAAAAGCGCTGGCAAAAGGTATTAAAGTGAAGCCCTGGGTTAAAACTTCCCTGGCACCTGGTTCAAAGGTTGTAACGGAATACCTGGAGGCAGCAGGATTACAGGATAGCCTGGATGCGCAGGGTTTTAACCTGGTGGGTTATGGTTGTACGACCTGTATCGGTAATTCCGGACCTTTGCCTGAGGCAGTGTCCAAGGGCATTGCTGAAGGTGATCTCATCGTCGCTTCAGTATTGTCAGGTAACCGTAATTTTGAGGGGCGCGTGCATCAGGAAATTCGAACAAACTGGCTGGCATCTCCACCGCTGGTTGTAGCGTACGCACTTGCCGGTACAACACGTATTAACCTGGCAGTGGACCCTGTTGCCCAGGATGATGCAGGAAATAATGTTTATCTCAAAGATATCTGGCCTTCTAACAAGGAAGTCGCAGATGCTGTCTCCGCTGTTACAGTGGATATGTTTGATCGACAATATTCTGATGTATTTAGTGGTCCAGAATCCTGGCGTGCTATTGAATCGGAAACCGGCGGGACATATGGCTGGGAGGAATCTACCTATATCAAACAGCCACCGTTCTTTAGCGTAGGTGATACGCTGGATCAGCCAGTTGCTGTTAGTGGAGCACGTATTTTGGCCATGCTGGGTGATTCTGTAACCACAGACCATATATCACCCGCTGGCGCTATTCAGGCGGATAGTCCAGCAGGTGAATACTTGCAGCAACACGCGGTCAACGTTTCTGATTTTAACTCCTACGGTTCGCGTCGTGGCAATCATGAAGTAATGATGCGGGGCACATTTGCTAATACTCGCATTAAAAATGAAATGGTAGCTGGTGTGGAAGGTGGTTATACCAAACATATCAGCAGTGGTGAGCAACTGAGCATATATGACGCTGCCATGCGTTATGCCGGTGAAGATATTCCATTGGTGGTATTTGCGGGCAAGGAATATGGTACCGGGTCAAGCCGAGACTGGGCTGCAAAAGGCACACGTTTGTTGGGCGTGAAAGCGGTTGTGACGGAAAGCTTTGAACGTATTCATCGTTCCAATTTAATTGGTATGGGTGTACTGCCGTTGCAGTTTAAAGATGGGCAATCGCGCAATAGCATTGGTCTAACAGGCGATGAAATTATCGATATTGCGCTGCCAGAGGGAGTGACTGAGGTGACTACACGCCAGGATATGCTGCTGACGGTAACCCGGTCAAATGGCGATAAAGACCAATTCACCTTGATGACCCGTTTGGATACTGATGTGGAAATTGAGTACTTCAAGTGCGGCGGTATTTTGCAGTACGTACTCAATAAGCTGGTCAAAGAAGCCAGTTAGACAATATGCCAGGCCGGGGTTCTCATAGAAAGATACTCCGGCCTCAGGCGATTCTTTTTGATATGGACGGGCTGTTGCTCGATACTGAGAGAGTCCATCTGGACTGTTTTGTAGCGAGTTGTGTGCAGTTTGATTTGGTACCAGACATGCATGCCTTGCATGCATGTGTTGGCACTAACCAGAAAAGAACACGTGAGATTTTGACTGCAGCATACGGTCCTGATTTCCCCTGGAATCAAATTCGGACTGCTTGGCAGCAACGCTTCCATACCGTGGTTGAAACCCAGGGAATTGATGTGAAACAGGGCGCGCAACAATTGTTGGAAAAGCTGGTTGCTCTGAAAATTCCCGCTATCGTGGTCACCGCTACCTCGCGAGATGTAGCAGAAAGTCGCCTGCACGGTGCAGGTATTCGTAATTATTTTGTGGATATAGTGGGTGGGGATGATGTGAATACGGGCAAACCGCATCCGGAACCTTATCTGGAAGGCTTAAAACGCCTGAATGCAAAGGCAGAGCGGTGCTGGGCGTTGGAGGATTCTGAGAATGGTGTGCGTTCAGCTCACGCCGCGGGACTAACGGTATTCCAAGTGCCTGATCTGGTAGAACCGGGTAGCTTGGTTCTGCAGTTGGGGCACACTGTCTGTCAATCGTTGGATGATATTTTTGTACGACTTAGCACATTTTAAAATCCATTTTTAATCGTCTATGGTTTTCTATTTCGATAGCTGCTGTTCAAGCTTGATGGTATCAATAGTAAACAGACGAATACCCTCAGCGAGCTTTTCTGTTGCCATGGCATTTTCATTATGGCCCCAGCGGAATGCCACTTCGCTTAGCGTTCGTGAATCATCTGATGAATCGGGTTTATTTTGAAACAATGCTTGATCAAGTGTACCGGTATCTTGCGTGAGCTCAGACAGCAATGCCGGGCTAATGGTTAGCCGGTCGCAACCGGCGAGGGCTTCAATTTCACCGGTATTTCTAAAGCTGGCACCCATGATCACCGTGTCAAAGCCGTGCTGTTTGTAATAATGGTAAATCCTGTGCACCGATTGCACACCGGGGTCTGTATTGGCGGTATAGGTATCTCCTGTTGAAGCTTTCCACCAGTCTAATATGCGGCCAACAAAAGGTGAGACCAGGAAAACACCCGCATCCGCACTGGCCATAGCCTGTTCGAATGAAAACAATAAGGTTAAGTTGCAATTGATGTCGGATTTTTCGAGCTCGCTTGCGGCTTTTATGCCTTCCCAGGTTGACGCGAGTTTAATGAGTACGCGGTCGCGGTTGAAGCCAAGTTCTTCATATTGGGCAATTAAGCCTTTGGCTCTATGGATCATTGCTTTTGCATCAAAGGACAAGCGTGCGTCCACTTCAGTGGAAATTCTTCCGGGGATAATTTTCAAAATTTCCTGACCCACCAGAATTGACAGGCGGTCACAGCAGCGATCGAGCTGCTCCTGGTTCGTGGTCTTGCCGGAGACCTCATCGCTTGCATATCGTCTGGCCTCGTCCAGTAGATGAGCATATTGTGGAAGAGATGCGGCCTTAAGTAACAAAGAGGGATTTGTGGTGGCATCCAGTGGCTCGAAAAGCTTGATAGCTTCTATATCACCGGTGTCTGCTACGACATCTGACATCGTTTTTAGCTGCTCAAGTTTATTCATCATGCCTGTTCCTTATGCCTGTCTTAAAGGTTTGGATATATTATACGGCTGCCTGTTCAGTTGCATCGTCTACATCAATGTTTGTATACGAGTGGCTCTCTGTTTTAACGGTTGTTTTGGCTGATGTTCTCTGCCGTAAACGTACCAGAATTTATTGTGATTGAATCTGTTTTTTGATTCTGTTGTACAGGTTACACTTCGTAGATTCATAATAAGGATAACAATATGCGCTGCGAGGAAATTGATTACGAGATTATAGGCGAAACCATGCAAATGCTTGAAGTAGAACTGGATCCCGGTGAAACAGTAATTGCTGAAGCGGGCTCTATGAACTACATGGAAGATGGTATCAATTATGAAAGTAAGATGGGCGATGGCTCAAAACCTGACGATGGGTTTTTAGGTAAATTGTTTGATGCGGGTAAGCGGATGATTACTGGCGAGTCATTGTTTATGACGCATTTTTCGAACAGCGCTGAAAATAAACGTCGGGTGGCGTTCGCCTCTCCCTATCCAGGTAAAATTATTGCATTGGATATGGATAAAATAGGCGGTGAGATAATATGTCAAAAGGATGCATTTTTATGTGCCGCCTTGGGAACCAGACTAGATATTGCATTTAATAAAAAGCTGGGTGCAGGTTTTTTTGGTGGTGAAGGTTTTATTCTGCAAAAAATTCAAGGTGATGGAATGGCCTTTATGCATGCTTCCGGTACTTTGATTGAGCGAGAGCTTACAGGTGAAACCCTGCGTCTGGACACCGGCTGTCTGGTTGCGTTCACACCTGGTGTTGACTATAACATTGAAATGGTTAAGGGCCTGAAAAGCATGTTCTTCGGCGGAGAAGGTATGTTTTTGGCGACCTTGAGTGGACACGGAAAAGTATGGATTCAGTCCCTGCCATTTTCTCGCCTGGCCGATCGTATTATTGCTCATGCGCCTTCATCAGGTGGTTCCGATAAAGGCGAAGGCTCCATTTTGGGCGGTGTCGGACGTTTGCTGGATGGCAAGTAGTTTGCGATTCGGCAAGTGGAATGATATTTGTTAACTACCTTGGGAAATACCAATGAACGGTACAGAAATAAAGTCAGCCACTGCCGCTGAGAAAAAAATCGTCATCGACACTATTACATTGGCTTTCTCCAGTGACCCCATCATGCGTTGGATCTACCCCGATGCGCAGAGTTTTATTGAAACTGGGCCGAATTTGTTTGATGCAATGGCCGGGAATTCTTTGCTGACGGACAGTTGTTTTATTTCACCCGGGTGCACCGGCGTAGCAATGTGGTTAGGGCCGGGAGTGAAACCTGACGAGAGCCTTTTGGCGCCGATCACAAAAAAAATACGTCCTGAAATAATGGAGGATTTGATGGGGTTGTTGGATGAGGTAGAAACCTATCACCCCAAAGATGATAATCTCTGGTTTTTACCCTTAATAGGTGTAGATCCGGCCCATCGTGGCAAGGGCCTGGGTTCTGCGCTAATGGAATACGCAACACAAAAATTTGATTCTTTGGGGGTGCCTGCCTATCTCGAGTCTTCCAACCCCCAAAATGTTTCGCTGTACTTACGTCACGGCTTTGAAGTGATGGCTGAAGTTCAATGTGGAAGTTCGCCGGTCATGCGGCCTATGCTGCGTGTGCCGCGCTAAGTAATATGTTGGTGATGGCCCATACCAATATCACTTTGACCAATTGATCAGTTTACAGATCACTGGAATTGGAAGCTGTTCATTTTTTCATACGGGATTGCGAGATACCCTGGTTCAGATGCTGCTGGTAGGGTTTCACTTTCAATAAATAGACAATAGCAGCAGCAACAAAATACAGTACCAGAAAAGTGGTAAAAGCGGGTTTATAACTTCCTGTTGTGTCAAATACCCAACCAGCAAATGGTATACCCATAAGTTGCAGTATAGCGATACCGGGGCGTGTTGCACCCAGTACACGACCAAAGGATTCGCGTCCGAAGACAGCACCAATTACGGCACTTTGCATTGGCACGATACCACCCATACCGAACCCAAACAGGCAGGCGCCCAGTAAAAAGTGATTGTATCCGGACAGGTTTAACATAATGAGTTGCCCGATAATTTGGGAGGCAATGGCCAGCCACAGAGCGTGTCGAACATCCCATTTGTCGACCAGGGCACCGAAGGTCAGTTTGCCTGCTACGGCAAAACCGGCGGAAGCGGAGGCAATAAAAGATGCATTTAGAGGGCTTAGTCCCCGGTCCGTAAGCTGGGGGATCATATGAATTAAAGTCGCGCTTTGAATACAAAATAATAGTCCGAGAATGGCAACCAGTACCCAAAAGTTGCGGTTGCTGAGGAACTCTCTTGTGGAAGCTGGTTTTCTGATTGCAGATGCAGGCAGGGGACTGGAAGCACCGTCTGGCAGCAAACCGACATCTTCTGGTTTGCTGACTACAAATTTCAGGACAATGGGGATCACAATGATGAGCGTAATGGCGCCGTACAAAATGAATGCTGAGCGCCAGCCAGATGTTGCGATTAGCCAGGTTGTGATGGCTGGCATGATGACACCGGAGACTGATATTCCTGTTGCGGCAATACCAAGAGCGCGGCCTCGGTGTTTAAAAAACCAGTTATTGACCAGCTTAGAAGTAGACAGTTGACCCATGGACCCGGCACCAAAACCTATAAAAATTCCTAGCACCAGATAAAACTGTGTGGCTGTTTTTACAAACCCCAGCCCTACGAAGCCGATCCCCATGGCGGTTGCACCACAGATAATTACATTTTTAAGTGGGTAGTGATCCAGTGCTCGCCCGATGATAGGTGCCAGAATTGCACCTACGGCTTGGGTAATGGTGATACCAATAGATATACCTAAACGGGAATTGCCGAACTCATCCGCAATGGATTTGAAAAATACCCCATAGGAGTAGAAAAAAAATCCCACGGCAATAAAATCGACGAAAAAGGCCACCGCTACCATGCGCCAGCCGAGGAATAGTTTATTGGAATTTTTTGGGGCCAGTGTGGAAGGCATAGGGTTTAGTGATTATTCCAGGCGTCGAGTGTGTGGTGAATACCTGGGCAATATCAGGTAAATATCAGGTAAAAAAAAGCCCGTTCTGGATCGCTCCAGTACGGGCTCTTTTCTATTTCATCTAGACGTCAAGGTCTTAAAACTGATTCATGGTATTTGCACCACCACCAGCCAGTAAGGCATTTTCACCCGAGAAATATTCCTTATGATCGTCACCAACATTGGATCCGGCAAGATCCTGGTGTTTTACTGAGGCCATATTGCGACGAATCTCACGTCGCTGGATGTCACGCACGTAAGCCAACATACCCAAATCCCCGAAATATCCTTCGGAAAGAATATCCGTGCCCAGAGCTGTGTCGTGATAGGTCGGCAGGGTTATGAGATGATGGAAGATGCCTGCTTCCTGTGAGGCATCTTTTTGAAATTGTTGAACCAGCTTGTCTGCTTCGATGGCTAGATCAGTAGTATCATATTGCTCGTCCATCAAACCTTTTTCAGATTTGCTGGGATCAGGATAGGCGGAAAGGTCCTTTCCGGCTTCGGCCCAACTAGCATAAACCTGTTCGCGGAATGCCAGAGTCCAGTTGAAAGAGGGTGAATTGTTGTATACCAGTTTCGCATCGGGAACCGTACGACGTATTTCATTTACCATGTCGGCAATTTGTTTTACGTTGGGTTTTTCTGTCTCGATCCAAAGCAGGTCTGCGCCATGCTGTAAGCTGGTTACGCAATCCAATACAACACGATCAAATCCGGTGTTTTCCTTGAAGGAGTACAGACCATTGTCCAGACGGACAGGCTTAACCAGCTTTCCACCTTGGTGAATGATAATATCATTCTCTTTTAGTTCTTCAAGGTCATGAATTTCCTCAGTTTCTAGAAACTCATTGTACTGACTTGGAAGGTCGCCAGGGGTGCGAACAACCGGGACTTTTTGTGTCAGGCTGGCACCCAGTGAATCGGTCCGCGCTACAATTATGCCATTTTCGACGCCCAATTCTAAAAATGCGTAGCGAATGGCGTGAATTTTGGCGAGAAAATCTTCATGGGGGACGGTTACTTTTCCTGCCTGGTGGCCGCACTGCTTGGCATCAGATACCTGGTTTTCTACCTGAATTGCACATGCACCGGACTCAATCATGCGCTTTGCCAAGAGGTAGGTGGCTTCCTCGTTTCCGAACCCGGCATCGATATCGGCAATGATGGGCACAACGTGTGTTTCAAAATTATCTATACGATTTATGATGGCATCAACGTCTCCGCCATTGCTCCGTGCTTCATCCAGCTCGGCAAAAATATGTCGGAGTTCTCGGGCATCGGCTTGCTTGAGAAAGGTATAAATTTCCTCAATCAGATCAGGCACAGTGGTTTTCTCGTGCATGCTTTGATCCGGCAGAGGTCCAAAACGAGATCGTAGTGCTGCCACCATCCAGCCACTCAGGTAAATGTAACTTTTATCCAAGCTGCCTTGATGCTTCTTTACGCTCATGGCAAGTTGCTGGGCGGTAAAGCCGTGCCAGCAACCGAGTGATTGGGTGTAGTTAGCAGGATTGGTATCATAGTCTGCCATGTCTTTGCGCATGATATCAGCGGTGTGTCGGGCGATATCGACGCCTGTCTTAAAGCGGTTTTGAAAGCGCATTCGTGTGACATATTCTGGATTGATTGAGGCCCAGGTTTTTTTGTGCGACTCACGCAAAGTTGCTACAGCTTTGATTTCATCCAAGTATGCGGACATTGGTCTTACCTCGAGGGGTTGAGTAGGTTTAAAGATGGCGCAATTTACCAGCATCAAATATAGAAGTTAATGGAATAAATGGATACTAATATATTCCAAATATTCATCAATTTGATGCGTATTAATTCTGGCTCTTACAAGTTTTTTATTTTGATTAGTCCGGGTGCTTCACCAAGCCCGAGATTATTTTTTTCCAGTATTTTTTCTGCGCGATAGCTGGATCGAACCAGTGGTCCGGAGGCGACCTCAATAAAACCGCGTTGTAAGCCAGCTTCTCTGTATTTTTCGAATTCTTCAGGGTGAACCCAGCGTTGTACCGACAGATGATTGGGCGTTGGTCGCAGATATTGTCCAAGGGTCAACACCTGGACCTTATTTTCTCGAAGGTCATCCATTGCTGAGAATATTTCAGCATCACTTTCTCCCAGGCCGAGCATGAGGCTGCTTTTAGTAATCAAAGAAGGCTTAACCTTCTGAGCATGTGCAAGGACATTTAAAGTCTGCTGGTAACCTGCCCGTGGATCTCTTACTTCATACGTTAGTCTTTTAACCGTCTCCAGGTTCTGTGCAAAGACTTCCAATCCTGAATTTGCCACGGTTTCGATGTGGGCATGCACACCATTAAAATCCGGAGTAAGTGCCTCTACGGCTGTTGTAGGGTTGAGATGTTTTATCGCTGTGATACACGCGGCATAGTGTGCAGCGCCACCGTCAGGCAGGTCGTCGCGGTCAACGGAGGTCAGTACGATATAGTTGAGCTTCATTAAACGCACAGATTCCGCGGCACTTACTGGTTCTTTGGGGTCGAGCCAGCCCGCGGGGTTACCAGTGTCCACTGAGCAAAATTTACAGGCACGGGTGCAAACAGAGCCCATTAACATAATAGTAGCCGTGCCATTGCTCCAGCATTCGCCCATATTTGGGCAATGAGATTCTTCGCACACAGTGCTGAGTTTGTTGCTGCGAACCGCGGTTCTGACATTTTCATACTTTTTGCCAGAGGGCAGTTTTATACGTAACCAGGGTGGTTTTCTTGGATTAAGCGCAGTTTTGTGTGCTGTTTGCTTTATACCATTTTTAATCGCATTGAAGCCCATCGCTGTGCGAAATTTTTTACCGCTTTTAACGGATGAGTCGCTCATTTATAAGATAATAGCAGAAATCAGAGGGGTGAATAATACTGCTGTTGCAGGTTATGGATTACCCTGTCAATGTAATATGTTTTCTGCCTTGATTTTCTGATGTGCATCAATTTGTTGTTCTAAAAGTGCGCCTGCGGAATAAACCATAAACGTTTCGATGATATGTTGCGTATCTGTGCTTGGTACCGGTTCCCCAATAAAGTGTCCCTGTACTGTAGTGCAGCCTAAATCTTTAAGACATTGAAATGTTTTAGCATTTTCCACACCTACTGCACCGCTGTTAATACCTAGTTTGGTGGCCAGCTCAACGGTGGATTTAACGAAATGGTAATTCGATATGTCCTGGCACATAGTGATGACAAACTGGCGATGAATCTTAACGGAATTTACACCTAAAGCCTTAATACGGGAAAAAGTGCTAAATTCCGAGCCATAGTTATCAATAGCGATGTTTACGCCCCGGCTTTGCAATTGCTTAACAGCGTTGTATGCAGCTGCGGGGTTGGACAGTTTTGTGCTGCCGGTCAGTTCGAGTTCCAGGCATTTCGGATCAATATCGAATTCGCTCAACAAGTCCAAAGTAAATTGGGCCATCATGCGGTCTCTTAAGCTATTTGCGGATAGGTTAACTGATAAATTAAATTCGGGAATTTCTTTTTGTATAGCGTTGAGGCAGATAAATGCCTTGCGCATGACGAGTTTGGTGAGATCATTGATAAGTGCTGAGCGCTCGGCCAAACTTATAAAATGAAGAGGATCAATCATGCCATGTTTAACGTGCGTCCACTTGGCAAGTGCTTCACAGCTAAGGATTACGCCGGTTTTCATATCTACTTTTGGCTGTAAATAAACGCAAATTTCCTCATCACTGATCGCTTGCATAAGCTCAAGTGGCCGAATGCTTGGTGATGATTGAGCAGGGTAAAGCGAATCTTGCATTGTGGCATACTTCCTGTAATCGGTTACAACATAGAGAAGAGCCTATGAGGAGGCCAATCTCTTACTGATCTTCAGTAGTCTCCTTATAGTAAAGTCACTTTTTTTAGATCACGCTGATAGATCCACACTAGTGAGAGGCAGGGAAGCAAAGTGTGTGACGCTGTTCACGGGTTGGGGCCATGCGCACAGGATTCCGTGGTGCAATAAAGCGAGCACCATGCTCATTCAAAGTCTAAGTCCTTTGCCATCAGGCAGACGCGTTTGCTGGCGCTTTCTTGCTCACCAACGGGTTTGAAGCCCAGGATGGTATGAAAGGCAATTGAGCCAGGGTTTTCTGGTATCAGGTTTACCTCGCAGGTGAGTTTTGGGCAGTTTTTGGCAATGCGCTTGTATAAATGGGTATACAGAGTTTCCGCTATGCCCTGTCTTCTGTATTCATCGCCGACGACAATACGATCAACATAAGAAAAATGTTGGTATTTATTTTTGAACCACTGATAATTTAAACTGGCGTAATCGGCTGTCTCATCAAGCGCTAACAGAAATGCTCCGACTCGGTTAGTTAGCAGCGCTACGCTTAGTGATATGCTCTGTGCATGCAGGTTGGCAAGTGTCTCTATGCCTATTGAATTGACATGGGGAAGCGCTAGTTCGTTCAGTACAAGTATAGCGGCATAATCCGCTGCGCTTGCTTCACGAATTTCGAGATTATTTTTCATGTTGGGTAATTTTTTGGCTTGTTTTATTTTAGTAAATGTTACTGTATTTCCTGCGAAGATGCATGGCTCGTCATCTTGTTGAAAAGCTTGTTAATTAAGCCTTCAGAAATACGTAAGTCGAGCCAAGTATCCACATAGTTTTTTAGGGGGCTATCCTGGGGCATGAGAAAGGCTTTTTCCAGATAGCTTAAATTACTTTTCATGGCAGCACATAATTCTGGATGAAGGGCTGACTGATGCTCGACTTCCAGGCGATCCGTAATCATCACGTCGGCGTTGTGGTTGATAATTTCCAGGAAGATTTTGCGGTTGTCCTCAAACACAATAATTTCAGCTGAGTGTATCTTGGCATCTACAAAGCGCTGATTGGTTCCCCCGGGATTTACGATCAGACGAGTAGTTGGGTTGTCTATTTTTGATAATGAATTGAATTTGGGCATATCTTCGCATCGCACAATAGGCGTTTTGCCGCTGCTCAGATAAGCTTTGGAAAAATAGCCTCGGGCCTGTCTGCTTAAGCTGCGGGAAATACCGCTCATGGCGATATCATATTTGCCCTTCTCGAGATCCTTCATCAGCGTAGGCCAGGAGGTTTGCACAAAAATTGCTTCGACGCCTAGCGACTGGGCCAGATCTTTGCCCAATTGGATATCAATACCTGAAAAAGTACGTTCCCCTTTGACGGAATGCCTTAGGGAAAAGGGTGGGTAGTCTCCTGTAGTACCAATCCGCAGTATACCAGTGGCTAAAACTTGTTCCAGGCGAGACGAGTATGTACGGATTTGTTTTAGTGCCTGATGAATATCGATTTTGCTTTGTAAACTCAGGCCCTCTACATCGATGTTACCCACGAAGTCGATTTCCCTTATGTCCCCTGCACCAGGTAGATGTGTGACTAATTCATCACCTAGCACCAGCAGCTTAGGCCGAATATCGTTGATAAGATCGGGCGCTAGAGCGGGTGGGTTGGCCGATTGCCAAACGCTAAACCAGTAGTTTTGAACTTCTTTGGCGGCACTAATTTGAAGTTTAAAAAACTGTTTGCTGGAACCCGGATGGATACCATAATTCAGGGCGGTGTTTACTGCGGCGTCCAGTACAATAGCTTCGCGTGCCAGATCCTCAATGGGTTTGTTGTTTATCCATTTGTAGGCCGCTACCTCCTGCATCAGCCCAAGTCGCTGATTGATAGTGAGTATGAGTCCAGATGTCGTTTTGGCATGGCAAGTAGTGGCCAGCCAGGAAAGAGTCAGTCCGAGTAATATTGCTAATAGATTACGAGTGATCACAAACAAATCGCTAAAAATACATATAACTTAATGTTATCGAAAGCACGATCCACATTAATATAGTCAGTGGCACACCGACTTTCAGAAAATCAGCAAAAGTATAGTTTCCGGCATTCATTACCAGTAAATTGGTTTTGTAGGCCATGGGTGTCGCATAACTTAAATTTGCACCAAACAGCACAGCCAGCACAAAAGGTTCTGCAGGTAGGCCAAGCTGATTGGCAATATTAATGGCAATGGGTGTTCCAATAACCGCGGCGGCATTGTTGGAAACGATATTGGTAAGTATGGCCAGTAGTAACATTAGCGCACTGATAATAAAAGATGGAGATGCTCCTGGATTCTATTATCAGCGTACCGGTCACG
>JAHRWB010000212.1 GCA_019090385.1 Pseudomonadales bacterium | reverse complement strand
TATTCTGGCAGCGGGGCTGCCTGAAGCCATTGCTGACCCCGCTGATGAGCCCAGTGCCGTAGCTGTTCTAACGTCCCATAGGCTTTTTGTCGCAAGCTGATGGAGGCCACTTGGGCGAACCAGCTTATTGACAACCTATCCTGGATTATGATGGCTTTCAGCTTATCCCGATATTCACTGAGGGTGATACCTGTACTGCCAATAGCGCTACTTGATTGTCGCTCACTCAAGGGGTCTTTAGATGCAATCCCCGAGGCAAGTGGTAACAATGCTTCCTCTAAGCGCTCACTATATCGATCAGCATCCCGTAATCTGGCAGCTATGCTAGTGTGGCTGCAATCCTCCAATGTAGCCGCTATTTTTGCCCGTACTGGGTTGAGATCAACATAGGCCATGCTCGCAATAAGTGCGGAGGTACTTAAAATGGCCGCAGAGAAAAAACGTTGCTCAAAGAAATGACCACGGCAACCATCCTCCCGGTTGGCCATTAACGCAATAGGTTGTTTGAGGGCCTTCATAAAAACGGATAATGACCCGAGTTTTTCACGGACAGCTTGCAAACGAGTCGGATCACTCATCATGAAATCTATCCTGAGGGGTGTAAGCGTCTGATCTATCTTCCCTTTGTTTCGGGGTGGAAAGGCCGTTACCCAACGCTCTGCGACCTCCAGATCACTCCATGCCTGTGCGGCAAGGGGGTCATACTTCACTACCAGGTGGAAGTGATTACTCATAATAGCGTAGGCCTCCAGGGAAATGGCAAAACAGCTGACCAAGTGCTTCAGTCGCTGTTCAAGCCAGACTTTGCGGTGGTCATAATTTTTACGGGTTTGGGGGTCCTGGCCACACAGCCAACTGCGCCGCACACACCGAGAGACAATGTGATAGTGACAAGCTTGAGTTGAATCGATAAGTTGGGAGCGAGGTGTGGCCATAAGTGCATTATGGCAGTGTGGCCCACGCGATTTATATCAGCGATCACTGATATTTTTGTCAGACAGTGGACATCGGTAAATCAGTATGGGATTACGCATTCAATATCAGAACACTGTGTGTCTTGTACTCGTTGCACTCGTAAAAAAAACTTCATATCAATAGAAAAATGTGTGTGTCTGATACTAAGAAGATTGACTATGGATATCTTGGGTTGCTTCAATGATGGGTGCTATTTCTGGTCTGTGGGTACGAATTTCCTGCTGCGTGAGGCCACTTAGTTCGTAGGGTAGGACCAACCACTGGTTTGTTTCATGTATGCAAAAATCTATGGGTCGCCCGGTTTTTAAACTGTTGGGCTTGCACCACGTAGCGGCTACGCGAATGTCTTTGGGCATATTCAAGCGTGTTTTCCGTGCTAGTTCGTCGATTACTGCTTTTACATTTAGCCCGGTACTGTATACGTCATCGACAATTAGCAATTTTTTATCGGCACTCAGGCAATCCACAGGATATTGCAAACCGTGGACGCGTATCTCTGAGGCATTTCGAATCATGGATCGGTAGGAGGCCATGCCTGTATAAGAAGTGCGTGCTGCTATATGATCGGTTTCTACGCCCAGATGTTGCAAACATTCCTGTACAGCAATACCGACTGCGCTGCCGCCGCGCCATAGGCCAATAATAAAGTCGGGCCGAAAGCCACTTTTGAATATCTGAGCGCCTAAACGATAAGAATCCAAAATCAAATCTTCTGCATCTACGAAGTGTTTGTCCATCTGTTGTATTATATATGTCGGTCAGTAAAAGCGAAGAATAATGAGCAAAAAAACTTTTCTCTCTTCTCGGGAACTACTCGAAGAGTCATTTAGGCTAGGTACAAAAATTGTCGAAAGTGGCTTTAGGCCTGATTTCCTGGTGGCCATTTGGCGAGGTGGCGTGCCCATCGGTATTGCTGTACAGGAATGTTTACAATATTTCGGTGTGGAAACTGATCATATAGCCATTCGCACGGCTTCGTACGGTAATACCAACAAGCGCGGCAATCATGTAAAAATATTTGGCCTTAGTTATTTGGTTGAGAATATTAACCACGAGGATTCACTGCTGATTGTGGACGATGTATTTGATACAGGGTTAACTGTGGATGCTGTTATCAATGAGCTGGCCCTTAGAAGCCGTGCTAACATGCCCCATGATTTGCGTATTGCAGTGCCATGGTTTAAACCCTTGCGTAACAAAACTGACCGGGTACCTGACTATTATATTCATGAAACCGATGACTGGTTGGTTTATCCTCATTCACTAGAGGGGCTTACTGAGGATGAAATAGCAGAGTATCGGCCAGACTTGCATAAAATTATAGAAGGTGCCAAAGCGGGCTGATCTTCATGTCCAATAGACTCCTGATGTTAGGTTTCATAGTATATAAAAACTATAAAAATCTTAGGGAGAAAAGCGAATGCGATTTGGTATGTTATATGAGCTGCAGTTACCCAAGCCTTGGGATGAAGGCAGCGAACAAAGACTGGTGGATAATGCAATCGAGCAATGTGTGCTGGGAGATAAAATAGGCATAGATTACGCTTGGTCTGTGGAGCATCATTTTCTTGAGGAGTACTCTCATTGTTCTGCCAGTGAAGTATTTCTATCTGCAATTGCTGCCAAGACCGAACGAATTAAAGTCGGCTTTGGTATTCGTCAGGTTATTCCGAACTATAACCATCCAGCTCGGACTGCCGAGGCAGTGGCCATGTTGGATCTAATTTCCCATGGTCGCGCTCAGTTGGGCATTGGCGAGGGTGCCACCAGGTTGGAATTAGGGGGTTTTGATATTTCTGCGCGACGTAAGCGCGAGTTATCTCTGACTGCTGCCCGAGAAATATCGGATATGATGGTAATGGAGCCGTATCCTGGTTATAAGGATGATGACTGGTCTCTTCCCTGTCGTAATGTGTTACCCAAGCCTGTTCAGAAGCCGCATCCGCCTATGTGGATGGCCTGTACCAATCGCGACACAATCAAAGTTGCAGCCCGCAATGGTTTAGGTGTACTGGCATTCAGTTTTCTTGATCCCGAGGAAGCCAAAAACTGGAGCTCAATTTACTACGATATTATCCGTTCGGAAGAATGTGTCCCACTGGGTCATACTGTAAACGCAAACATCGCTATGGTTTCTGCATTCTCATTGCATGATGATCACGATGAAGCATCTCGTCGAGGAGAAGATGGTTTTCGATTTTTTGAATACTCTATCGGTGCGCTTGTTACTGATGATGTATTGCCTGGACGCAGTAATTTATGGGAAAAATTCCAGGAGCGTAAAGCGCTCAAAGCAGCGGGTAACGAAGTATCCGAAACGGCTTATGGTGGCAAAAAGGCGAATCCGGATAGAAGTATGACGCGCTCGCCCGGTATCGGAACAGCGGACGAATTTCGAGTACATATGCGTAGCTTTGCAGATGCAGGCGTGGATCAGGTCATATTCCTTCAGCAAGGTGGTAAGAACCGCCATGAGCATATTTGTGAAAGCCTGGAACGATTTAAAAGGGATGTATTTGACGATTTTGCAGAAGGTCGTGAGCAACGAGAGGCGCGCAAGGCTGAAGAGTTGGCTCCCTATATTGAAGCGGCATTGGCCCGCAGGGAAACCCGGCCTCCGCTAACAGACAGTGAAATAGAGATTGTGAGGGCCTCTAGACCTAAATCCTGAAATACCGATTAGCCCTTTGAATGCTGCGCGTGTTCGGCCGTAGAGTTTAAGCGTGCGCAGCAACTCAAATGTGGCTGTATTTAAAAAGTGTGTGTCTGCAATTAAAACAAGTGTGTGTCTGCAATTAAAACAACCTCACGCAACAATTAATTATTAACAGTCGTTAATAATTAATTGTTGCGTGAGCTAAATTTCTGCATAATTGTGCTTTATTGCATGGGGTATCAGTTGTGGCAGAAGCGGATAAGGTTTCAGTAAAAACGAGCGTATTGCTCAAAGAGTTACGGGCTATAGCAAACAGTAAAAATAGCGAGTTTGAAACACTACCCCCTGAGGCCTATTACTCGGCAGAGCTGTTTGAACTAGAAAAAGAGCTGATATTCAAGCGCGGCTGGATACTAATCGGCAGGCAAGATCAGGTGGCTAACCCGGGTGATTACATGGCTCTACGG
>JAHRWB010000211.1 GCA_019090385.1 Pseudomonadales bacterium | reverse complement strand
TTGGCAGAAGAGGGCACTAAAATGGGTGTTTTTATGCCAGCATCGAACCAAGCTTCGAGACCATCACGTACCTGTGTTGCATTACCAAATAAGGTGGCATCTGCCAGCCACGTATCAGTAAGAAAGTGCGCTACCTTACTGGTATCACCATGTTTAATAGCATTCTCTATGCCTTCCATTTCTTCTACATAACCGGCTTCCTTCCAGTAATTTCTGTAGTTGGGCAGCATCGCATAGGAGGACAGAGTTTTTCTGTTCACTGCTTTTGCGGCTTCAATATCGTCACTGATACAAGTCGGGATCATGTCGCCAATAAAGAAATTATCATCATTGCGAACCTGGGTTGACAGTTTGCTTAAAGACTCGGACATGTGAGATCTGGAGGCATTGGCAAATACCATGCCTTCGGATATTTCCTCAGAGAGTCCAATCATCTTCTTGCGCAGTGTTGCCAGAATAATAGGCGGTAGTTCACCTACGCGTGGTACAGCACGAAGTTCTTCTACAAAGCGTCGGGTGTCGCTTAAGGGTTTCCCTGCGTCCAGGCCACGGGACTGCAACATGGGGGCATGACTGACACCGATGCCAAACCTGAAGCGCCCATTCGAGATTTCATGGATGAAAGAGGCAGTGCTGGCATAATCCACTACCTGCCTAAAATAAATCGGCATTATGGTGGTGCCAAAGGTTATTTCCTTAGTCGCAAAAGCAAGGGCTTCACAAAGTGCTAGCGAATCGCCGAGACTGGGTCCGTATATACCGGTAAACCCACGATTTTCTATTTCTGTGGCGAGTTCAATAGTCGCCTTACGCCGACCTGGCATGGCCGCTAGGCTAAGGGCTGGCATGCGAGTCATGATTCTCTCCTACTTGTGCTGTTGATAATCCACTACCCTTTGGGACCAGGGCCACAGTTCAGACACCATTATCCAGGGTGTCTGTTTAGGTGCTGGCAAACTCGACTCTGGCCTGGGACAGAACGACTTTGCCATGTTGGTTTGCACTTTGCACGATTGCGACGCCGGGCGCAGTCACCCAAATTTTTGTAGTCACTGCATCTTCAAACTCTACTCTTTCGGCAAAGCGGCCGCTAAAGGACTTAAATTGTGCAGGGTTTCCGCCACACAGTGCTGACAGCGCTGCTCGGCCGACGAATCCAAAGGTGCACAAGCCGTGAGCGAAGGGTTTATCATAGCCCGCTTTGCGGGCAAATTCAGGGTCAATGTGCAATGCTACTCTGTCGCCGCTAAGTCGGTACAAGGCACCCTGATCTTTACCTATATGTTGGGTAATTTCATGGTCAGGCGCTCTATCCGGCGGCAGGTTAGTTTTGCTGGTGGAAGGGCCTCGCTCTCCACCAAAGCCGCCGCCGCCAATCAAAAAAAGTGTAGAGTGTGTTGAAAACAGCAAACCGTTAGAGTCAGAGCAGTCTGAAGTTACGCCGATGACCGCAGCCTTACCTTCTCCTTTGTCCCATATTTCTGAGATTCGCCCCTGGAGAGTAAATTCTCCACTGGGTGGGATAGGGCGGTGCAGAGTAATCCCCTGTTCGCCATGTAGCATTCTGGCTATGGGCAGAGAAACGTATTTATTAATACTGCCCATGGCCTTCATACCCGGAATGACGGCATAGGTTGGTAGAACTTTAGGTCCGTGCCCTTCGTATAAAAAATCCAGTTCTGTTTCTGTTTGACTACCAACTCCGAGCGCGTAAAGCATTACGTCTCTGTCAGTCCAGGATACAGTTGCAGGTGCAAATTCTGTACCTACCAGATCTGCTGAAAGTCCATCTGCCATAAAATTCCCCTTATACTATATTGTTATTTTTTTAGTAGATCCCAGCCATTCTGGTCATACTTTACGAGTGGTTCTCGTGGTAGTCCCAAGCCGCGTTCACTAATGACATTTTTTTGTATTTGCGATGTGCCTCCACCAATGATACCCATGAAGGACCCAATATATTGTTTCATCCAGTCTTTTTGACGCTTGTAAATACTATCATCATATAGCGTGCCGAACTCGCCCATGACGTCAACGGCCAGGGCATATATATCATGAGCAAGATAGGTAGCGGAAAGCTTGATAATCAGGCCTTCTACCGCAGTTCCCGTCTTGTTAATGTCGTTAGAAAGCAAGCGTAGACCGTGATATTTGTTGGCTAAGGCGCGGCCCTGTAATTTTAATAGTCTATCCCGGTAGACGGGTAGATCAATGGCACGTACTCCGGACAAGGTTTCTGTATGCATCATGTCTGCCAGGCCGCGTATACCCGTTGACGAACCACCTGAACCGCCTATCATGCCGCGTTCGTATTTTAGTGTGACGTTGGCTATTCGCCAGCCTTCACCACGTTTACCGACGATGCTGGTTACGGGAGTTTTTACATCAGTGAGGAACATCTCATTAAAAAATGCTTCGCCGGTCATTGTGACCAGGGGCCGTACGTCTATGCCGGGGTCATCCATAGACATCAACAGATAGCTGATGCCGTGATGTTTTGCTTCATCAGGCTCGGTGCGAACCAGAATGAAACACATGTCGGCAAACTGGGCTGAGCTGGTCCAAATTTTTTGCCCGTTGATGACAAACATATCTCCATCAACAACCGCTTTTGTTTTCAGGCTGGCAAGGTCACTGCCTGAGCCAGGTTCGGAATAACCCTGGGCCCAGATCATTTCTCCATTGATGGTGGGCTTGATATATTTTTGCCTTTGCTCTTCGGTTCCCACTTCAATTAACGTAGGTACCAGCATAGAAATACCCTGGTTTTGAATTCCGCCGCGTGTACCTGTTTTTACAAATTCTTCCGAAATAATCAGGCTCTTAATGATATCCGGCTTTGCGCCAAACCCTCCATATTCTTTGGGTATGGTTCGCGCAGTGTAGCCTGCCTCGATTAATTTTCCCTGCCAATCCACAGCAAGCTGGTTAGGTCTGGCTTCTCCCATTTTCATGGCGCCAAATTTGTTTCTCTTGCCTTCGACAGCACAAAAATTACGAACTTCAGCTCGGAAGTCATCATATTCAGGACCGTAAGTTAATTCCATAGTGATTTTTCCTTAAGCTGCAGTGATTGCTTCTGGAGCCCAACCTTGGACAACAGCGGCAAAGTGACGTTGAATTTCCGGACCACCTAATAACTGGCGGTTAACTTCGATGCGTTTAAACCAGAAATGTAATCCCAGCAAATCAGTAAAACCCATACCACCATGGAGTTCGGTAGTGGCCCTGCCAATGGTCTTGGCTACTTCAGCAATGTGTGCTTTGGAGTGACAAGCCAGTAACGTTGCTTCATCTTCTATTTCATCAAAGGCGTGGGCTGCGTACCAGAGCAGGGAGCGGCAGGGTTCTAACTCCGTTACCATTTCCGCAAAAATATGCTTGATAGACTGAAAGGAGCCAATAGGCCGATCGAATTGGAACCGCTCTTTGCTGTATTCCAGCGCTTGGTTAAACATCGCATCTGCAGCACCCATTGTATCTGCTGCGATGCTTATGCGGCCGGCATTGAGTAGTTTTTGCATTGCTTGTGCGGCGCTACCTTCCTTTCCGAGCACCTCACAGGGCGCATTTTCAAGTGTAACAACAGCAAAATCCCGGGTTTTGTCCACGGTAATCATGGGCTTGATAGTCACCCCTTCTGCATTACTGTCTACTAACAATAAGGTGCCGGGTTTACCAAGTATGAGTTTATCAGCGGTTTGCCCACCTATTACGAAGGTAGAGACCCCGTTAACTTTACCATTAGTGATTTCCAGGTTGGTGTTTTCTCTATTTACGATTGCGTCAGTGAGACCAATGCCATAACTGACATCGCCGCTTGCCAGGCCAGGTAATAGCAACTCTTTTTGAGAATCGCTGGCGGCGAGAGTAATTGCCAGGGGAGAAAGGACGGCGTTGCTTAGGTACGAAACAGGCGCTATATGTTTACCTAAAACTTCGGACACTGTTTCTGAGTGCAGCATACTTAGCCCGGCACCACCATACTCTTCAGGTATTAAAATAGTGTGCGCGCCCTGAGCCAATAGCCCAGACCAGATTTTTTCATTGTGATGCGGCGTGTTATCGCAGGACTCCCGAATGACGTCCAACGAAGACTCGGCCTCCAAATATTTGTTGAGCATGTCGCCCAACATGGTTTGTTCTTCTGATAATCCAAATCTCATAATCAAACTCGCTAATTTTGTATGCCACAATACATTATATCGGCTGGCTGGCGCTTGTCACCAAGTCAGTCATCTGAATTGGCATTTATGATCCTGCCAGTTGTAGAAAAAAAGCAGTTGTAGAAAAAGGTAGCTAAGCAAAACGAAAGCGCCTGTATATAGTATGTATATACAGGCGCTTTGTGGTTTTTCCTAAAGAGGCTATTAACTGACCATTAACTCAATTCAAATCCTGAGTAGTTATTTTCCTCTTCCGCTTCACAGTAGCCTCGGTAGGCAGGTGCTCCGCCGGCATATACCTGGAAGGAGCGCTTTTGTTTGCCTGGCACATTGGAGTTGATGCCAGACAACCAGGAATTAACACGCATAAAGGGCGATTGAGAACCTGCCTCGAGGACTTCCGCAGTCCACGTGGTTTCTGATTCCTGCTTGGGCTCCATTTGCTTGAGCGAATGTGCCTGCACATAATTGATTGCGTTAGTTACCCAATCAACATTTTGCTCAATGCACCTGGGGATATTACACAAGGTGGCGGCATTATGAGGTCCGACCAGGGTAAAAAAGTTTGGGAAACCAACACTTTGTATACCCAGGTATGTTAAGGGGCCTTCACTCCATTTATCTTTCAGTTTTACGTCATTTTTTCCCGTGATATCAATACGATTCAGGGCACCGGTAACGGGGTCAAACCCTGTAGCATAGATGATATAGTCAAACTCCAGCTCGCCGGCGGCCGTTTTAATACCTTTAGGTGTTATTTCTTGTATAGGTGTTACTCTCAGATCAACCAGGTCCACATTGTCCTGGTTGTATGCTTCATAATAATTGGTTTCCAAAGGCACGCGTTTATTACCAAAGCCATGATCGGTGGGAATCAGTTTTTCAGCAAGTGCTGGGTCTTTTACTCTAGAGCGGATTTTATTGGCTACGAATTCACTGCGTGATTCGTTGGCCTTTTCATCAAACATGGTATCGAAGAAGCTGCCAACCCAGATACCAAACCCGCGGTCTGTATAAAGCTTTTCATATAGCGCATCTCGCTCCTCTGTACTGACATCGAATACACTTCGCATGTCAGGCGCGTGTATAAAGCAGCCATGGGTTTCGTTGCACTTCTCAAACATTTTCGGATAGCCGGCTTTTATTTCTTTCTGTTCTTCTTTAGAAATAAGGGCATTATTTAAAGGTGCACACCAGTTTGGATTACGCTGATAAACGGTGAGATGCTCGGCCATATGAGCCATTTCCTGTATGACCTGTACACCTGTTGCACCAGTACCAATTACGGCAACGCGCTTGCCGGTGAAGTCGATGCTCTCTTTAGGCCATCTGGCCGTATGCCAGGATCCGCCCTTAAAACTGTCCATGCCTTTATAATTAGGCATGGTGTGGGCAGAGAGGGGACCAACGGCTGTTATCAGAAACTTTGCACTGGCTTTTTTCCCCTGCTCGGTTTCAATTTCCCAGCGTTGTTGCTCTTCATTGAATTGGGCAGATTTAATTCTGCTATTGAATTCGATGTTTTTGCGCAGATCAAATTTGTCTGCGATCATGTTGCAATAGCGCTCTGTCTCCGGCTGGCGGGCAAAGTGTTCGCTCCATTCCCATTCGTCCAGTACGTCTTTAGAGAATGAGAAGCCATAGCTATAGCTTTCTGAGTCAAATTTACAACCTGGGTAGCGATTCCAGTACCAGGTGCCACCTACGCCAGATCCCGTCTCAAATACATGAACTGAAAGGCCTGCTTTTTGCAGGGTATGCACTTGATATAAGCCGGCCATACCTGCACCGATGATTATGGCGTCATACTGCTCCTCAGAGGAGCTGCCGGATTGCTGTTGTTTTGTATTAGTCATATGTCTCTCTCGTTAAATCTCTTTTGAAGTCTCTTTGAATACTCGATGAAGTCTCTTTGAATACTCGATGAAGTCTCGATTGTAGTTTGTTGCCATTCAATAATTTAAAAAATAACAGGCAGCAGAGAAATAGGCAATAGTATAGTAATGCGCTTCCAGCTGCTTCATGTTTGAAGGTAACTTGGCTAGAAATGCGGTCAATTCGGCTAGAGATAATGTAGAGTTACAGATGAATAAGCTAATAACCGGGGAGGTTTACATTGAGTTACGAAGATATCCTATATGAAGAGCGGGACGGGGCGGCGTGGATTACGATTAATCGTCCAGAAGTCTATAATGCTTTTCGTGGTACCACATGTGAGGAACTCATACAGGCATTTAATAAAGCAGGTTACAACCCTGAGATTGGAGTAATCGTATTTGCAGGAGCCGGAGACAAGGCCTTTTGTACCGGGGGCGATCAATCTGCCCATGACGGAAATTATGATGGCCGGGGCTTGATTGGTTTGCCTGTGGAAGATTTACATGCGGCCATTCGAGACGTGCCAAAACCTGTCATCGCACGGGTTCAGGGTTATGCCATCGGTGGAGGCAATGTACTTGCGACACTGTGTGATATGACAATTTGCTCAGAGAGTGCAGTATTTGGCCAGGTTGGACCAAAAATGGGTTCCGTTGATCCGGGTTATGGTACAGCCTACCTCGCTCGAGTAGTGGGTGAAAAGAAGGCGAGGGAGATCTGGTATATGTGTCGTCGCTACTCTGGTCAGGATGCTTTTAATATGGGTTTGGCCAATATTTGTGTAGCAGATGATCAACTGGATGCCGAGGTAGAGAGTTGGTGTGCAGAAATTATGGAAAAAAGCCCCACAGCATTGTTAATTGCCAAGCGCAGTTTCAATGCGGACAGCGAACATATACGAGGCATTGGAAATCAGGGTTTTGTATCCCTGAAAATGTACTACGATTCTGACGAGTCTAGAGAGGGTGTTGAAGCGTTGGCTGAAAAACGCAAACCAGATTTTAGAAAATTTGCCAAATAAGTTGTAAGGGGAGTGCGATGGATTTTTCGTTCACATCGGAACAAATAATATTTCAGGAAACAATTCGCCGCTTTGGGGCCGATAAGTTGGCGCCACTTTACCAACAGCGCGAAGTAAATGGGACCATTGACAAGGCTATATGCATGGAAATGGGGGCATTGGGTATGATAGGTCCAGAGTTGCCTGAAAAATTTGGCGGGATGGGCTTAAGCAGTGTAACAGCGGGTATTGCGATAGAAGAAGTTGCCAGGGCTGACTTCAATGTATCCTATATACAGCTTATCGGCTCTCTCATGGGGACGTTGATTGCACAACATGCTGCTGAAGAAATAGCCCAGCGAGTGGTTTCTGGTATCTGTGCCGGTACAACTATTGTTGCACTGGGTTTGACCGAACCCGGGGGTGGCTCAGACGCTGCCCACCTGAGCCTTCGCGCCACAAAATCTGGTTCGGGCTACATTTTAAATGGTGAAAAAACCTCTATTTCGCTGGCCGATCAAGCCAGTGAAATAGTCGTCTTTGGGCGTACCGGAGATTCTGATGGGGCAGGCGGTATCTCGGCTTTTTTGGTGCCCATGGATGCCGAGGGTGTCAGTACCACGCGTTTTGACGACCTGGGATCGAATGCTGTAGGCCGGGGTTCGGTTTTTTTTGATGATGTATTTGTGTCGGCTGATGCGATGATTGGTCCGGAAAATCAGGGTTTCAGAGTAGTCATGAGAGGTTTCGATTACAGTCGTGCATTAATCGGGTTGCAATGTATTGCTTGTGCGGAAGCCTCCATTTCCGAAGCCTGGGAGTATGTTAAGGAGCGAGAAGCATTTGGTGGCCCGATAGCCCGCTTTCAGGGAGTTACTGAACCACTTGCTGAAGCTGAAACATTGTTATATGCGGCTAAATTACTGTGCTACAAAACCTTGTGGCTGCGTGACAAGGGCGAACCCCATACATCTGAAGCGGCGATGTGCAAGTGGTGGGCTCCGCGAGTTGCCTTTGATGCTATACATAACGCCTTGCTGGTACATGGGCATTATGGTTATAGCCGAGAGCTGCCGCATCAACAAAGGTTGCGCGATGTGCTGGGTTTACAGATAGGTGACGGGACTCAACAAATTCAGAAGATGATAATCGCCCGGGAAAAAATAGGGCGAGTGGCAGTGCCGTATTGAGTTCTCTTTGATACTTAGCTAGTAAACTTAGTAATTTTAGGTAGAAAGCTTAGCGGTTTTTAGGTAGATAGCTTAGCGGTTTTTAGGTAGATAGCTTAGCGGTTTTGGGTAGATAGCTGCGTGGCAAAATGCTGGCATTAATTTCAGTACATATTTTTGCGCAAACACTTAACAAGAATATTTAACAAGAACATTTAGGAGATTGAGTTATGGATCTGGAGCTTGCAGGAAAATCTGTCATCGTTACCGGGGGAGCATCAAATATTGGTAGGGCTATCACGCTGGGTTTTGCACGTGAAGGTGCAAATATCACCGTTGCCGAACTGGATGTTGAGCAGCAGAAAAGGTAGCGGATCAGGCTCGGGAATTAGGTGCGGCAGGTGTTCAGATTGTTAAAACAGATATCACTGATATGAACCAGGTGCAGAATATGGTTGGCAAGGCCGTATCTGAATATGGCGGTGTGGATGTGTTGGTGAATAATGTGGGTTGGGATGACCTTATGTTCTTTTCCCAAACTACGCCGGAGTTCTGGAATAAGATCATTCAGATTAATTTTGTCGGAATGTTGAATTGCACCTATACCGTATTGGAGCACATAGCCAAAACCGGTGGTGCCATTGTTTCTATCAGTTCTGATGCCAGTCGCCAGGGAGAGCCACGGGAGGCAGTCTATGGTGGCATGAAAGCCGGTATCAATAGTTTTATGAAAACAATTGCCAAAGAAAACGGTCGGTATGGCGTGCGCTGCAATGTGGTTTGCCCGGGTGTTACGGTTCCCTATGAAGATGAGGAAGTCAGCGGTGGTAGTATGTGGGCCGATCGTAATGCGATGTTTACCGAAGACCAGTTTGGTAAAATTGCCGCTTCCCTGCCATTGAAAAAACTGGGTAGACCCAGTGATCTGGCCAATGCTGTATTATTTATGTCCTCTAACGCAGTGGCAGGTCATGTCACAGGCCAGGTGCTCAGCGTCAGTGGTGGGTATAGCATGATTGGCTAAGCCGATTGTTACTGCTGTTACGAGCAAGGATTAAGGAGTAGTCATATATGAGTGAAGCCGTTACATACGAAAAAATAAACCAGGTGGCAGTACTTACCTTAAACTGCCCGGATAAATTTAACTGCATTTCCACTGCCCTGCTTGCTGGGATAGATTCTGGCTTGACGCGAGCGGAGCAGGATTCTGATGTCCGGGCAATTATTCTCAGAGCAGCAGGCAAACATTTTTGCACCGGTGCGGACCTTACTGAAGTACAGGAACATAGTAAGGCCCAGGAGACGCTGGATAAATTTATTGCATACGGACATACCGTTATGCAAAAAATGGAGGCCTCAGTATTGCCCATTATTGGGGAAGTAAATGGCCTATGTTTGGCAGGTGGGATGGAGCTGGCGATGAGCCTTGATGTGGTATTCGCTGCAGAAAAAGCGCAATTTGGTTGTCAGCATGCACAATATGGTTTGGTTCCCGGTTGGGGTGGCACGCAAAGACTGCCGAGGATAGTAGGGGTCAGGCGGGCGCTGGACTTAATGTATTCGGCACGTTGGTTAACGGCGAAGGAAGCGTGTGAGTGGGGGCTGGTTAATAAAATCGTTCCCGCGGCGGAACTTAGTAGTGAAACCCTGGCATATGCTAATAAGCTAACAAGCCGGAACCCGGAAGGGCTGGCTGCAATGAAACAATTGGCACGCGATGGGGCGGCTTTGAGTTTGTCTGACTCGCTGGCTCTGGAGCAGAAAATTGCTGTGCCCATGTTACTCAGTGAAAATGTTGCTGAGGGACTGGCGGCCTTTCAGGAAAAACGCGAGCCGGTGTTTAAGTAGTATCAGTTGAGGAGAGTATTTCGTGGAACAACAGGTTCAATATGATATTACCAAACGCATATTTACGTTAAAGGATAATAACACGACCGATCTGGCGAAAGACATTTACCAACAGCCTGCTCAGGACTATGTTTCAGCTCATGTCGATGCAAATGAACGGTCATTATTGTTCAGAAAATTTCCGTTGCTAGTTTGTTTAAGCTGTGAGATACCCGAGCCCGGGGACTATCATTGCGATGATTTTTCAGGAACACCGATCATAGTTGTTAGAAAATCTGATTCTACGGTGGCGGCCTATCTTAATATTTGCCGTCATAGAGGGGCTCGATTAGCTTGTGATACTGGCAGTGGATTACGCCAGTTGCGTTGTCCGTATCATGCGTGGAGTTATGCTGCCGATTCCGGGGATTTAACATCCGTGCCCTTCAATGAAGGCTTTACCGGGCTGGATAAAAGTGACTACGGACTGATCAAATTGCCAGTGATTGAATATGGTGGTTTGGTTTTCGTAAAACCTGAAGCGGGTCAAGACATAGTTCCCACAGAGTTTATGTCTGGTTTTGAGCGTGACCTGAATGCCTTCAATATCGCCGACTACCACCATTTTGAAAGTAGGGTATTAGTCGCAGATATAAATTGGAAGATCGTGATTGATACCTTTTTGGAAACATATCATTTAAATACTTTACATCGAGAAACCATCGCACCTATCTTGCACAACAATTTGACTACTTTTGACCCCATGGGGAATCATCTCCGCATGATCGCGGTACGTAAAACCATTGAACAATTACGCAGTGTTGCACCGGATCAACTGAGTTTGATTGAGCACACGGCTATAGTGTATGTGTTGTTTCCCAATACAGTATTTATCATGCAGGGGGATCATCTTGAAACCTGGCGTGTTTACCCGGGTGACGGCCCTAATCAGTCCAGGATGCATGTATCTCTTTATACGCCTGAGGCACCGAGTTCAGATTCCGCTCGTAAATATTGGGCTAAAAATATGGATCTGTTGATGGCGACGGTGCTTAAAGAAGATTTTCCACTGGCAGAAAAGATCCAGAAAGATTTTTCAATCAGAGATGATAATTTAGTTTTTGGACGAAATGAACCCGCTTTACAGCATTTTCATCGCTGTTTAACACGCCAGCTAAAAAGCGAAAATTAATCGACCGGTGCTATTTGCTGATTCATACTATTTATAAAATCGGTGTTCTTAACTAGCGCCTTCTACGTACTGAAGAATTAAGCTAAGTCGCTTGGCCAAGCCGGAAACTATCCCGCTTGGCCGAAGAAGGACTCAGGCATTTTTCAGTGCGCTACCTGCGGCCATTCTAACAGGCTCGTATACGATAAGTTCTTCGCCTTTCTGATTGAGAATGCGATTTCTGGTTTTAATAATACCCCGGTCTGGGGTTTTGGAGGTTGCACGCGACATGAGAACTTCTACTTCGACATAAATGGTATCGCCTACAAAGGTGGGACCTTTAACTTCAAAGGACATTTCCAGAAAAGCAAGGCCGGTATGCTGTAAGGTAGCTTGAACCAAGAGCCCCTCAGCCATGCAATAAACCAGAGCACCAGGAACCAGTCTGCCTCCACCGGGAGCATGTTCCTTTGCGTAATCGGCATCGGTGAAAAGTACTTCTACCATTCCAGTAGTGTTTATGAAATTAACCAAATCGGTTTCGGTTACGGTTCTGGAAATGGTTTTAAATACATCGCCCTGAATTAATTCGTCCCAGGCCATGCCCAATCCGACTGTGCGTATTTTGCTCATTAATATTCTATCCTGCTTGTTTCGTTGATACGCTAGTTTTTAACTAGATGTTTGCCAATAATATTGCGCTGAATTTGATTGGTACCTTCTATAATTTGCAGCACTTTAGCATCTCTAAAATATTGTTCAATTCGATTGTCAGTTGATACACCAGCACTGCCGAATAGTTGGAAGGCGTCAGTAGCTACTTTCATGGCCACATCTGTAGCGTAATACTTTGCCATTGCCGCGACTGGCGCCAAGGCTTTTCCGCTTAATCCACCGTCAACTGCTGCTGCTGCTTTATAAACAAGCAGTCGTGCAGCTTCAGTTTGTGTGGCCATGTCAGCAAGCATCCATTGGATTCCCTGGAAGTCGGCCACAGACTGCCCAAAGGCTTGCCGCTCTTTAACATATGCCAGTGACAGATCCAAAGCACCTTGTGCAAGACCAACACCCCGGGCACCGATAATAGGTCGGCTTCGGCTGAACGCCTCGGTAACTACCTGGAAACCTTTGCCTTCTTCGCCCAGCATCAGTTCTTCAGGTATAAAGCAATTGTCAAAATAAAGCGGTGAGGAGGGTACGCCGCGCGAACCTATCTTTTTCTCAGATGGACCTACGGTAAATCCAGGTGTTCCTTTTTCTACGATAAAAACAGAAATACCCGCATGCCTTTTTGTAGGGTCTGTTTTAGCCGCGACAATGACAAAGTCAGAAATGGCTGAGTTGGTTGAAAATACCTTGCTGCCATTGAGTATATAACCGCCATCGGTACGCTCTGCTCGCGTGGTGATTCCTGCAACATCAGAACCGCCACCTGCTTCAGTTACTGCAATAGCCGAGCGTAATTCTCCACTGGCAAGCCCGGGTAGAAAACGGGCTTTCTGCGCGTCATTGCCGGCTTTTAATATTGCCCCAAAGGGCACCCATTGCACGATTAGAAGGTAGGCTGTGTTGTAGCAGATTTTCCCCAGCTCTTCCACTGCAATGCAGGACATAAGAATACTGTTGGCACCCCCGTAGGTATCAGGAAATGGTAAGGCAAACATTTGTAGTTTTTTCAATGCCTCAAACATATCCTGGGGATATTCGGCAGAAGCATCGATTTCCTGTGCACGAGGTGCGACCGTTTCGCGGGCGAATTTCCGAATGGTATCCTGAAGCAGACGCTGCTCTTCTGTCAGTTCAAATAAACTAGCGGTCAGGCTCATAAGTGTTCCTATTTGCCAGAAAAATTGGGGTTTCTGCGCTCTGCCATCGCAACTACACCTTCTTTGGCATCGGCAGATTTAAATAGCCAGTTTTGCTCACTCAGTTCTCTGTCAGTCGCCGCTTTTACCATTTCTGGTAATCCTTTTCTCAGTGTTTCACGTAGTGAAACGATAGCCAGAGGAGCACTGATTGCCAGCTCTTTTGCGAGGCTGTGGGCTTCGGCGAGCAATTCGGTTTTGGGTACCAGACGGTCGACCAGCCCCATGCTATGGGCCTCTTCACCTTTTACACGCCTTCCGGTATAAAACATGTCATAGGCATGTTGCTGACCAATCAGCTTGGGCAGGGTATAACTCAGGCCAAACCCTGGATGAATAGCCAAACGGGTAAAGTTGGCAGAAAACCTGGCTTCCGGACAGGCTACGCGAAAATCAGGTACCAGAGCCAAGCCCAATCCTCCACCAATCGCCGCGCCATTAACAGCTGCTACAATAGGTTTTTTATTTGAAAAAAGTCTTACTGCCTGATCATATAGATGACCTCTGCCAGAATTATCAAGTCCCTTTGGCGTGGTGCTACCGCCCTGGAAATTGGCTCCTGCAGAGAAAGCACGGCCGGTAGAGCACAATAAAAGCACCCGGCAACTAGCCTCCTTGTCTAAATCATCAAAGCAATCAGCCAGTGAGATCAGCATGTCCATATCAAAGTGATTGAGCTCACCATTGTCCATTTCTACAGTTGCGACGTAATCATCATCGATGTCGACATTGATATTTAAATAATCACCGAATTTACTCATGTAAGTGTTCTCCTCGAGGGTGGTATTGATAGTTTGTTTTTTACTGGGGTATGCAGGTGGTGGTAGATACGCCTACTGCCAAGAGAATGTTTGCACTCCAAGTGTCAATTCTGGTTGTTGCTTGGCCCAGATTAAGATCGACTAATTCACAGCGCGCTTGAACCAGCTCGCCGGCATCGAGTGCTGACGAAAATCTTAGCGTTAAATCCGGGTTGGGAATACTGGCCCGGCCCTTGACCGCCCGTCCAACAGGAGGGCCGACGGATATATCGGATACTACACAGGCCGCTTCTGCGGCGGTATTGGATTCCTGCCAGGGAATAGTGATTTGCGTTGTGGAGCAGATACCCTGATGGCAGGCAGAGGGACGAAAAGTATCGATTAGCGGGACTTTAAAACTTGGTGGGTGAACCCAAGCGCTTGCCTCGTCATCTGTATAGTCGGGTGGATCCTGCTGTATGTTCTCAGAAACCTGGGTGGCCAGCTGTTCGGCAGCAGCCACGGTGACGCCGGCACGAGTGCAAAGTTTACCGTGTTTGCCAATAATATCGACGCTGTATACGCTTAAAGTTCGCCCCTGATTCAGGTTGGTAACTTCCACTCTGGAAGCACCTGGAGGACAACCGCGAATGAAGCGTGCGTCTACCGACGTGGGTCGCCTTCCCGAGGATTCCTGTCGGGCAACATGTACAGCCACAGCAGCGAGAACGCCTCCATTTGTACCCCCAAATGCACCGTTAAATCGCTCTTCCAGATCAAACTGCCAGTTTCCTGGATTTACTTGTTTGCCAGAAAATGTTTCGAGAAAATTCATATATGTTCTTTCACCGGATATTTGTAAATATATTTACATTCATGCTATCGAAACACAAGGCAGAGCGCTGATTATTGATAATATTTGGTAGAACTCATACAGTGTTTAGTCTAATCAAAACTATAATTTGGGAGAGCAGTATGGGCAAGCTTGAAGGTCGAGTCGCTATTGTAACCGGGGCAGCCAGGGGGCAGGGAGCCGCAGAGGCAAAAATACTAATACAGGAAGGTGCCAGGGTCATGTTAACTGACGTACTGGACAGTGAAGGGGAAGCCTTGGCGAGGGAGCTGGGTGAAAATGCCAAATATATGCATCACGATGTTTGCAATGAAGATGAGTGGTTATCGGTCCTGGCTGCCACAGAAGATCAATTTGGAGCCGTACAAATACTGGTTAATAACGCTGGCATTCTGAAGCTTGGCAAATTAACAGAGACTCCGCTTGAAGAATATATGCAGGTAATTAATGTCAATCAGGTTGGTGTTTTCCTGGGTATGAAAACTGTAGCTGGGTCCATGAAAAAAGCTGGGGGGGGCTCAATGGTCAATATATCCTCCATTGATGGCTTAGTAGGCATGACATTTGCCACGGCTTATGTGGCCAGTAAATTTGCGGTTAGGGGCATGACAAAAGTCGCGGCACTGGAGCTGGGGCAATTTGGCATTCGCGTAAATTCCATACATCCAGGCGGTGTGCAAACTAAAATGGTTGAGGATTTAGGGACAGGTGGTGAGTCCAGTGGCGGCAACATGTTTAACAAGGTTCCCTTAGGCAGAATTGGCCAGCCGGAAGATATCGCAAGGCTGGTGTTATTCCTGGCTTCTGACGATAGCAACTACTCCAGCGGTGGGGAGTTCCTCATTGATGGTGGAATGTTGGCAGGGTTTGGCGGCACCCCAGAGTAAACTGGAGTGACGCAATGGCTCTGGACAGTTGGTTAACTGTCCAGAGTGCTTATGGCAAAATTTGTTGCGGTTTTATAATCCGCTTTGCCATTTGCAGCCCTTAAAGGCGCTTCTGCTACGATAATCCGTTTCGGTATCTTGTAAGCGGACAGATGCTTTCTGACATGTTCACGCAATTCATGTTCATCAAGCGATTGGCCGCCTACCAGTTTAACAATGCCGGTTACCGCCTGGCCCCATTTTTCATCAGGAATACCTACAACCAGGGAATCATCAATTGACGGATGTATTTTTAAGACCTCTTCAATTTCTTCCGGGTAGATTTTTTCACCACCACTATTGATACAAACGGAACCGCGTCCTAACAAGGTCAATGTGCCGTCCTTTTCTACTGTACACCAGTCTCCAGGAATGGAATAGCGCACACCATCAATGGTCGGAAAGGTTTCAGCAGACTTTTTAGGGTCCTTGTAATAGCCAACGGGTATGGGGCCATTGCGGGCAATAAAACCCGGTGTTCCACTACCTGGTTCTACTTCCTTATGATCTTCCGTGAAAACTTTACAGGAGGCACCAATTTGAAATTTAGCCGGTTTAGACGCACCATTTTTGCTGGTTTTTGCCACGCCAAAACCGATTGCCTCGGATGCACCGAAGGAATCCAGCATGACCAGATTTTTGTTATGCTGGAGTAATCCGTTTTTAACCTCTGGACTCCACATAACACCTGACGAAAGCATGTTTCTGAGACTGCTAATATCATGGCGACCCGGATTTTCATCTAATTCCTTGAGCAATGGTTTGGCAAAAGCATCACCGACTATGGCCATGTTGGTCACACGATAACGCTCTACGGTGTTCCAAAGTGCTTCACTATCAAGGCTGTGTTCGGGCACGGTTACAACACATCCACCTGAATTGAGTACACCCAAAGCAGATAGCATAGCTGTGCCATGCATCAACGGGCATGCAGCCAGAATTCTGGGTCTAAAAGGTGATTTACCAATGCGCTCGGCGTGTTCTTCTGCGGTTGCCGGGCGTTTTTGTTCAGGGTGAGAAGGGGAGGCACCGCCACCACCAGCAGCCCAGATAGCTTCATGTTCCCACATAACGCCTTTCGGCATTCCAGTAGTGCCACCCGTGTAGATAAACAGCAAATCATCACCGCGACGCTCGATGTCTATATTAGAATCGTCACCACTTGCTACAATTTCATTAAATGAAACTGCGTAGTCAGCCACGGCTGCATCAGGTTCTTCGGTGGGTGGGACTTCGATCCAGACTTTCACTTTGGGCAAGCGTTCCCGCAGTTTAGTTGCTTGCTCTCTAAACTCAGCACTGAAAATTATAGCTTCAGAGTCGGAGTTATCGAAAATGTAATGTAGCTCATCGTCGAGATATCGGAAGTTCACATTAACGTGTACAAACCGTCCCTTAAAGGAACCCACCATGGATTCAATGTAAGAAGGTCCATTACGCATGTAATGCGCAACTTTGGCATCGGGTTTTAAACCGGCATTTTGTAAAAAACGAGCGAGTCGGTTTGTTCTGCTCATAAAAGCAGGCCAGCTAATCGTTATACCTTCGGAGCCGTTGGGCCCCGAATGTATGAGAGCCGGATGATCCTCGGTACTTACTGCACCAATTGCAGTGTAAATATCTCCGTAATTCCAGGCCATTCGTCTATCTCTCCAAATCGTGAATATCGTGTAACGCGTTGAACATGCGCAGCTCCCTGGGGAGACTGCCTATACCTTAGCTGGCAAACTGAAATATGGGCAAAACAAACTCGTCATTCAGAGATTTAAAAGTTACTTCAACTTCTTTATCCAGCGCCATCTCTTCGGGTTTTACGCCGGGCATAACACTGACCATACGGATGCCTTCAGGAAACTCTACAATTATTGAAACTGAAGGCAAATCAAAGGAGGGGTGAAATACCTGGTGCGTAGCAGTCCAGGAATAAATCTTCCCCTTGCCACTGACAGGCGTCCATTCATAGTCAAAGGAGCCGCATTTGTAGCACATGTAACGTGGCAAGTGTCGAAACGTCGCACACTCTTTGCAACGTTGAAAGCGCAGCACGCTGTCCTGGCAACTGCTCCAGAACTCTGCATTAATAGGATCTACGGGTTTTGGTGGTGGTAATTGATTCATAATCTAGTTCCTTAATATTGCTATGCTGCCGTCACCGAGGTCGCCCCATCCGGTTACAGCACAAATTTCTGCGTTGGCTACCTGACGCTCTCCACATTCGCCCCTTAATTGGCGCGTGGCCTCAACAACGTGATTTAACCCCCAGACGTGCGCTTCTGCGAGTAAGCCTCCATGAGTATTCAGGGGGTATTTACCACCTAACTGAATATTGCCGTCCTTAACGAAGTCATATATAGCACCGCGCTCGCTAAACCCCATGGCCTCAAGTTGGAGCAATACTACATAAGTGAAACAATCGTAAACTTCCAGAAAGTCTACATCGGTCGGTTTGATACCGGCCATGCCAAAGGCGCGTTCAGCAGCGTAGGATAATCCAATTTTAAAAAGGTCTTCTCTAGAAGCTATATCATCGGCAGGATAAGGATGGCCCTCTGCTGCACCCATAATATATACGGGCTTATTTGGCAGGTCTTTTGCTCTTTCTGCTGAAGTAATCACTACCGCACAAGCTCCGTCGGTTTCTAGACAGCAATCATTCAGACGGAAGGGTTCAGAGATCCATCTGGCATCAAGATAACCTTGCATATCTAGTGGACGGTCTTTAAAAAAAGCTTTGTCGTTCATACTAGCGTGATGTCTACAAGCCAGTGCAATCTCACCCATGGCCTCATCAGGTACGTTATATAATTGCTTGTGACGTGTAGCAAGCCAAGCATACATTTGCACGGGTAGCATCACACCATAAGGAATATAAAAATCTTTCATGGTATTAGCGAGGGTAGTCATACCCATTTTACGAGAAGGCGGGCGACCGGGTTTGGGCCTTAAGGCCGAGTAGCCATTCCAACCCAGTACAACAACAATGGTTTCTGCTACGCCGGAAGCGATGGCAGTTGCCGCATTCTGAATTGCAGTGGTTGGGCTAGCACCCCCCATGTGGACTGTGGACGCATAACGCAACACCGGAATACCCAGATTTGCAGCCAGCTCTTCAGATGTTGTGTAGACGGGAGGCGGACACAATCCGTCTACTTGATCCGGCCTAAGACCGGCTTCCCGTATGGCATCCCGAGCAGCATGCAGCATTAAATCCACGGCTGTTCTTTCTGTGCCTTTCACGTACTCTGTCTCGGCAATTCCAACGATTGCCGCTTTATCCGATATATTCATGCCTCTTCAGTTCCCATTCGATTAAATTCCAGTGAAGGGTTTGCACGTGGCGTGGACCCCGATGTGTTGTCTATTTTTTCCATTATTTTTGCAATGAGTCAAGGTGTTTAGCAAAATTGCCAATTCGCGTGATGGCACGGTATCCGTCTGAGATCAATGGCGAGAATTGCTGAAATACATGTACCATCTCTGGCCACTCCTCATAGCTTACATTGACACCTGCTTGTATAGCTTTGATTGCCAGACGCCGGGCATCAGCCAGCAGCGTTTCTGATGTACCTACCTGGATTAGAAGGGGTGGCAGGCCTTCCAGGTCGCCATACAGGGGAGCTGCCAGTGGATTTCGAGCATCGGCACCAGCCAGGTAAGTCGCCGCCATTTGTAGCAGTCCGTCCTTTTGTACCATAGGATCGACACTGGCCTTGGACGTCATCGTATCGCCAATAGCTTCAAGGTCTACCCATGGACTAAGGCACACACCTGCCTGGGGAAGCGCGATTCCCTGTTCTTTAAGTTTTAGCATAGTGGCAATTGTTAGCCCGCCACCGGCACTGTCACCCGCAATGATAATATCATTTGCGGAATAATTCTGGGAAAGCAACCAACTATAGGCAGAGACTGCATCATCCACTGCAGCCGGGAAAGGGTGCTCAGGGGCTAAGCGATAATCCACCGCGAGCATTTTTCGGTTGCTAGCCCTGGATAGATCAGCGACCAATGGCCTGTGTGTGGTTAAGGAACCGATTACATAGCCGCCTCCATGCAGATACATGATTACTTTGTCGCTTACATCTCCAGCACGAGTCCAGGCAGATTTAACACCATTGGTTTCGATTTCTTCAAATACACAATCATCTGCCAGCGGAAAGGCACCGCCAATGGCTTCATATCCAGCACGCTGTTCTTCAAGGCTGGGTTCTGCACTTTGATTCCTGGCACCCAGTAAGGATTTGAATGCTTCTATTTCGGGGTTACTCATAGGTTCTCCATTGCTGTATCTGGCTAAATCCCTTAAAAAGGCAGTAGTGGTCTGACTTCTTTGGCAAACCGGGTTAGTTGTTCTTTGCGCTCGGCCAATGGTCCGACCAGATCCAGGACAATATGTCGAACACCCGCTTCGTAAAAGCCCGCAATCACCTTTGCGACATCCGCCGGTTTTCCCAATGCACTATATCTTTTGGCAGGTTTGGTAAAATCCATTCCATAGCGATTGCTTAAGTGTTGGGTAGCAATTTTATGCGCTGTTTCAAAATCGTCATCAATTCTGACAAACAATAAATGTCCTGTACCAAACGCTTGCTCACGCTTATTGCGCTCCATTTCTTCCTCGATGCGCTTTAGCGAGTCGGCAAACATTTCGGCATTCACAGCGTAGGATATATACCCATCAGCTATGCGTGCAGCCCGGTCCAGGGCTGCTTTGGCTCGGCCACCGCACCATATAGGTGGCCCACCAGCCGTGGGAGGTGCCGGTAACATTCTGACCTTGTCAAAATGATAAAATTTACTGGTGTATGAAACTTCCTCATTCTTCCATAATTCTTTTAGTGCAGGAATGGCAGCTGTTAGTCTGGCACCTCTCTCTTTTACATCAACACCACATGCGGCATATTCATTGGGGAATTCTCCACCAATTCCTACCCCGAATATGACTCTATCGCCACCGGTCATTCTATCCAGTGTGGCGACCTGTTTAGCGACCAGTGTCGGGTTGCGCAGTGGCAGAAGGAAAACACCCGTCGCCAGCATTAATTTGCTGGTAAAAGCGGAGGCCAGTGCGAGTTGCAGCATGGAATCCAGGATAGGTACAGGGAAGGCAACGTGATCTCCAACCCATAGGGAGTCAAACTGCAATTCTTCCGCAAGCTCAACAGTTTCTCTGGCTTCCACAGGGTCAGGGAAACCACCAATAAAACCGAACTTAACTTCATCTTGTAATATCATAAGTGTGTGTCTGATTTATAATTTCTGGTTTATAAATATTTAGCTAATTTATTTGGATATCTTTAGGCCACTTTCGTACATCTTGGTGAGTCCACTAATAA
>JAHRWB010000210.1 GCA_019090385.1 Pseudomonadales bacterium | reverse complement strand
TTCTCCTGCAACGATAGCATTAAACTTTTTATATTTTTTATGAGTTAAGCTACAGCAAATTTTCACCTGGTTGCCCGGGCTGAAATTTCGCTTTACCTGTCAGTTTTTGTCTGTCAGCGTCTTGTTGGATCAGGGCTTTTATTAGCCCAAAACTGCCTGTGTAAAACTAGTGGGTTGTGGTTCACCTCCTTCTTCATACCAGGTATTAATGCCTGACCGTATTACTTATGTACCCCGAATTGCTGTATACCTCAAAGCAATTCAGTGCCTTGTATAGGCCATTTTAGTGTTGACCTTTGACTGGAGTTTATGTGTAGTCAGATCACTCGTCAACCGGGTTTTTTGGCAATTTGAAAGATGCTTTGGAAGGGTAATACAACGGAGGAAATAGAAGAAAGCGGCAGCGTGATTAGACCTGCCGCTTGCTTATTATGAGGCTGAAATTATGCCTTTTAAGAAGACCAGGGTCTAACGGTAGAAAACCCTTTAATCAATACTTCACCTTTTTCTGTGGTAGCGGTCAAGTCCAGATCAGCATGTTTTACGCCATCTTCATCATAGACCTTATTTACAACACCCTTAAAGGTTACCGTATCGCCAGGCCAGATTCGTGACTGGAAACGAATACCATAGCTTTTTAGTGCGGTCGCTCCAAACCACTCGACCGGCACTCTGCTGAGAATACCTGCGGTTAACATACCCATTCCAAATACGGTGGGTAGCCCAGCGGCTTCTGCAAAAGTTTGGTCATGATGGATGGGGTTAAAGTCACCACCACCACCGGCATATCGAACAAAGTCAGTACGGGTAAATTTTTCTTTAACAAAACTGTATTCGTCACCGGTTTTGATGCTTTCAAATGTGTCACTCATTCTTTTACGACTCCAGCTGTTTGCAACAGGGTATTTTTAACACGTAAAACCAGTTCACCGTCCTGATTTTTATAGTTGGTGAAGGTATCGACCATTTTCATACTACCGCCGCGTTTACCTTCCTTAGTGGTGATATTGGTCTCGCCAGGTTCCGCAGTTAATATGTCACCTGCAAATATGGGACGTTCGTAGTAGAATTCCTGACCGCCATGCAGTACATAACGCAGGTCTAGCCCAAGTTCTTTAAACATATTTGGTGCATTTTTTTCGCCAAAGAATGCCTGGGTGGAAGTGTAAGTTGGCGGAGCAACGACAGAGGGTAAACCTGCTGCTTTTGCAGCTACCTCGTCATGGTAGAGGGGTTCTTCAGCGCCAATTGAGTTGGCAAATTCATGGACCTTTCCTCGCTCTACCGGAAGTCCGGGTGGATTGATATGTGCCATAAGCCTTGTTCTCCTAAAGTTAATCAAAAGTGATCGTTTGTTATATTTTTTCGTGCCATAGCACTATTACCAGCCGTAGAGAATAAACTACCTGCCTCTGAGAAAATACTGTCTTATTGCGCTTTTATCGTGATTTAGCCTACGTCAAATCTAAAACTATTTCCGTCCTTGACTATAGTGCCCGCAGTGGGTGTGGCAAAGTGGGTGCCCAGTACCAGGGTAGGGGCCTGATATTGTTGCATAAATTCATTTCGTGATTGTTCCGCCAACTCCCCGTCTACATCAGCAATATCTTTCCAATGGGGTCGGGCGAATTGTAAGGGGTGGTGAAATAGGTCACCCGTGATGATTGCTGAGGCACCCTGAGATTCAATTAGAACACTTACATGGCCCGGGGTATGGCCGGGAGTTGGAACCAGTCTGACTGCATTGGTGACTTTGTGATCCATATTGACCAGGTCAACCTGTCCGGACTCGATTACGGGTAAAATTGAATCATCCTTGGTTTCTTTTTCAAAGGGATCTTCTTCATCTTTCCAGAAATCCCATTCTTTCCGACCAAATAAATATTTGGCATTACTGAAGGTTGTTACCCATTTATCCCCTTCACGCATGGTATTCCAGCCCACGTGGTCGACGTGCAAATGCGTACAAAGAACAAAATCTATTGATTCTCGGGGAGCGTTGATAGCTTTTAGCTGTTGAAGGAAATCTCCCTGCCTTTGGTTCCAGGTGGGCATTCTGCGTGTCTTATCATTTCCTATACAGGTATCAACAATAATTTTGCTATTTCCATCCTCAATGACGAAAGTGTGGATGCTGAGCGGCATAGTACAGTCTTCGTTCAGGAAGTGTGGCTTCAGCCATGGAAAAAGCGGTTCAAGGTTTTCGGGTGTTGCATCTGGAATAAGCATTGTCGGATCCCAGTTTTCCAGTACATCGACGATTCTTGTTATTTTAATGTCACCAATATTCCATGACGTCATTTTGTTTCCTCCAAGTCGTTGATAGTAGAATTGCACTTTGAATATATCATACGCTCTTAATCACCACGTCCTTGCCAAGGTGGAAAAGCATGGTTTATTCTCATAACTGATTCAGAGTATCAAGAGAAAAATATATGAGTAGTTTACAGAAATTGGATGCAGTGGTTGTTGGTGCAGGAATGGCCGGCATGTACATGTTACATAAGTTACGAGAATTGGGTCTAAAAACAAAAGTCATAGAGGCGGGCACAGATGTAGGGGGTACCTGGTATTGGAATCGTTATCCAGGTTGCCGATGCGATGTGCCCAGCGTTGAATATTCCTATTCTTTTTCCAAGGAACTGGAACAGGAATGGGACTGGACGGAAATGATGGCCGGCCAGCCCGAGATACTTAACTATATGAACCATGTTGCTGATCGCTTTGACTTTCGTCGGGATATGGAATTCAACAAGCGTGTTGCTTCGGCTGTATTTGATGATCAGGATAAAAGCTGGACAGTCAAAACAGAGGATGGGGACACTTATGTTGCTCCCTATTGCATTATGGCAACGGGTTGTTTAAGTGTGCCCAGTACACCAGAAATTAAGGGTGCAGATTCTTTTGCCGGAGAAATTTACCATACCGGTAAGTGGCCCAAGGACGCAGTGGATTTTAGTGGTAAACGCGTGGGTATTATTGGTTCAGGATCGTCGGGGATACAGAGCATTCCCGTAATCGCTTCCCAGGCAGCACATTTGACCTCTTTTCAACGCAGCCCTGCCTATGCCTTCCCAGCGAATAACCGCCCCCTTGAAGAAGGCTATATGGAGAAGGCCAAGGCTGATTATGCTGAAATTCGTGAAGGTCAACGCACGTCCCAGGGGGGTATTGTTTATTATTCTCCCTATCGCAAGAAAAAAACCGATAGTTCAAGTATAGATGCGCCCAAACCGGTAAAACGCAGACGCAGCAGAACATTATTGGAGCTGACACCGGAGCAGCGTCGAGAAGAAGTTAAGGAGTTTGGTTATGGTATTTTGTCGGCTTATTCAGATGTATTGGTAGATCCTGAAGCCAATAAGATTGCATGTGAATTGTATAACGAGACTTTGAAAGAGTTGATCGATGATCCTGTTGTGGCGGATAGCTTGTCACCCAAGAACTACTCCATAGGTTGCAAACGGCCTATTATCGATACGGATTATTACGCTACTTTTAATCGCGACAATGTAAGTCTGGTCGATTTGCGAAAAGGGGATATCCAGGAGATTACGCCCAAAGGTTTGCGCACTGAAAATGGTGAATATGAATTTGATATTTTGGTGTATGCCACAGGTTTTGATGGCATGGTAGGCGCGCTCAACAATATAGATATTCAGGGTAGTAAAGGAGAAAAACTGTCTGCTAAATGGCAGGACGGGCCACGTACATATCTGGGTTTGCAAAGTGCCGGATTTCCCAACATGTTTACCATAACTGGCCCGCAAAGTCCGTCGGT